>JBDTRO010000104.1:0-1659 GCA_039931635.1 Betaproteobacteria bacterium | reverse complement strand
GTGGCGGGCGGGGTGAAGAACCTGCAGTGGCTGTTCACCGCAACCTTTCTCACCATGCTCGTGGCGGTGCCGATCTACGGCGCGCTGGTGGCGCGGCTGCCGCGGCGGCGCTTCATTCCCATCGTCTATCACTTCTTTGTCGTCAATCTGGCGATATTCTGGTTGCTGCTGACGCTGGGCTACGAACGCGAGATCGTGGCGCGCGTATTCTTCGTCTGGATCAGCGTCTTCGTCCTCTTCGCGGTCTCGGTTTTCTGGTCGTACATGGCGGATCTCTACAGCTCCGAGCAGGGCAAACGCCTGTTTGCGATCATCGCCGCAGGCGGCACGGCCGGCTCGCTGACGGGCCCGGCGCTGACCATCGGGCTGGCCGAACTGCTCGGTCCAGCGAACCTCATGATCGTGGCGGCGTTGTTTCTCGAGATTGCGGTGCTGTGCGCGCGGCGGCTGGAGTCAATCCCGTTTGCTGGAGAAAGCAAGACTGCCGGGAAATCCGCGGCGGATGTCATCGGCGGCGGCTGGTTCGATGGCATCCTGATGGTGCTGCGCACGCCTTACCTGGCCGGCATCATGCTCTGGGTGTCGCTACTCTCGGTTGCCGCGACTTTCCTCTACTTCCAGCAGGCGAACATCGTCGCCGCTGCCTCCGACGATCCGGCGGTGCGCACGCGCATTTTCGCCGGCGTCGATCTCGCGGTCGGCGTGCTCACGCTCATCGTGCAGGCGTTCGCGACCGGGAAATTCATCGCACGCTTCGGTATCGGCGCGGCGCTCTCGTTCCTGCCTTTCGTGTTTGTGGCGGGATTCGCGGTGCTCGCCGCGGCGCCGATGCTGGCCGTGGTGATCGCTTTCCAGGCCCTGCAGCGCACCGCCAACTTCGCGATCTCGAACCCGGCGCGCGAGGTCCTCTTCACCGTGGTCGCGCGCGACGAAAAGTACAAGGCGAAGAACGTGGTCGACATCGTCGCGGTGCGCGGCGCCGACGCGGCGGGGGGCTGGCTGTTCGCGGCGCTGCGTTCGTTGGGCATGGAATTGAAGGCCGTCTCGCTGGTCGCTATCCCGATCGCGGCCGTGTGCCTGCTGCTCGCGGTGGCGCTCGGGCGCGCTCAGGCGCGCCGCGCCGCGCGCCCGGAGCATGGGCTATAGTAGGCAGGGCATCAAATCTTCCGGGGAGAAATCATGGGCTTCTGGATCTTTCTTGCAGTCATCGCGGCCATCGTCGTCTGGGCGGTCGCCATCTACAACGGCCTGGTGGCGATGCGTAACCGCTACAAGAATTCCTTCGCGCAGATCGACGTCCAGCTGAAGCGCCGCTACGACCTGATCCCGAACCTGGTCGAGGCGGCCAAGGGCTATCTCACGCACGAGCGCGAAACGCTCGAGAAGGTGATCGCGGCGCGCGGCGCGGCGATGGGCGCGGCGCAGAAGGCCGCGGCGGCGCCCGGCGACGCGGCGGCGATGCAGGGCCTCGCGCAGGCCGAAGGCGTGCTCGGCGGCGCGATGGGGCGCCTGATGGCGGTGTTCGAGGCCTATCCGGACCTGAAGGCCAACCAGAACATCCTGCAGGTGCAGGAAGAGCTCACAAGCACCGAGAACAAGATCGCGTTTGCGCGCCAGGCCTACAACGACACGGTGATGGAATACAACACCGGGCGCGAG
>JBDTRO010000103.1:0-12489 GCA_039931635.1 Betaproteobacteria bacterium | reverse complement strand
CAAATATGTCCCTGTGATCTCGAACGCCTTGCCGGAAGACAACTGGAGCGGCCGCAGCGGCTTCGTCCATCACGCGGCAATGCAGGATTTTCCCGATCTGTCCGGCTATCAGGTTTACGCCTGCGGCGTGCCGATCATGGTGGATTCCGCGAAACGCGATTTCATCGCGCAATGCAGGCTGCCCGAGGAAGAGTTCTACGCCGACAGCTTCACCACGCAGGCCGACGGCGCGGCAACCGCCTAAGCCGTAGTCTCGCCGAGGTAGGCCTCCCGCACCTTCGGATCTGCCAGCAGTTGCGCCGATTCCCCGGCGAGGGTGATGTTGCCGGACTCCATGACATAGCCGCGCGAGGCAACTTCCAGCGCCAGGCGCGCATTCTGCTCCACCAGCAGGATCGTGACGCCCTCCTTGGCAATCTCGCGCACGATCTCGAAGATTTTCGCCACCAGGCGCGGCGCGAGCCCCATCGAAGGTTCGTCCAGCAGCAGCAGTTTCGGACGCGCCATGAGCGCGCGTCCCATTGCGAGCATCTGCTGCTCGCCGCCGGAAAGCGTGCCCGCGGTCTGCTTGCGCCGTTCTTTCAGGCGCGGAAACGTCTCGTACCGGCGCTCAATGTCGCGTGCGATCTCGCCATCGTCGCGCGTGAACGCGCCCATGGCGAGATTCTCTTCCACTGTAAGTTGCGCAAAGATTCCGCGACCCTCGGGAACCATCACCAGGCCCCTGCGCGGCAATTCGTGGACGGGCGTGCCGGCAATGTCCGCGCCCGCATACCGGACGCTGCCGGCTCGAGCGGCCAATAGCCCGCAGACCGCGCGCAGCGTGGTGCTCTTGCCCGCGCCATTGGCGCCAATGAGACAGACCAGTTCGCCTTCCTCGACTTCGAAGTCCACGCCTTTTACGGCACGAATGCCGCCGTAGCCTACTTCAAGTCCCTTGACCTCAAGCAGCACTGGGTGTCCCCAGGTACGCCTCGATCACGCGTGGATCACGCTGTACCTCGGCAGGCGTGCCTTCCGCTATCCTCTCGCCGTAATCCAGCACCAGCACGCGATCGCAGACATTCATCACCAGCCGCATGTCGTGCTCGATGAGCAGAATCGTGGTCCCGTCCTTGCGGATGTCCTGCAGCAGCTTGCGCAGCGACAGCGTTTCCGAAGCATTCATACCTGCCGCCGGCTCGTCCAGGGCAAGCAGCTTCGGCTCGGCCGCGAGGGCGCGCGCGATCTCCAGTCGCCGCTGGTCGCCGTAGGGCAGGTTTCCCGCGGCGTCATTGGCGCGGCTGCGAATACCGACATATTCGAGAAGCCGCAACGCGCGCTGCTCCGTATCCTTTTCCTCGTCGAGCGTTTTCCGGTCGCGCAGAATTGCCCCTAGCACGCCGGCCCTTGTACGCGAGTGTCGGCCGATCATCACGTTCTCCAGCGCGGAAAGACTGGCGAAGAGGCGGATATTCTGGAACGTCCGCGCAATGCCCGCCCGTGCGATCTGATCGGGCTTGAGCCGCGCGATGCTTTCGCCGCCGAGCCGGAAAGACCCGTCATCGGGCGTGTATATGCCAGTCAGCAGGTTGAACAGCGTCGTCTTGCCCGCGCCGTTCGGACCGATCAAACCGTAGATAGCGCCTTGCGAAATAGCGAACGACACGCCCGAGAGGGCCTGCACGCCGCCGAAGCGCTTGCCGATCCCGCTCGCCTCAAGAAGCGCGGTCATGGGTCAATTCGCGTTTACGTACCGCGGAAGGCAGCAGTCCTGCCGGCCGGAACAGCATTACCAGCACCAGCGCCAGGCCGAAGATCAGCATCCGGATCACTTCGGGCTCGACCAGCATCTTGCCGAAGAGCGCTTGTTGCACAGGCTCAACCGTCCAGCGCAGGATTTCCGGTACAAAGGAGAGCAGCAGCGCCCCCAGAATAACCCCCGGAACATTTCCCATGCCGCCCAGCACTACCATGGAGACCACCATCACCGATTCGACCAGCACGAAGCTTTCCGGCGAGATGAAACCCTGCATCGCGGCGAACATGCCGCCTCCCACGCCGCCGAAGCTGGCGCCCATCGCGAACGCGAGCAGCTTCATGCCGGTTGTATCGATACCCATCGCGCGCGCCGCGACTTCGTCCTCGCGGATTGCCTCCCAGGCACGGCCGATACGCGAATTCTGCAGGCGCAGGTTGATCAGCACGATCGCGAGCAGCAAGAGCAGCAGCAGGTAGTAGTACTTCATCGGCCCGCTCAGCACCACGCCCAGCAAGCTGTCGCTGCGCGAGAAATCTACATTGCCGATGCGAACCGGGTCGATGCCGGCGATACCCTGTGGACCGCGCGTGATGTTCACGGGCTGCGACAGGTTGTTCAGGAATATCCGGACGATCTCGCCGAAACCGAGCGTGACGATGGCAAGATAATCGCCGCGCAGCTTGAGTGTGGGGGCGCCGAGCATAACGCCGAACATCGCTGCGACTGCGGCGCCGATCGGCAGGATCACCCAGAACGGCAGATGCAATCCGAACTGGGGGCTCGCGAGCAGAGCGTAGACATACGCACCAACTGCATAGAACGCGATGTAGCCCAGATCCAGCAGCCCCGCGAAGCCAACCACGATGTTCAGGCCCAGCGCGAGCAACACATACAGTATTGCAAAGTTGGCGATGCGCACCCAGGCAGTACCGGCGAAGGAGAGCGCGAACGGAAGCAACAGCAAGGCAACCGCGATGAGCGCGACTCCTGGCCAAAGCAGCTTGCCGCGGTTCATGCCCGGTCGCCCACCCGTTCACCCAGCAGGCCGGAAGGCCGGAATACCAGCACCAGGATCAGCACGACGAACGCGAACACGTCCTGGTAATTCGACCCGAACAACACGAAGTGGCCGCCGTCGGCGCAGCGCTCGCCGAGTGCTCCGGCGAGCGGCCCGTAGCGGCACAGGTCGGAGATATCGCCGATATAGCCCGCGCCCAGCGCCTCGACCACGCCGAGAACCAGGCCGCCAACCATGGCGCCGGGAACGTTGCCAATACCGCCGAGCACGGCGGCTGCAAACGCCTTCAGGCCCAGGACCGAACCCATCGTGTACTGCGCTACTCCGTAGTAGGTGCCGAACATCACGCCGGCGACCGCGCCGAGCGCCGCACCGATGACAAAGGTGGCAGCGATGACGCGATTGACGTCCACGCCCATGAGCCGCGCCACCTGCGGGTTCTGCGCGGTGGCGCGCATCGCCGTCCCCAGCCGCGTGCGGTACACGAGCAGCGCGAGGCCTGCCATCATCGAGAAGCACAAGCCGAGAATGGTGAGCTGCACCCCGGTTACAATCGCGCCGGCGAACGTGTAGGTGGTGAGCGGGATGATTTGTGGAAACGCGAGCACGTTTCGGCTCCAGACCAGCATCGCGAGGTGTTGCAGGACGATCGAGACGCCGATTGCGGAAATCAGTGGGGCCAGGCGCGGCGCCTGGCGCAGGGGGCGGTAGGCAAGCCGCTCCATCAAGTAGCCAACCAGCATGCACACCGGCACCGCGCACGCCGTGCCGATCAGCACCACCGCCAGCGGCGGCATGCCTGCCGCCGCGAGCAGGTTGATCACTGTGAAAGCCACCATCGCCCCGATCATCACCAGTTCGCCATGCGCGAAATTGATCAGCTGGATGATGCCGTAGACCATCGTGTAGCCGAGCGCTACGACGGCGTACACCGCGCCGAGCGTCAGCCCGTTGATCAGCTGCTGGACGAAGATGTCCATGCCTGCCGTTTCCCCTTTTTCGCGAAGCTAAACGAAAACGGCACCCGAAGGTGCCGTTCCGTTATCGCCTTGCTCTGCGTTACTTCTTGGCCGCGTCCTTGGCGGGTTCCGCCGCGGGAGCAGGAGCAGCAGCCGGTGCAGGAGCTGCGGCCTTCATGAACTCCGCGTAGTCGGTCGTCTTGCCGCCTTTGACGATCGCGATCGGCGCGAGCTTGCCGTCCTTCATCGTGAAGATCGTCATCTCGGCATCCTTGCGATCACCCTTCTCGTCAAAGGCGATATTGCCGGTCGCACCCTTGAAATTGAGCTTCGTGAGCTCGGGCAGATATTTCGCCGGATCGGCGGAATTCGCCCTCTTCATTGCCTCGATCAGGAGATTCGCCGCATCGTAAGTGAACGGCGCGTACAGGATCGGATCGACGTTGAATTTCTTCTTGTAGGCATCGAGGAACTTCTTGTCGGCAGCCTGCGGCGGGAGACCCGCCTGCGAGCACAGCAGCCCTTCGGCCGATGCACCAGCGAGCTTGGTCATGTCGTCGGTGCAGGCACCGTCGCCGAAGGAGAACACCGCCTTGAGGCCCAGTTCACGCCCTTGCTTGAGCAGCGGTCCACCGGTGGCATCCATGCCGCCGTAAAACACCGCGTCGGCGTTCTTGCCCTTGACCTTGGTAAGGATCGCCTTCCAGTCGGTCGTCTTGTCCGTGCCCTTCTCGCGCGGCAGAACTTTGATGTTGGCCGCCTTGAGCGTTTTCTCGACTTCGTTCGCGATGCCCTCGCCGTAGGCCGTAGCATCGTCGATGACCGCAACCAGTTTCGGCTTCTTGGTTTCTGCGAGGTAGCTCGCAATCGCCGGGCCCTGCTGGTCGTCACGTCCGACCACGCGGAATTGGGTCTTGAAGCCCTGCTCCGTCAGTTTGGGATTAGTGGCCGAACCGGAGATCACTGGAATGCCAGCCTGGCTGTAAATTGGCGAAGCCGGAATCGAAGTGCCCGAATTCAGGTGGCCGACAACGCCGGCGACCTTGGCATCCACGAGCTTCTGCGCCACCGTGGTGCCGACTTTCGGATCCGCCTGGTCGTCTTCGGCAACGAGGACAAACTTCGCGTCCTTGCCGTCGATCTTGATCTTTGCCGCGTTGGCTTCGTCGATCGCAAGCCGCGCGCCGTTCTCGTTGTCCTTGCCCAGATGGGCGATGCCACCGGTCAGCGGACCGACGTGGCCAATCTTGATCTCAATCGAAGGCGCCGCGGGCGGAGCCTGCGTGACGGGCGGTTTTTTTGGTTCTTCCTTGCCGCAGCCGATCAGGCCGACTGCAACAGCTACCAACGTCAATGCAATTTTCGAGCTTTTCATGGGTTCTCCCGGGAAAACAAGGCGCTAATGATACGCATCCCACAGGAAATGAAAAGGGCCGTTTAACCGGCCCAATTTACTGACAAATCCAGCCTGGCTTATTTGACCGACAGGACCCACTTCACCAGCGTCTTGACGTCGGCATCCGGCACGGCCGCGTTGGGCGGCATGGGCACCTGGCCCCAAACGCCCTGCCCGCCCTTTTTAACCTTGTCGGCGAGCTTGGCCTCCGCATCCTTCTGGCCGGCGTACTTCTTGGCGACGTCCGCGTAGGTCGGGC
This sequence comes from Betaproteobacteria bacterium, assembly GCA_039931635.1. GTDB lineage: Bacteria > Pseudomonadota > Gammaproteobacteria > Burkholderiales > SG8-39 > RBG-16-66-20. The sequence goes on along the minus strand of JBDTRO010000103.1, from coordinate 7,116 downwards.
CAATGGTCTTGGCGCCCTTGACCACGTGGCAGGTGGTGCACAAGTGCTTCTTGGCGAGTTCTTCGCTCGCCTGCACCGGCAGTACGGCAGCCAGAGTCAGCATGGCGGCAGAAAGAATCAATGATTTCATGGGGTTCCTGTTGGGTAAGGAGGTAGGGATGCTACCGCAGTACGGTTTCTTTGCAAGTAACGCTGGTGCAAGCTCGACCGTTGACAGCCGGTGTCGGGCACCATTGAAGCCGATGGAAGCCCCCGAAGTCCTGCGGTTTTGGTTTGAGCGCGACCGAAAATCCTGGTTCCTGAAAAATCCGGATTTCGACGAGAAGATTCGGCAGCGGTTTTTGCCACTCTACGAGCTTGGCGCGGCAGAAAAGCTGGGGGGCTGGAAACGGGCGCCTGCCAGCTGCCTTGCCCTAATCGTGGTACTCGACCAGTTTGCGCGCAATATGTTTCGCGGCAGTCCAAAAGCGTTCGCGGCGGATCCGCTGGCGCGCGATGCCGCGCGCATCATCCTCGACAACGCATGGGACAAGGGGATGACACCCGACGAGCGCATGTTCGCCTATTTACCATTCGAGCACTCCGAATCTCTGGCGGACCAGGAGCGTTGTCTTGCCCTGATGAAATCCATCGCGATATATCCGCAATTGGCCGACCTGCCGAAATGGGCCGAGGCGCATCTGGTCATCATCCGCCGCTTCGGCAGGTTTCCCCACCGCAATGCCGCCCTCGGGCGCAGCAGCACGCCCGAGGAAGTGGAATTCCTCAAACAACCCGGCTCAGGTTTCTGAGTCCGTGATCGCGCCAATACTGGCGGTCGAAACCAGGCGCATGTATTTCGCCAGCAGCCCTTTCGTGTAGCGCGGTTTCGGCGCTTTCCACTTCCTGCGCCGCGCGGCGATTTCCTTCGCCGGCACGTTCAGCTGCAGCCGCAGCTTTTTCGCATCGATGGTGATCGAGTCGCCTTCCTTCACTAGCGCGATGGTGCCGCCGACATAGGCCTCGGGCGCGACATGGCCCACCACCATGCCCCAGGTCCCGCCGGAGAAGCGCCCGTCGGTGAGCAGCCCTACCGATTCGCCCAGACCCTGCCCGATCAGGGCGGATGTCGGCGCCAGCATCTCCTGCATGCCGGGCCCGCCTTTCGGACCTTCGTAGCGGATCACCAGCACATCACCGGGCCTGATTTTCTTGGCGAGGATCGACTTCATCGCATCCGGCTCGGAATCGAATACGCGTGCCGGCCCGGTGATCGAGATTTTCTTCAGGCCGGTAATTTTCGCCACGCAGCCTTCGGTGGCGAGGTTGCCTTTCAGGATCGCCAGGTGGCCCTGCTTGTAGATCGGCCTGGACCAAGGCCGGATCACATCCTGGTCCTTGCGCGGCTCCGCGGGAATATCTTTCAGCATCGCCGCCATGGTCTTGCCGTGGATGGTCATGCATTCGCCATGCAGGACGCCATTGGCCAGCAGGATTTTGAGCACTTGAGGCACTCCTCCGGCGCGATGGAAATCCACCGCGACATACCGCCCCGAGGGTTTCAGGTCGCACAGCACCGGAACCTTGCGGCGCACGCGCTCGAAGTCGTCGATCGTCCACTTGACGCCGGCCGCGGAAGCGATCGCCAGGTAGTGCAGCACTGCGTTGGTCGAGCCGCCGGTGGCCATCACGAGCGCGATCGCGTTTTCGACGGATTTGCGCGTGATGATGTCGCGTGGCTTGAGGTCCCGGCGGACCGCTTCGACCAGGACCTTCGCCGATTCGGCGGCGGAATCCGCCTTTTCCGCGTCCGGCGCCGCCATCTGCGAGGAACCGAGCAGGCTCATGCCGAGGGCTTCGAACGACGACGACATTGTGTTTGCTGTGAACATGCCGCCGCAAGCACCCACCGATGGACAGGCATTCTTCTCGATGCCGATGAAATCCTCCTGACTCATGCGGCCCGCATTGAAGGCGCCAACCGCCTCAAACACCGAGACGACGGTGAGATCCTGCCCTTTCCACTTGCCAGGCTTGATGGTGCCGCCGTAGACATAGATACCCGGCACATTCATCCGCGCCAACGCCATCATGCCGCCTGGCATGTTCTTGTCGCAGCCGCCGACCACCAGCGCGCCGTCCATGGCCTGGCCATTGACCGAAGTCTCGATCGCATCGGCGATCACTTCCCGCGACACCAGCGAATATTTCATCGCCTCCGTGCCCATGCCGATGCCGTCGGTTACCGTCGGTACGCCGAACACCTGCGGCTTGGCACCCGCCGCATGCAGCGCCGCGATGGCGCTGTCGACCAGCGGCTGGATGCCGGCGTTGCACGGATTCATGGTCGAGTGTCCGTTGGCCACGCCGATGATCGGTTTCTCGAAATCTCCGTCGCCAAAACCGACCGCGCGCAGCATGGCACGATTGGGGGAGCGGGCCGGGCCGTGGGTGATCAGCTTGGAACGGCGGTTGGTCGGGGTCGTCATGATTATCTCCTCAGGAGTCGCGAGTCTAAGCCAGGGGCTGTATTGCAATCCAATACAATGCAAGGCAGTTATTGATACTCTCTGGGTATGAAAATGCCCGATCTGCGCCAGTTGCGCCATTTCGTCGCGGTTGCCGAGCGGCTGCATTTCGGCCGCGCTGCCGCCGCGCTGCACATGTCGCAACCGCCCCTGTCGCGTTCGATCCGGGATCTCGAACTGCGGCTCGGCGCGACGTTGCTCGCGCGCACGCGACGGAAAGTGGAACTCACGCCCGAGGGCGACCGCTTCCTGGAGGAAGCCCGGCGCCTGCTGGCGCAACTGGAGCACGTCGTACTGGAAGTGGGGCGCATGGCGGCCGGCGGCGGACGATTGCGTCTGGGATTCGTCTCGCTTGCGGACTACGGCGTATTGCCAAATCTGCTCAAGACCTACAAGGCAGCGCGTCCCGGGGTCGCGCTCGCCCTGCGCGAGATGCTGTCTCCGGACCAGGCCGCGGCACTGGCGGCGGGCGAACTGGATTTCGGCCTGTTGCTGCCGCCGGTGGCCGGCGCGGACCTGGAACACATTGTCGTGCAGAGAGAACGGTTCGTCGTCGCCCTGCCATCGCGCCACCGGCTGGCGCGCCTGCGCGGGCCGGTCGCGATGAAAGTGCTTGCCTCGGAGGCGTTCGTCATGGCGCCGCGCGAGATTGCGCCCGGCCTGCACGACATCGTTGCCGCGCTGGCAACACGCGCCGGGTTCGCGCCGCGCGTCGCGCAGGAGGCAATCCAGATGCAGACCGTCGTCAGCCTCGTCTCGAGCGGCATGGGGGTCGCCATCGTACCCGCCTCGGTCGCGAATCTTGGCCGGCGCGGCGTCTCCTACCGTGAGATTGCCGATGCGCACCCGCGGCTGGATCTGTGGCTTGCATGGCGCAGCGGCGCCCTCGGCAGCGCCGCCGCGCGGGAGTTCGTGCAGCACGCACGCAGGATTGCGCGTTAATCTGCGGCTGGAGCCATGCTGACACATCCGCAATTCGATCCGGTGGTCTTCTCGCTCGGCCCGCTTGCCGTGCGCTGGTACGGGCTCATGTACCTGCTCGCATTCGCTTCCTTCTGGTGGCTCGGCACGCACCGCATCCATGCAGCGCGCGCACCAGTTACGCGCGAGCAGCTGGACGACCTGCTCTTCGCGGGCATCGTAGGGGTGATTCTCGGCGGGCGACTGGGTTACGTGCTGTTTTACAAACCCGACTACTACCTTTCGCATCCGCTGGAGGTTTTCGCCATCTGGCAGGGCGGCATGTCCTTCCACGGCGGCTTTCTGGGCGTACTTGCCGCCATGGCCTTTGTCGCATGGCGCCAGCGCATCAACTGGTGGGACCTGATGGACTTCGTCGCGCCGCTGGTGCCAATCGGCCTGGGCGCGGGCCGCCTCGGCAATTTCATCAACGGAGAACTCTGGGGCCGCGCCACCGATGTCCCCTGGGGCATGGTATTTCGGGGTGCCGGAGCGCTGCCGCGCCATCCTTCGCAGCTGTATCAGATGGCGCTCGAGGGCTTCGCACTATTCGCGCTGCTATGGTGGTTTTCATCGCGACCGAGGCCAAGAATGCAGGTTTCTGCCCTGTTCCTGGTCGGCTACGGTTCATTCCGATTTATCGGAGAATTCGCGCGCGAGCCCGATTCGTTCCTGGGTTTCCTCGCCTTTGGCCTGTCGATGGGCCAGTGGCTTTCATTGCCAATGATCGTGGTGGGGATCCTCCTCTGGATTCGATCGTCTCGGCCGTAATCCCGGTCTTCGGCCTGGTGCTCTGTGGTTGGGCTGCGGGACGCATGCGGCTGGTGGGCGCCGAATCCAGTGACGCGCTGAACCAGTTCGTGTACTACTTCGCACTGCCGGCGATGCTTTTTGCTGCCGTCGTGCGCGGCTCGCTCGATCAGATTTTTAATCTGCCGTTTCTTTCCGGCGTAGTGGTGGCGACTCTGGCCTGCGCGGTGGCGGGATTTGCGCTCTCGGCGCTGGTCACGGGCGGCACACCGCAGGAACACAGCCTGCGAGCGCTCAATGCGTCCTTCAGCAATACGGGCTACCTCGGCATTCCGCTGGTCACGGTCGCCTATGGCCCGCAGGCCGCGCTCCCGGCGGCGGTGGCGACCGTTGCAACCAACGTCATGTTGTTCGCTACCGGGCTTACGTTGCTCGAACTGTTCGATCGCAAGCACTCCACGCATGGCAAAGGCATCACTCTGGCGTTGCTCGGAACGGCACGCAGCCCGCTGATCTGGCCCATTGCGCTCGCAATCGCGCTCGTGGCGGCGACCGTAACGCTGCCGGTGCCGGTGACGCGATTTGCCGACCTGCTGGCGGCCGCTGCCGGACCCGGCGCCCTCTTCGCGCTAGGCCTTTTCGTTTCGCGCCAATCCATGCGCGAAGGCATGGCGGCCGCCTGGCCCGGCGTTGGCCTCAAGCTGGTGCTTCATCCGCTGATTGCTGCCGGAGTCTTCTACGGTTTGCCTGCGGTGGACCCGCTTTGGGCCAAGGTTGCGGTGGTTGGCGCCAGCTTGCCGCTGGGCGCGACGGCGTTCGTGCTGGCGCAACGCTACAAGCTGCTGGAAGTTGAAACCTCGTGCAGCGCCGTATTGTCGACAGCGCTTTCCATTTTCACGGTTTCCATGGTGATGGCGGCGTTGGCCGCGTCCTAGGCCAGAGCCCGTTCCAGAATTCTCGCGACGTGCAACGCTTCCCGCTTCGCGCCATGCTCGATCTGGTGGCGGCAACTCGTACCATCGGCGACAATCAATGTGTCGGCCGACGCGTGGCGCACTGCGGGCAGCAGGCTTGCCTCGCCCATTTTCATCGAGATGTCGTAATGCTCCGCCTCGTAGCCGAAACTCCCCGCCATGCCGCAGCATGACGACTCGATCGTCCTGACGTTCAGTCCGGGAACGAGGCGCAGAACTTGTTCGACCGCGCCCATGACCGCGAAGGCCTTCTGATGGCAGTGGCCGTGCAGCAGGGCATTGTTCGCGAGCGGCCGCAGCTTCAGGTCGAGGCGGCCAGCGGTTGATTCTATTGCGAGGAATTCCTCGAACAGGAAGGCGTTCTTCGCCAGCGCCTCGGATCCGGGGAGAAGGACGCCGTACTCGTCACGCAATGTAAGCAGGCAGGAAGGTTCGAGCCCGATGACCGGGACACCGTGCGCCAGCCACGGATTCAGCGCATCGAGCACACGCTTTGATTCAGCCCGCGCCTCGTCAACCAGGCCCGCGGACAGAAAGGTGCGGCCGCAACAAAGCGGTCGGCTGCCTTCGACCGGATCCGCCGCGTGCACGCGATAGCCAGCCGCCTGAAGGACGCGGATCGCCGCGCGCACGTTGCCGGGCTCGAAGTAGCGATTGAAGGTATCGACGAGAAGCACTACTTCGCGCGCGCCGCTCTTTGCCCAGGCCCGGTCGATGAAGTGATCGCGCCGCCAGGCGGGGAGCGGGCGCTTGGCCGTGAATCCGGCAAGGCCGCCGAACATCCGCATGCCCAGGTTCGAAAGCGGCGCGACGGCCGCCGCAAACCGGGCGTAACGCGGAAGGTAGGCCACGGCGCGGTCGCGCAATGTCAGGCCGTGGCTTTTGCGGTAGTGGGCAAGGAACTCGATTTTCATCCGCGCCATGTCGACGCCGGTCGGACATTCGCGCTTGCAGCCTTTGCACGAGACGCACAATTCGAGCGCTTCTTTCACCAGCTCGTCGGAGTCCGGACCCAGTTGCCCGGACAGCGCCAGGCGGAAAGTATTTGCCCTGCCGCGGGTCAAGTGCTTCTCGTCCTGCGTGACCCTGAACGAGGGGCACATGGTGCCAGCGTCGAATTTGCGGCAATGGCCGTTGTTGTTGCACATCTCGACGGCTTTATCCAGTCCGCCCCACTCCGACCAATCCAGCGCCTGTGGCGGCGGCTTGCTTTCATAGCCCGGCTTGAACCGGAACAGTGACTTGTCGTCCATCTTCGATGGCGCGACGATCTTGCCGGGATTCATGAGCCCGCGCGGATCGAGCAGAGATTTGATCTCGCTCAGCGCCGCCGTAAGACGCGGGCCGAAGAATGGCGCAATCCATTCTGAACGCACCAGGCCATCGCCATGCTCGCCCGAATAGGCGCCTTTGTACTGCCTGACCATGGCGCAAGCCTCTTCGGCAATGGCGCGCATTTTTTTCGCGCCATCGCGGCGCATGTCGAGAATCGGCCGCACATGCAACGTCCCAACGGACGCATGGGCGTACCAGGTACCTTGCGTACCGTGCTTTTCGAACACCTGCGTGAGTCGGTCTGTGTACTCGGCCAGATGTTCCAGCGGTACCGCGCAGTCCTCGATGAAGGACACGGGCTTGCCGTCGCCTTTCATCGACATCATGATATTCAAGCCCGCCTTGCGCACTTCCCACAGTTGCTTCTGCTGGCCGGCGTCGGTAATTTCAACCACGCTGCCGGGCAGGCCGAGATCTCCCATGAGCTGGACCAGCTGTTTTAGTTTGCGGGTCTGATCTTCGTCCCCGGAGAATTCCACCAGCAGGATGGCGTCCGGGTCGCCTTTGATGTACGCATCCACCGTCTTGCGGAACGCGGCGATGTCGCGCGCAAGGCCGATCATGGTGCGATCCACGAGTTCGACCGCGGA
>JBDTRO010000102.1:0-14043 GCA_039931635.1 Betaproteobacteria bacterium | reverse complement strand
GCTTTCCACCTACGGCATCCAGACCTTCACGCGCCCGAAGGCCTGGCACCTCAGGTCGGTGTAGGGACGCGGCTGGGTTCGATCGCCTTGCCGATCGCGCCGCCGGCATCCTCGAGGAATCCGTGCCGCAGGGCAAAATCCGCCGCCAACAGCCCCGCTTCGACGGTCATTTCCCCGCGCGCGATGCGCTCGAGCAGTGCCGCCGGTTCGAGCGTGAGGAATTCGCTCACTTCGCCATCCTGGTTGCGCGGCACGAAGCCGACCGGCAGCGCGAGGTCGTGCACGTGCAGGATCTCGCTATGCAGGCCCCCGGGGACCTCGCGGCGCACGCGCAACAGGCCCGCCGGCCGCGCTTGTGCCGCGAGTGCGATGGGTATGCACGCTTCCTCGCCGCACTCGCGCAGCAGGGTGCCCCACGCGTCTTCGCCGGAGGGCACGCCGCCGCCGACCAGCGTATCGAGCATGCCGGGGTCAATTGCCTTCGTCGCCGCGCGGCGCGCGATGCAAATGGCTGGATTTTCATCGCGCAGGAAGAAGCCGTTGAGATGGGCTGCCGCGGAAGTCAGTCCGAAAAACCGCATCGCCGCGCGCTCGAGATGAAACAGCGGCGCGCCACCGGGTTTCGCGCTTACGGCATAGGTTTCGCCGCGCCAGCCCTGAATCGCGCCGTCGCGTTGCAAGGACCGGGCGACCTCCTTGAAGATGGAAGTAAGATCCTGTTCTCCACGTTGTTTGAGAAAAATCCTTTTGTCTGAAAATTCGAAAATCTCCGGCCACACGCGCAACCGGTCGGCCAACCCGCGGCGCACCCAGCCGATCGCGTGCGTACCCAGTACCAGCGGCAAATAGCGCTCCGGCCGGAAGTCCCGCGCCGCGCGCAGCCGTGCGCACATTTCATCAGTCAACATAGGCTCGATAGCGAAGCTCGTTTCAAGGTGGTATATTGGTGGTATGAAAATAAAGACTTCGGTGACCCTCTCCGACACCTTGCTCGCCGAGATCGACCGGCACGCCGGCAAGAACGCGAACCGCTCCGATTTTATCGAGACCGCGGTACGCGGCTACATTCTCGCCTTGGTGCGAAAACAGGAGAATCTGCGTGATCTGGCAATCATAAACCGGCGCGCCGCCAGACTAAACCGCGAAGCGAGCGACGTGCTCGGCTACCAGATTCCGGTTTGAAGCGCGGCGAGTTGTATCGCGTCAGGCACCCGTCGCGCCGCGACCCGAGGCGATCCCGGGTCTTTATCGTCGTCAGCAGGCAAGTGCTCATCGATTCACGCTATTCGACCGTCATGTGCGCGCCCATCTACACTGTCTACGATGGCCTGGCAACGCAAGTGCCGGTCGGCGTCAGCGAGGGGCTTACGCACGAAAGTAGCGTTCATTGCGATGAAGTGGTGAGCCTGCCGAAACCGGCGCTTACCGACTACGTGGGCTCACTGCCGCCGCAGAAGATCGCCGCGCTCAATCGTGCGTTGCGCATTGCGCTGGATCTCCCTGACTGACCTGGCCCGGCTCATTAGAGGTCAAGAATCCGGAAATCGCACCCCTTTGCGCTGCGCGCGCAGGCGCGGATCGGTCGATTTAACGAGCACCGGCCGGCCGTCGAGGATCTCGCCGCAGCGCTCGAGCGTTTCGGCCTCCAGGCGCGCCATCGCTTCCCGCGTGTAGAAGGTGAGGTGCGGCGACAGGATGACGTTATCCATCGCAAAGAGCGCGCTCAAGGGATGCCCCGCCTTCTCCAGCGGTTCCTGTGCGTAGACGTCCAGCGCCGCGCCGGCGATGCGCTTTTCCCGCAACGCGCGCAGCAGCGCGGTTTCATCGACGATCGCGCCACGCGAGACGTTGACGAGGAACGCCGAAGCCTTCATCGCCTTCAGTTCCGCTTCACCAACGAGATGGCGGGTTTCCGGATTCAGCACGCAGTGGATCGAAACGAAGTCGGACTCAGCGAGCATATGCCGCAGGTCTTCTTGACGTTCAATGAAAGAATCAAATGAAGCGTAAGGATCGAAACCCAATACCCGCATCCGGAATCCCTGCGCCATGCGCGCCATGTTCGAGCCGATGCGCCCGACGCCGACCAGCCCGAGCGTCTTGCCGGCAAGATCGGCGCCCATCCATTGCGACGTCGGCCAGGCCCAGCCTTTCGCGTCCATCTCGCGCTGGATGGGTTTCAGCTTCTTCGCCAGCGCAATCAGCAGGGCAAATGCGCCCTCGGCGACCGTTTCCTCGGCGTACTCCGGCACATTCACCACCGGAATGCCACGCTTGCCCGCGGCCGCGATATCGATCGCGTCGATGCCGACGCCGTACTTTACGATTCCCTTGAGGATCGCGGCAGACTCGATGACGCTTGCCGTGACCGGCGTGTAGCACATGAGCAGGAGCTCGGCGTCGCGCAGCGCATCCGCGAGTTCCCACTCGTACACGCCATCCGCCAGCAGCACGAGTTCATGTCCCGCCGCGCGCAGCGCCGCATCCAGCTGCGGCATTTCCAGCTCGCGGTCGGTGCGGACTATCCGGGCCACGGCGCTTTCACGCTCGCGCGCGCGACGATTTTCAACCCGGAAACCTCGATCTCATAGCGGCTGGCGAGAAGCTGCTCCGCGCGTTCAGGCTTCGCGCCATGGACGAAACCCATGCCGACCATCTGATCCAGCGCGCCGCTGTAGCCGACCGATGTCAATTCGCCCACCGGCGCGCCCTCGCGCAGGATCGGCTCGCCACCCCAGGCGAAGAGTTCGGTTGCCGGAAAGGTGAAGATCAGCAGCCGTTTCGTCAATTCACCGCGCGGCGCGGCACGCAGCGCTTCGCGGCCGATGAATCCGGCCGGCTTGTCCAGCTTCACGGCATAGCCAAGGCCCGCTTCGTAGGGCGTGCAATCCGGCGACAACTCGGCGCCGAATGCACGCCGGCCGGCCTCGATGCGCAGCGCATCGAGCGTGTAGTAGCCGCAATCCCTCGCGCCTGCGGCCACAAGCCGGTCGTACAGCGCAGCGGCGTCCGCCACCGGCACGTACAGCTCCCAGCCCGGACCGCCGACGTACGAGGCCGGTACCGCACGCGTTCCTTCCTTGAGCGAAATCCCCGCGAGTACGGCTGCCGCCTTCGGACCGAGCACCGAGAGGACGGACCATTGGTCAGTCACGTCCGCGATCCGGACTTCCTCGCCTTCGGCCACGTGGCGCTGTAGCCACGCAAGATCGCGCACGGGCTGCGCCGAGCCGGTGACGATGAAGAACTCGCGCTCGCCCAGGCGCTGGACGGTGATGTCGCTTTCGAAACCGCCTTTGCGATTGAGCATCGCGGTATAGGTCAATGCGCCTATGCGATTGGCGCACACCCGTTCGAGCAATGCCTCCGCGTCGCGGCCGGTGACCCTGAGCTTGCCGAAGGAAGTCTGGTCGAAAACGCCCGCCGCGTGCCGCACGGCCTTTTGCTCTTCGACCATCGATTCGAGCCAGTTGGGCCTGCCGAGCGTGTAGCTCACCGGTGGGCCGAACCAGTTGGCCCTTTCCCAGCCCATCTTGGAGCCGAACTGCGCGCCCTTCGCTTTCAGGCGCCCGTAAAGCGGCGATGTGCGCAGGGGCCGGCCCGATTCCAGTTCCTGCCGCGGCCAGCGCATCGCGTAGTGCAGCCCCAGTGTCTCGACCGTGCGCGCCATCAGCCAGCCGCCGCCGGCGGCGTAGTCGCCAAAGCGCCGGATGTCCACTTCGAAGAGGTCCATGGGCGCTTCGCCGCCGACGATCCATTCGGCGAGCAGCTTGCCCGCGCCGCCGCCGTTGGCGATGCCGGCGGAATTGAATCCCGCGGCGACGAAATAATTGCGCACCTCGGGCGCCTCGCCGAGGATGAAATTGCCGTCCGGCGTGAAGCTTTCGGGACCGTTGAGTAGCGTCTTCACACCTGCCTGCTCCAACGCCGGCACCCGGTGGATGGCGTTCGTCATCAGCGGCTCGAACTGGTCCCAGTCCTCGGGCAGCAGCTGGAACTCGAACTTCTCCGGGATGCCGGCCATGCCCCAGGGCTTGGCCTTGGGCTCGAAGCCGCCCATCAGCAAGCCGCCGACTTCCTCCTTGAAGTAAATAAAGCCGTCCGGATCGCGCATCACCGGCAGCATCGGATGCACGCCCGCGATGCGCTCGGTGACGATGTAGAAATGCTCCGCCGAATGCAGCGGCACGTTGACACCCGCCAGTGCGCCGAACGCCCGCGCCCATTGCCCGGTGCAATTGACGAGGATTTCGCAAGCGATGTTGCCTTCGCTCGTCTCTATTCCTGAAATGCTTTTATTGTTTAAAACCACACCCGTTACCTTCACACCCTGCACGATCTTCACCCCCAGGTTGCGCGCGCCCTTGGCGAGCGATTGCGTGAGATCCGCGGGATTCGCCTTGCCGTCCTGCGGGAACCAGAGCGCGCCCTGCAGGTCTTCGGTGCGCAGGAGCGGCCACTTTTCCGCCGCTTCGCGCGGCGTGATGAGATGCACCTCGATGCCGAAGCTGCGCGCCATCGCCGCCTGGCGCTGGTAGACGATCCAGCGCTCCGGGGTGCGCGCCACGTTGACGCTGCCACACTGCTTCCACCCCGTAGCCAGACCGGTTTCCGCTTCGAGCGTGGCGTAGAGCTGGATGCCGTACTGGCTCATGCGCGTCATCGAGCGGTTGGGCCGCATCTGGCCCACCAGCCCCGCCGCGTGCCAGGTGGTGCCGCAGGTCAGCGTGCCCTGCTCCAGCAGGAGGATGTCCCTGCGGCCCAGTTTCGCGAGGTGATAGGCGACGCTCACGCCGGCGATGCCGCCGCCGACGATGACGATTTCCGCGCTTTTCGTGGCCTGGCTCAAAATTTAAGGAACACGATGCCGAGGACGACCGAGGCTGCGCCCGCCATGCGCGCGCGGCCGAAGGATTCCTTCAGAAACCAGGTGCCCAGTACCGCGGCGAAGATCACCGAGGTCTCGCGCAGCGCCGCCACCGCGGCGATCGGCGCGCGCGTCATGGCCCAGAGCGCGATCACGTAGGCCGCGACCGAGAAGGTGCCGCCCAGCAATCCCCGGCGCCAGTGGCTGCGCGCGTAGGTGAGGAGATCGGCACCGCGCAGCCAGGCAACGATCAGGACGTAGGGAATGCCATCAAGAAAGAACATCCATGCGGCGTAGCTCGCGGTGGAGCCCGCCAGCCGCACGCCCGTGCCGTCCACCAGCGTGTACGCCGCAATCAGCGCGGCGTTGGCCAGCGCCCATCCGGTGGCGCGCCGGTTGTGCAGGAACGATGCGCCGCCCACGAAGGCGATGCCCGTCACGCCGCCCGAGATGAGCAGGATGCCGAGCCACATCCAGACGCCGGGCAGCTCGCCCAGCACCGCGGCGCCGAAGCCGGCGACCAGCAGCGGCGCCACGCCGCGCATGAGCGGGTAGCCGTGCGACAGGTCGCCGGCGCGGTACGTGCCAACCAGTGCGGTGTAGTAACCGATGTGGATCACGATCGAGGCGCCGATATACGGCCAGCTCTCGGGCGCGGGCAGCGGTATGAACGGCAGCAGCGGCACCACGACCAGCGCGCTGCACGCCACCACAATCGCCATGTCGAGCATCGTGTCGCGACCACCCTTGAGCATCGCATTCCAGGCCGCGTGCAGCAGCGCCGCGCCCAGCACCGCCAGCGTGACGCCCGGACTGAGTTCAGGCACCGGGCAGCAGGCCCTTTGCCGGCGCGATGGTACCGACTTCGATGCCGTTCCAGTTGCGCAGCACCGGGCGCAGCAAGGGTTCCAGCGCCAGCCGGTCGGCGTCGTCCAGCGGCAGGAAGCGCGCGATCATCGCGGCCATCACGACCTCGGCGGCACGCGCGGCGCCATCGTCGCATTTGATCGCGATGCCGACACCCGCGGACGGGATCGCGCCGCAGAACACCCCTTCCGCACCCGTCTTCACGAATACGCGCTCGCGGAAATGCTCCATCACGCGGGTGCAGAACCGTCCGGTGCCTGCGACCTGCCAGGGATGCGCGGCGCAGGCGGCCATCAGGCGGCGCGCCGCCCTGGCCCGTTCCGGCGCGAGGCCCTGTCCGGTTGCATAGCGGGCAAACGCGCGCGCCAGGGCCGTGAGCGGCAACGCCCAGGTTGGCACCGAACATCCGTCCGTCGCGCGGAGCGCATCCGGAATTGCTACGCCGGCGACGTTTTCCATCGCCGCCTTGACCGCGCGCTGCACCGGATGGCCGGGCGTTTCATAGCCGCGATGATCAACGCCGAGCGCGCAGGCCGCGCAGACGAATCCCGCGTGCTTGCCCGAGCAATTGTTATGCAGCGCGGTGGCCCGTCCGCCGGAGCGCGCCAGCGCCTGCGCAGACGCCTGGTGCGAAGGCCAGTGCACGCCGCAGGCCAGCGCCGTGGCGTCCAGACCCGCGCGGGCCAGCATGCGCGCCGCGCCTTCGACATGCGCCGGTTCGCCGCCGTGCGAGGCACAGGCGAGCGCGAGGTCCTCGTTCCCCAGCTTGTAGCGCTCGGGCGCTCCCGACTCCACCATCACCAGCGCCTGGAAGGACTTCACTGCCGACCTTGGAAAAACCGGCGTCTCCAGTTCGCCCAGCGAGAAGACGAGCGCGCCGGAGACATCGACGACCGCGATCGATCCGCGATGGCGCGATTCGACGAGCGTGCCACGGCCGACCTCGACGAGGAAAGGATTTGCAGTGGTCAAAGTAGGGTTGCGACCGACTCTGCGATCGCTGCTTCGACGATCGCCAGCGCCTTGTCCAGATCCGCCTCCTCGATAACCAACGGCGGCGAAAGGTTGATCACATTGCCCTGCCCGATCTTGAACGACAGGCCCTTCGCGAGGCAGCGGTAGAGCACGTCTTCGGCCAGCGCGGGGGAATCCAGTTCCACGCCGAGCAGCAGGCCGATGCCGCGCACGCCGGCGACATGCGGTTGGCGCGCCTTCATCGCATTGAGCCACGCGAGGGCGCGCGCGCCCAGATCGGTGGAGCGCTGCAGCAACCGTTCCTCCGCGATCACATCCAGCGTCGCGAGACCCGCCGCGCAACCGAGCGAACTTTTCTCGTGCGTGAAATGCCCGAGCGCCCCGTTCCCGGCGACATCGAGTCCGCTGCGCGCGAGCAGCGCCGCCATCGGGAATACGCCGCCGCCAAGCCCTTTGCCGATCACTGCCATGTCCGGAACGATGCCGTAGTGCTCGAACGCGAACATTCGGCCGGTACGCCCGAGGCAGATCGGTATCTCGTCCAGGATCAGCAGCGCGCCGTGGCGGTCGCAGGCGCGCCGCAGCGTCTCGTAATAGGCGCGCGGCGGAATCTGCACGTCGGTGCAGCGCACCGTCTCCACCACCACGGCCGCCACGTCGCCCTCCTTCTCGAGGATGTACTCGACATAGTCGGCGCAGCGCGCATTGCAGGCGCCGTTGCAGCCGTAGAGGCAAGCGCCCGGGTCGCAGGGCGGCGCGTGTTCCGTTCCCGGCAGCAGCGGGCCGATGCCTCGGCGAAAGACCGCTTCGCCGCCCAGAGAGATCGCATCCAGCGTCGCGCCGTGAAAGGAGTCCCACATGGACACCGTCTTGTGGCGGCCGGTCGCGGCGCGCGCGAGCTTCAGCGCCATGCTGATCGCTTCTGCGCCGCCCGGCGCGAACAGCGCCTTGCCGAGGGCACCGTTGGTGAGGACCGAGAGCCGGCGCGCCAGGTCGACGGCGGCGTCGTTGGTGAACCGGCGCGGCGAGAACGGCAGCGTATCGAGCTGACGCTTGACGGCCGCCAGCACTTTTGGATGGCCGTGGCCGACCTGGTGGACGTTGTTGCCGTGGAAGTCCATGGTGCGCCGGCCTTCGACGTCTTCCAGCCAAATGCCCTTGGCGGATTTAAGCGCGTTGAAGCAGGGCGTGGAAAGCGACTGGTGCAGGAAATGCTTTGCGTCCTCGGCGAGCAGCTTGCGCGTCGCCGGCCCAAGCTGCTCCGCCTCCCAGCGTTTCCGGCGCGGCGACAGGTTGACGTCGCCCTCTGCGGAAAGATCAGGCATTGCGCGGCCGCGTGACAGCGGGTTGCTCCGCGCCGTTGCCCGGTTCCTCGCGCAGGCGGGTGCGCGTGAGCACGCCGGCCTCCTCGAGGATCGGGTAGGCGATGGCGCAGAAATGCGAGTTGATGCGCTTGAACTCGTTGATGATGTCCAGGTGCAGGGAGCTGGTCTCGATGGATTCCGGCGTCTGCCAGGCAAGCCGGTCGAGGTGCGTGCCGGCATAGGCGCGCTCCAGGTCGCGGAATTCGGCCTTCTGCGCGATCAGCATCTGCGCACCTTTCAGGTCGCCGTTCAGGAACACATTCAACGCCAGGCGCAGCGTGGACATGAGCCGGGCGTGCAGTTCCTCGATCTCCTTCATGCCGGCGGCGGAGAACGACCGTCCCTTGGAGATCTTCTTTTCCTCCAGATCATCCACGATATGCTCGACGATGTCGCCGACGTGCTCCAGGTTGATAGTGAAGGACATGATCTCGGCCCAGCGCCGGCTCTCGCGTTCTTCCAGCGCCTCGCGGCTGATCTGCGTCAGGTAGAACTTGATCGAGGAGTAGAGGTCATCCACGGCGTCGTCCATGCGCTTGACCTCGCGCGCAAGCCTGCCGTCGTTCGTGCGCACCGCCTGCAGCATGCCGCCCAGCATCTTCTCGACGATGTCGCCGATGCGCAGCGCCTCGCGGGCTGCATTGGCGAGCGCGAGCGCGGGTGTTTCCAGTGCCGCCGGATCGAGGTTTTTCGGGCGCGCCGCGGCGGCCTTCTCGGTATCGTCCGGGATCAGGCGCGTCACGAGCCGCGCCGCCGGCTCCGTGAGGAAAATGAATGCCGCGGCCAGCAGCACGTTGAACGCGGTATGGAAATTCACCACTAGCCGCTGCGGGTCCGGATCCAGCCAGGCGAGCGCGCCTTCGATGTGGCCGAGAAACGCGACCGTCAGGGCGCAGCCGACCACCTTGAAGGCAAGATTGCCGACCGCCACGCGCCGTCCGGCCGGGCTGGCGCCCGAGGTGGCGAGCAGCGCGAGCACGCCGCTGCCCAGGTTCGCTCCAAGTACCAGGAACAGCGCCACCTTGAGCGCGATCAGGCCGCTCGCGGCGAAAGCCGCGGTGAGCAGCACCACGGCGAGGCTCGACCAGGCAAGCATGGTGAACACCGCTCCGATCAGGAGGTCCAGCATCGGATCGCCGGTGAGCGTGCCAAAAATCACCTTTACGCCCGCGGCCTGCGTAAAGGGGCGCGCCGCCTGCAGGATCAGCTGCAGCGCGAGGATGATGAGGCCGATGCCGATGGAGATACGGCCGATCTGTCCCGCGCGCGTCGCCTTGCGCGACAGGTGCAGGATCACGCCGCCGCCGATCGCCAGCGGCGAAAGCCAGGACAGGTCGAGCGAGAACAG
Source organism: Betaproteobacteria bacterium (assembly GCA_039931635.1). Lineage (GTDB taxonomy): Bacteria > Pseudomonadota > Gammaproteobacteria > Burkholderiales > SG8-39 > RBG-16-66-20. Next base: position 4,622 of record JBDTRO010000102.1, on the reverse strand, counting down.
CTGCACCATCATGCTGGTGCCGACGTCGGCGCCCAGCATGACCGCCAGCGCCGGCGCGAGCGCCATCAGGTTCTGGCCGGCGAAGGAACTCACGATCAGCGCGGTCGCGCTGGAGGATTGCACCAGTGCCGTCACGCCCAGGCCCGCGAGGAAGGCGCGGCCGCGGTTTGCCACGCTGTCGGAGAGAACCTTGCGCAGGCCGCCGCCGAATACGCGCAGCACGCCGGAGCGCACGATATGCGTGCCCCAGACAAGCAGTGCAACGCCGGCGAGGATGCTGATGAGCGTCTGCATCTAGCTTCGCATCACCAGGGGATGGAGTAGGACTTGACGTTGGTGAAGCTCTTGCAGCTCTCCTGCACGCCTTCCTTGTAGCCGAGGCCGGAATCCTTGATGCCGCCAAAGGGCGTCACCTCCAGCCGGTAGCCCGGCACTTCCCAGATGTTGACGCTGCCGACCTGCAGCTCCCTGACGAAGCGCATGATGTCGTCCATCCGGTTGGTACAGACGCCGGACGACAGGCCGTAAGGCGTCGAGTTCGCCTGCGCGATCGCCTCGTCCACGCTCTTGAAGGTCATGACCGGCGACACCGGACCGAAGGTCTCGTATTTCACCACTTCCATCTGTGCATCCACCCGGTCGATCACCGTGGGCGAATACAGCGCGCCGTTGCGCTTGTTGCCCGCCAGCAGGCGCGCACCCTGCGCGACCGCGTCATTCACCAGCTTCTCGAAGCGCTGCGCGGACGCCTCGTCGATCACCGTACCCATGTCGACTTTCGGGTCGAAAGGATCGCCGTACGACCATTGTTTTGTCTTTTGAACGAAAATTTCCGTGAATTCAGAAGCAATTTTTTCGTGAACCAGGATCCGTTTCACCGCGGTGCAGCGCTGCCCGGAATTCTTGTAGGAGCCGTTCGCCGCGAGTTCCGCAGCCTTCTCCACGTCGGCATCGTCCATCACCACCAGCGGGTCGTTGCCGCCGAGCTCGAGGATCTGGCGCTTGTAGACCGCCTTGCCTGCGATGTACTTGCCGATCGCGACGCCGCCCGTGAACGTCACCATGTCGGCGTCCGGGCTGGTGAGCATTTCGTCCGCGATCTCCTGCGGGTCGCCGGTGATCACCGACAGCATCTCGGGCGGCAGGCCGGCTTCGTAGAGCACGTCTGCGAGCAGCAACGCGGCGAGCGGCGTCTTCTCCGAAGGCTTGAGCACCATGCGGTTATTGGTGGCCACCGAAGGCGCGACCTTGTGGATCACCTGGTTGAGCGGATGGTTGAAGGGCGTGATCGCCGAGATCGCGCCCAGCAGCGGCTCGCGCACGGTGTAGACGCGGCGGCTCTTGCCGTGGTGCGTGAGGTCGCAGGAAAATATCTGCCCGTCGTCCACCAGCGCCTGCTGTGCCGCGAACAGCAGCACGTCGGAAGCGCGCCCCACTTCGTACAACGTGTCCTTGAGGCACAGTCCGGATTCGAGCGTGATCAGGCGCGCGACCTCGTCCTTGCGCGCGGCGATGATGTCGCCCGCACGCATCAGTATCCTGTAACGCTCGTGGCGCGTGAGTTTCGCCTTGTACTGCTTCGCGATACGGAATGCCCGCCGCACGTCCTCCAACGTCGCCTTGGGCACTGTGGCGATCGTTCGGCCGCTGGCGGGATGGCGGATCTCGATCACGCGCTCGGCGTGGACCTTCTCCCCGGCGATGCGCATCGCCTCCCGGCGCGGCGCAACCCCATCCTTGGCGCGCACATTCATGTTCAGTTGAGCGCGCCGTTCAGCGCGTATTCGAAAATCTGGTAGCTTTTCAACGTGCTGGCGCCGGCCTTGAGCTTGTACTCGTCGTTCAGCGGCACGCTCAGGATGAAGGGCACTTTCGCCTCGGAAACCCCGCCGTGGGTACGCAGCCGATGGCCCTCGAGCCCCGACAGGTCGTGGTCCTTGGCGGATGCGCCGATGCAGACGTTGGCGGTCGAGATCACCACCACGTCGGCCTCGCGGTCGGCAGGCAGCTCGTGCACCTCGCAGGCGGTGCGCTTGTCGAGCACCGATTCCAGGCCCGCCAGCCCCTTGATGGCGTCGATCACCTGCGCGGGCGTCGCCTTGCCCGTGCACCAGACGCGCACGAAGCCGCCCAGCGCGCCGTGGTGCGCGACGAAGGCATCGGTGATCGGGCAGATCACGCGTGTGTCGCCCTTGCCGAACCTCGCGTCCAGGATGTCCTGCAGCCAGATGACGTTGGGCTTGCCCGCCGCATCGGACTTGTCGTTCATGCCGTGATCGGCGGTGAGCGCGACCAGCGCGCCCAGGCCGGCCAGGCGCCCGAAGCAGTTGTCCAGTGCCTGGTAGAAGCGCTTCGCCTCAGACTCGTCCGGCGCGTATTTGTGCTGCACGAAATCGGTGAGCGAAAGATAGAGCAGATCCGGCCGGTGCTTTTCGAGCAGCTTGATGCCCGCCTCCAGCACGAACAGCGACAGTTCCATCGAATACATGTCCGGCTGCGGCATGCCGACCAGTTCGAGCACGTTCTCGATGCCGTTTTCCTGCAGGGTGCATTTGCCGGCGAATTCCGACGAAAAGCTGATATTGCCCTTCGAGACGTCCAGGTTCTTGCCGAGCTGCCTTCTCAGCTTGTCCTTGGCCGTGATGGAGACCACTTTCGCGCCCGCGTTGGCGAATTGCGACAGGATGGTGTCGCCGCGCAGCAGCTCGGGGCCGGTCATCACCACCGCCTTGCCGGTCGCCACGTCCAGGTAGTAATTGCCGGAGATGCCGTGCCGCGAGGCCGGCGTGCCCGTGATGATCGACATGTTGTTCGGGCAGGTGAAACTCGGCACCGTGCCGTCCGCGATCACGCTGAAGCCCTGCTGCATGAAACGCGCGATGTTGGGAACCGACCCGTCCGCCAGGAACTGGCGCAGGTAGGCGGGATCGCCGCCGTCGATGCACACCACCGCAACCGGCCGCTTCGGCCAGCGGTACTTCACCCCGTTTACATTCACCAGCGCCTTTTCCGCAGCCATCCGTCAATCACCTCGGGAAGGAAAACGTTTCACGCCGCGCGCGCCGGCCTGGCGAGCGCCTTGTGCAGCCGTTCGCGGCTGTCGATCACGTGGTCGAACAACAGCCGTTCGGCGAGCTTTTCGTCGCCCTTGGCCACCGCGTTGACGATCGCCTCGTGGTCGCGGGTGGAGAGCGGAATGTTCTCCGCGCCGCGCATCAGGGTCTCGCGCCGGTACAGATCCAGCTCGTTCACGATGCGCCGGTACTTGTCGTGCAGCGTGCGGTTGCCGGCGGCGGTCGCCAGCCGGTCGTGGAATTCGACGTTCAGAGCGTAATAGGCCTCGGCGTCCAGCGAGCGGCTGGCGGCGTGCATGCGTTTCACGACGGCGCGGATTTTTTCCAGCTGTTCGGGACGGATGCGCTTGGCCGCCAGGCGGCCGATCAGCCCCTCGAGCGCGGCGCGCACCTCGTAGATATCGTTTGCCTCTTCCAGCGACACCTGGCGCACGAACACGCCGCGGTTCTTCTCGGTGCGCACCAGGCCGGACTGGTCGAGCGCGCGGAACGCCTCGCGCACCGGCCCGCGCGAGACGCCCAGCGTGCCCGCGATGTCGGCTTCATTCAGCTTGGAGCCGGGCTTGAGCTCGCCGCCCAGGATGCGCCGCTCCAGCTCGCGCTGCACCAGCATGGCGAGCGAATTCTGCTGCAGCAGGTCGATAGGGGTCGGGGTGGCCATGCGGATGTTGCCATTGGGCCCTTTTGATTGTAGATTGTCAACAATCTTTCAAATGGGCCGCAAAAATAGGCGGTCACCGCAGCGCCACAATTCTGCAATAAGCTAGACGAGCAACGCACCAACACCCAAGGGGAGATTCGATGAAACCGCTTTTCAGCCTGACTCTGTTCGTCGCCGCGGCGTTCGCGGCCGGTGGCGCCGCCGCCCAGGGCAAGACCCAGCTGCTCGTCTACACCGCGCTCGAAACCGATCAGCTCAAGGCTTACGAGCAGGGCTTCTACAAGGAAGTCCCGAACATCGAAATCCGCTGGGTGCGCGATTCCACCGGCGTAATCACGGCCAAGCTGCTGGCCGAGAAAGCGAACCCGCAGGCCGATGCCGTGATGGGCGTCGCGGCCTCCAGCCTCGCGCTGCTCAACTCGAACGGCATGCTGGAGCCCTACGCGCCGCTCAACCTCGACGCGATCATGAACAAGTTCCGCGACGCGAAGAACCCGCCCGCCTGGTTCGGCATGGACGTGTGGGGCGCGACGGTCTGCTTCAACACGGTGGAAGCCAAGAAACGCAATATCACGAAACCCGAGACCTGGAAGGACCTCACCAAGCCTGAATTCAAGGGCCAGGTGGTGATGCCCAACCCGGCTTCTTCCGGCACCGGCTTTTTCGATGTCACGGCGTGGCTGACGCTCTGGGGCGAAAAGGGCGGCTGGGATTACATGGACAAGCTGCACCAGAACATCGCGCAGTACACGCATTCGGGCTCCAAGCCCTGCAACCAGGCTGCTGCAGGCGAGTTCGTGGTCGGCATTTCCTTCGAATACCGCGCCAACTCCAACAAGGCCAAGGGCGCGCCGATCGACCTCGTGTTCCCGAAGGAAGGCCTGGGC
>JBDTRO010000101.1:0-16133 GCA_039931635.1 Betaproteobacteria bacterium | reverse complement strand
TGATGTAGCCGCGGTCGGCGATGCGGATCGCCTGGTGGAAATTCTGCTCCGCCATCAGCACCGTCAGCCCGTAGCGCTCCTTCAGCAGCTTGATCATGCTCACCGTGTTCGACACGAGCAGCGGCGAGAGGCCCACCGAAGGCTCGTCCACCAGTAGCAGCCTGGGCGAGGACATGAGCGCGCGCGCGATCGCCAGCATCTGCTGCTGGCCGCCCGACATCGAGCCCGCGAGCTGGCGCCGGCGCTCCTTCAGCACTTCGAAGGTGTCGTAGCAAAGGGCGAGGTTTTTCGCGATGTCGGGCCGTGCCTGCGGGCGGAACGCGCCCAGCAGCAGGTTTTCCTCCACTGTGAGCTTGGGGAACAGGCGCCGGCCCTCCGGCACCATGGCGACGCCGAGGTTGACGATCTCTTCTGTTGAGAGTTTTGTTAAATCGATCTTTTTATTATCCAAATATAGAAAAATAGAACCCCTGGACGGGCGGACAACGCCCATCACGCACTTCATCAGCGTGCTCTTGCCGTTGCCGTTGGTGCCCAGCAGCGCCACGGTTTCCTTTTCCTTTATGGAAAGAGAAATTCCGTGCAGCGCGCGCACCGCCCCGTAGCTCGCGTGGATGCCATCGATGTTGAGTTCAAGCGCCAAGATAGGCCCTCTGCACACCGGGGTCCTGCACGATCGCCTGGGGCGTGCCCTCGCAGATGATCTGCCCCGCGTCCAGGCAGATCACGCGCTGGGAGAATTTCATCACCGCCTGCATGATGTGCTCGATCATGATGACGGTAATGCCGTCTGCGTTCAGCTTGAAGAGGATTTCCAGCACCTCACTGACTTCATTCGACGACAGGCCCGCCATCGCCTCGTCGGAGATCAACAGCTTCGGCCGCGCGGCCATGGCGCGGGCCAGTTCGAGCTTGCGCAACTCTACCTGCGAGAGCTGATTGGAGGGCGTGTCGGCCTTTTCGGCCAGGCCGATGCCGCGCAGGATCTCCATCGCCTCGGCGCCCGTGTCCGCAATGTGCAGCGAGCCGCGGTGCACCACGAATTCCAGCGGTATCACGAGGTTTTCCAGCACCGTCATGCTGGCGAACGGCCGCGGGATCTGGAAGCTGCGCGCGATGCCGCGGCGCGTGCGCTGGTAGGCCGGCAAACGCGAAATCTCCTCGCCGCCGAAGACGATCTGCCCGCCGTCGTTGTCGAGCACACCCGAAACGCAATTGATGAGCGTGGTCTTGCCTGAGCCGTTCGGGCCAATGAGGCCGAAGCGCTCGCCCTTGGCAATATTCATGCTCACGCCGTCCAGCGCGGTAAAGCCGCCGAACCTTTTCGACACGCCCTTTACTTCGAGGAGGTGCGCCATCGCTTCACCAGGCCGAGGATGCCCTCGGGCGCCGCCACCACGAAAACCACCAGCATCACGCCGACCACGAGCACGTTCAATTCCGAGGAAATCGTCACCGTGACGATCTGCTGCACCGAGCCGAGCAGCAGCGCGCCGATCACCGGCCCGCTCCAGTGACCCATGCCACCGATGATCGGCATCGCCAGCGCGTTCACGGCGTGGTTCAGGCTGAACGCCGCATTCGGCTCGATGAACGAGCCCAGCATCGCGTAAGGTGCGCCCGCAGCGCCCATGAGCGCGCCCGATATCGTGGCCGCGGCGAGCTTGAGCTTGAGCGTCGGCACTCCAGAGCACTCGGCAGCCTCCTCGTTGTCGCGGATCGCGCGCAGGCCGCGGCCGAACCAGGACGATTGGATGTAGCGCGCCGCCGCGACCGCTACCACGGCGATCACCGCCATCACGACGAACAGCCACTGCGTGTAGTTGTCGAACAGCGGAATCTCGGTCGGCCGCAGGATCGGCAGGCCCTTGGCGCCGCCGACATAGCCCCAGTTCAGCACCACCGTCTCGAGGATGATGGTGATGGCGATGGTGGCGATGGAGAAGAAGATGCCGCGCAGGCGCAGCGTAAGCAGGCCAACGCCCAGCCCGAGCAGGCCGGCCGCCGCGGCGCCGGCGAGGATCTGCAGGCCAAGAGGCAGCGCGAGCCACTTGTAGAGCGACACCGCGGTGTACGCGCCGACAGCGAAGAAGGCGCCCGAGCCGAAGTTCACGTAGCCCGCAAAGCCGCCGAGGATGTTCCATGCGGTGGCCATGATGATGAACTGGAGCACCGTGTACCCCAGCACATAGTAGTACTCGATCTTGAGCACCGCCGGCAGGGTTGCCGCGAGCGCGAGCACCACCGCCGCCCCCACCAGGAATCTTTTCATCTAGCGGGCGCTCATCTTCCGAACAGGCCGGAGGGGCGCACGCCGAGCACGACGAGCAGGATGCCGAAGGCCACCGCCGGCGCCCAGGCGGTGCCCGCCGTCGAGAGAACGACGGATTCGGCGACCCCGAGGATCAGCCCGGCGACCAGCGTGCCGCTCATGCTGCCCAGGCCCGCGAGCACGACGACGCAGAAGGTGCGGCCAATGTAGAGCCGGTCGAGGTTCGGGTCCACCGGGCCGACGATGATCAGCAGCGCGCCGGCGATGGCGCAGGTGGCGGTGGCGATGCCGAAGGCCCAGCGCTTGATGCGCACCGGGTTCGCGCCCATGAGGCGCAGCGCGCCCTCGTCCTGTGCCACGGCCTTGATGGCGCGGCCGGTGAAGGTGCGCGACAGGTAAAGCGCCAGCGAGATGGTGAGCGCGAGCGCGACGCCGAAGGCCACCAGCATGCGCTGCGGCACGCGCATCTCCCCGATTTCGATGCTGGTACCGATGTAATCCGCCTCCACTACCCGCTGGTCAACCCCGAAGGCGAGAATCAGGCCCACCTGCACGATGAACGCGACGCCGAAGAAGAATGCGATGCCGCGCAGGCCCTGGTCGGAGCCGCGCCCTTCGAATGTCGAGTAGTAGAACTGGTAGACGCCCAGCCCGAAGACGAAAAATACCGGCATCAGCAGCAATCCGGCCAGCAGCGGATCGACGCCATGTCCGGCCAGCACGTAAGTCGCGTACGCGCCCATCACGAGAAACGCCGGGTGGGCGATGAACGGCACGTCGAGCAGCCCGAAGGATATCGACAGCCCGGCGCTTACCGCGGCGTAGAAACTGCCGAGCAGGATCCCCGAGACTACGGCCTCGTAGAGGACTTGACCGTCCAGAATCTAGTTCCGTGCCTTGTCGAAGGGGATGAGGTCCCCGGACTTCAGCGCCGCCGGCCCGATGATCACCTGCTTGCCCGTCTGCCGGAACTGGTCCACGTCCTTAGCCTTGATGCCGCGGAACTGCGCCATCGGCACGCGCGGCGTGGCCCATTCCCCCACCGCGTCGAAGCGAATGTTGCCGACCATGGTCTTCATCTCGTTGCTGCGGATGTACGCGGCGAGCACCTTCTGGTCGAGGCTCTTGGTGGCGGTGACGGCCTGCGCCAGCATCTGGCCAATGGCGTAGTTGAACGGCGGCAGGTAGAAGCCGAGCAGGTCGACCTTTTCCTGCTTGGCGCGCACTTCATAGCGCTTGAGGAATTCGCGGATCGCCGGATTTTCCATCGTCTTCTCGGGGACGTAGCTGTTGTAGTTGACGAAGCCGTTCAGCAGCGGCCCGAGCGCCGTCATGTTCGCCTCGAACTGCAGGCCAACCATGCCGCCGCCGATGATCTTCACCGTCGGGCCGACGCCCAGTTCGTTGACCGCGCGCACGATCGCCACCGACTCCGGCGGGTACGAGCAGATGAACACGATATCGGGCTTGGCGGCGCGCACCGCGCGGATGATCGACGAGAAGTCCACCAGGTTCGGCGGGTAGTTCTGGTCGTACACGGTCTGCAGCCCCATCGCCTTGACCAGGTTGCGGCCGCCGTTGCACAGGTTCTGCGCGAACTCGGCGTCCGCCGCGAAGATGGCGATGGTTTTCCCGCCCATCTTGCGGCCGGCGTCGAGAAAGGTGCCGCCCCAGGCCAGCGCGCCCGCGCCCCAGGGCGCGTTGTTGAACCACTTGTCGTGCTTGATCTGCGCGTTGACGTCAAACGAGAAGTTGCCCATCAGCAGCAGGTCGCGCTGCTTGACGAGCGGCATGATCGGCGCGGTCACGTTGGTGCCGTAGGGCGCGATCAGCAGGTCGACCTTGTCGACGTCGAGCAGCTTGGTGTAGATGCCCGGCACGAGGCTCGCATTGGTCTGGTCGTCATAGGAAATGAACTGCACCTTGCGCCCAAGCAGCCCGCCCTTGGCGTTGACGTCCTCGACCCACATCTGCAGCGCGATGAGCGCGGATTTGCCGCCGGCGCCCAGGCCGCCGGTCTGCGGCATGCTCATGCCGATCTTGATCGGTTGCTGCGCGACAGCGCCGAACGAAAGCACGGCTAGCGCTGCGGCAAACAGGGTGCGGAAATTCATGGCTTCCCTCCTCCAGGGTGTATCGAGGCATTATAGTAAGAAATGGCCATGCTTCCACGTGAAAGAACCCCCTATTCCGCGATCGTCGACCGCCCGCCGCTAAAGCTCCCCAAAGGCGCCCGTGTGGTGGTCTGGACCATCGTCAACCTCGAGGTATGGGACATTGCCCGCGCCATGGCGCGCCAGGTGCTGCCTGCGCCCACCGGAGCGGTGCTGCTGCCCGACGTGCCCAACTGGAGCTGGCACGAGTACGGGATGCGGGTCGGCTTCTGGCGCTTCGAGGCGCTGTTCCGCCGCCTGAAAATCCGCCCCACGCTGGCGCTGAACGCGCGCGTCTGCGTCGATTACCCGCGCGTCGCGCAGACCTGCCTGGACGCCGGCTGGGAGTTCATGGGCCACAGCTATGAACAGGGGCCGATCCACAAGGAAGAAGAACAGCCCGCCATGATCCGGCGGTCCCTTGACACGATCGAGAAGTTCACCGGCAAGCGGCCGGTGGGCTGGCTCGGGCCGGGCCTGACGCAGACGCTGGACACGCCCGATCACCTCGCCGCGGCGGGCATCAAATACATCGGTGACTGGGTTTACGACGACGAACCGACGCAGATCAAGACCGCCCACGGCCCGCTCGTCACCCTGCCCTATTCAGTGGAAACCAACGACATTCCGGTGATGATGGTGCAGCACCACGAAGCGGCGTACTGGACCAGGAAATGCCTGGATACCTTCGAGCGCTACTACGAGGAAGGCAAACAACGGCCAAAGATCATGGCGATCGCGATCCACCCCTACATCAGCGGGCAGCCGTTCCGCATCAAATACCTGGAAGAAGTCTACAAGGCGATCGGCAGGAAAAAGGGCGTACTGCACTGGAACGGCGAGCAGATCCTCGACTGGTACCTGAAATCAAGGAAGCCGTAACACCGTCATTCCCGCGCTGAACCGTCATTCCCGCGCTGAACCGTCATTCCCGCGAAGGCGGGAATCCAGCCTTACATGTACTTTTCAGCGCACTTGATAATTTCCGTCGTCGTCGGCAGGTTGAGGCAAGGCCTCGCATCCATGTAGCTTCTGTTGGTGAGCTTCTTGTTCAGGGCATGGGCCCCGAACGGGGTCGAAAGCGCGATCACGGCTACGGCAACCCAGGCGATTCGTTTCATGGCGGTACCTCTCGTATGGTCTCCCACACGACAGCGTAGTCCGGCGCTGGAATTTCTACTGTTCGCTAGCCAACAGAGAGCCCGAGCAGCCGCGCCGCGTTGCCGCCCATGATCCTGCTCTTGTCCGCGTTACTCAGCGTCACGACCTTGTTGATGAAGCCAACAGGATCTTCCATGCCCATGTCGTAGGGGTAGTCCGTTCCAAGCAGGACATGATCTGCGCCGAAACGCTCGATCAGCTGTTTGAGCATCCCGGGATCGAAGGTGATGGTGTCGAAGTAGAACTTTTCCAGCGATTTCGACGGCTTCTTCTTCAAGACCGTGCGGCAATCGGGCCGGGCCTTCCAGGCGTGGTCCATGCGCGCCCAGTAGTGCGCGAGATAGCCGCCGGCATGCGGCAGCACCACCTTCAGCTTCGGATGGTGCTCCATCACGCCATCGAAGATCAGGTGGCTTGCCGCCACCGTGGTTTCCAGCGGGTTGCCGATGACGTTGTTGAAGTAGTGGTCCACCAGGCGCTCGCCCTGCGTGTAACCGATGGGATGCATGAAGATCACTGCATTGAGTTTCTCGGCTGCCGTGAAGAATTTCTCCAGGCCTGAAGACGTCAACTCCTTGCCATTTACGCTGGGATTGATTTCAACCCCGCGCAAGCCGAGCTTCCTGACTGCATGTTCCAGTTCCGAAACCGCAAGGCCCGGATCCTGCAACGGGATCGTGCCCAGGCCTACGAATCGGTCCGGATGCCGGCTCACGATCTGCGCGATTCGCTCATTGACGGCGCGCGCCAGTTCCTGCCCCATGCCGGGTTCGGTCCAGTAGTAGGTCTGGTTCGGTGCCGGCGACACCGCCTGGATGTCGATGCCCATGCGGTCCATGTGTTTGAGCCGCACCGCGATCTCCGTGAGCATCGGGGCGCGGTCCTGCATCTGCTTGACGTTTACTTCGCGCGTCAGCGCGTTGGCGAACGTGATCGAAGGTTCGTATTGGCCGGGATTCAGGTGCGCGACCTTCGCCGCAACATCCTTGTTCAGGTAGTGGCAGTGAATGTCGATCTTCAGGCTGCCCTTTTTCCTGCTCTTGACCGTCGCCGCCGAGCCGTCGGCGCCCGGACTGCAGCTGTACATCAAGGCGTCACCAGCGAAGCCGGTGCTGCCTCCTGCTTCGAGGGATGCGCGTTCGCGAACGCGGGCAGCTTCATGCATTCGCCGTAGATGCGCATGGACGTCGGCACCCCGGAAACATCGCAGCTGAAATATCCAGTCGCCGCGATCACCTGCCCGGCCAGGCATATATCGGCCATGGTCGGCGAATCGCCATGGCAGAAGCGGCCGGTTTCCTTGCCGCTCGCGAGATGCACTTCGATCGCTTCCAGCGCCTTCAGCGTCCAATGCGCCAGCCATTTGTTGCGCGCGGCTTCGTCCTGCCGCATCTCGTTCTCCAGGTAAACGCGGATGCGCGGCACGATCAGCGGATGGCCGTCGGCGGCCGCGATCAGCGCCAGGCCCCGCACCCGGGCTCGGCCGCGCGCATCCCTGGGCAGGAGCGGCGGCTGGGGATGCGTTTCCTCGAGATATTCGAGGATCGCGACCGACTGAAACAGCGGCGGCGCGCCATCGTCCAGCACCAGCGCCGGCACGACGCTTTGCGGATTGAGCGCCTTGTACTCGTCGGTGAATTGCTTTCCCTTGAGGATATCGACGGATATTTCCTGCGCGGCAATGCCTTTCAAACCGAGCGCGACGCGCACCCGATAGGTGGCGAGCGAACGCCAGAAACCGTAGAGCTTCACGGGTTCACCTTGATGTTCGCTTCCTTGATCAGGCGTGCGTACTTGTCCATCTCCGCGCGGATAAAGGCGCCGAACTGCTCCGGCGTGCTGCTCACCGCCTCGACGCCGAGATCGGCGAATTTCGCCTTGACCCCCGGGTCCTGCATCACTTTCACCATGTCGGCGTGGAACTTGTCGACGATGGGCTTGGGCGTTCCCGCCGGCAGCAGCACGCCCCACCAGTTCACCGCCACCAGCCCCGGCACATCGGAATCGCAGGTCTGCAGGTCCGGCAGCAGCGCGAATTTCTGCGCCCCGGTGGAGCACAGGGCGCGCAGCTTGCCCGCCCGGATGTGCTGCATCGCCGGCAGCGCATCCGAGAAAATCAGATGAATCTGCTGCCCGAGCAGGTCCTGGATCGCCAGGCCGCCGCCCTTGTATGGAATTTCAACGATGTTCACCTTGGTGAGGCTCTTGAGCATCTCGCTGCTCAGGTGCGAAATGCTGCCCGGACCGCTGGTGCCGTACGAAAGCTTGCCGGGATTGGCGCGTGCATAGGCGACGATCTCGGCCAGCGACTTGACCTGCCAGGCCGCGTTGACCACCAGCACGTTCGGCCCGCTGGATATCAGCGTCACCGGGATGAAATCCTTGTCCATGTTGTACGGCACCTTCGAGAGCAGCGGGTTGACCGCGGCCGGCCCGATGTTGCCGATCACGAAGCTGTAGCCGTCGGCAGGCAGCCGCGCCGCGAATTCCATGCCGATCGATCCCGCCGCGCCGGGCTTGCTCTCGACGAGCACCTGCTGGCCCCAGACTTCCGAGAGCTTCTGGCCGAAGACGCGTGCCATCAGGTCGGAACTGCCGCCGGGCGGATACGTCACGATCAGCCTGACGGGTTTGGATGGAAAGCCCTGCGCCAGGACATTGCCGCAGGCGAGCGCCAGTATCAGAAATAGATGCTTCATCGTGAATCTCCCTTTTCCGCTTGCATGGATTCTTACCGGAACAGTACTCTTAGGCAATGGCCGATGCACTGTCTTTCAACATGCGTTTGCTCGCGCACCATGAGCTGCAGGGCTTCGGCGGCATCGGCGAGGGCATGGGCATGCAGCTTGCCCGGGACGGGCGGCGCATCCTGTGGCTGGCGCACGAATCGGCGCCCAAGAATTTCACCGGCGTCGACGTCAGCGACCCGCGCGCGCCGCGCGTGGTGGTGCAGACCGAATTGCCGCACGCAAGCATGCGCTCCAATTCGCTCGACGTGGTCGGCGACACGCTGGCCGTCGCCTACCAGACCAGCCAGAGAGGCCTGAAGCCGGCCGGGTTCGACCTGTTCGACATCGCCACGCCCGAGAAACCAAAACTCATTTCGCACTTCGACTGTTCCGGCCCGCATTCGCGCGGCGTGCACGTACTCTGGTTCGTCGACGGCGAGACCGTCCACATGTCGAGCGGCGCGCCGGACTTCCAGCCGCGCAATCCGCTGGACGACCAGTTCTACCGCATCGTCGACGTCCGCAACCCGTCCAAACCGGCCGAAATGGGCCGCTGGTGGCTGCCGGGAACGCGCGAAGGCGACGCCGCGCCACCGCCGCCGCGCCTGGAACGCAAGTTCGACAGCGGCTTCCGCGCCCACAACACGAATGTGTTTCCGGCCCGCCCGGACCGCGCCTATGTCGGCTACATCGACGGCGGCGCGCTGATCCTCGACATTTCGGACAAGGCGCGTCCTTCGGTGGTCGCGCACTGGCACCATTCCCCGCCGTACCACGGCTTCACGCACACGGTGCTGCCGCTGATCGGCCGCGACCTGCTCATCGTCACCGACGAGTGCGTCCAGGACGGGGGCGCCGACTGGCCGAAGCTGGTCTGGGTGCTGGATGCGCGCGTCGAGACCAACCCGGTGACGATCTCCACCCTGCCCGCTCCGCCTTACCAGGAATTCGTGCGCCGCGGCGGGCGCTTCGGCGCGCACAACCTGCACGAGAATCTGCCGGTGCCCGGCTCGTGGTCGTCGGAGCAGTTCGTGATCGGCACTTTCTTCAACGCCGGCGTGCGTGTCTACGACGTGCTGAATCCGTATCAACCGAAGGAAGTCGCCCATTTCGTACCGGCGACGCCCAAGGGCGCGCGGACGGGGGCGGTGCAGCTGAATGACGTCTACGTCGATGATCGCCGCATCGTCTACACCGTCGACCGGCACATCGGCGGGCTCTACGTCCTCGAAATGAATCTTTGATGGTCCAGGCTTGGTTTGCCTGGAGACCTGGCGGAACGATAGCTTCCATATAGGAAACCAAGGCCGAGCAAGAGGAAGACAAAGTAATTGAAGGTGACGCCAAGCGAGGCTTCCGTTTGCGGATGTTCAGGATTTTCGGGCAGGTAACGGATACGAATTTCCCCGCCTATCGCTTTAATGTCGGTAGAAGAACCTCCATCACTCACCCAAGTCTGTACGACTTTACCCTCCGCAGTGCGGAATTCTATCCGCGCCCTTGTTGTAGCGACATGTGCGCGAGTGCCACGTTCCTTTTCGATCGAAAGGACTTTTGCATCGACCATTTTGCCGACGGTAAGGTATTGGTGGCGCTCAATTGCAAGGTAGGCGGTGAAACACAGCGAAAGTATCCCGAAAACGGCAGCGAGAACCGAAATGAAAGTAACGCGGTACGTCCGCGGCACAGGGGCAAGCTCAATCGGCGCCATATTGCGGATGGGTGAATTCGTTTTGCTTTATCCCGGCAGTCGGCTCGCCATCACCTCGGCGCGCAGGCCCTCGGCTTCGGCCTTGGCGTAATTGAGCTCGATCTTGACGCCGTTCGGGTCGAACATGAAGAGCTGGTAGAGGCCCTGGTCGTCCACCTGGCGCTGCCTGAAATCCACGCCCAGCTTCGTGAGGTGCGCCATCATCTCGCGCAATCCGGTGGCGCGAAACGCGAGATGGTCGATGGCCCCGCTGCCGGTGGTGGCCTGCGATTCCTGGCCGACATATTTCTTGCGGTTGTCAGAGACGTTCTTGCCGCCCTCGGTGACGTGCACCACGTCCTTGTCGCCGAGGTAGAGCCAGAACACCGGGAACTTGAAGTCCGGGTTCTGCCCGACGCGCATGCCGAGCACGTTGACGTACCACTCGCGCGTCTTGTCCATGTCCGCGGTCTGCAGCAGGAAATGCTCGATGTGGCTGAGTGGCATCCTAGAACCCCGCCTCGCCTTTGCGGTAGTCCAGTTCGATGCGCAGGCCGTTGGTATCACGGAAAAATATCTGCAGCACCGTGTTGTCGCGCACCAGCTGTTCCTCGAACGCGATCCCCATGCGCTCGAGCCGCGCCTTCATCTCCGGCCAGCCGGTGGCATTCAACGCGATATGGTCGAAGCTGCCGGTGGCGCCTGTCGTAGGCGCAATCTCCTTGAGGCTGACATGCAGCACCGGGTGGTCGCCGGTGTAGAGCCACCACCCCGGGCGGCCGAAGTTCGGGCGGAAGCCCTCCCGCAAGCCAAGCACCTCGCGATAGAACCGCAGCGTCTCCTCGACCTGCGAGGGCGAGATGACGATGTTGAAATGATCGACCAGCCCTACCGGCATCGCTCAGACCCTCCCCAATGCGCTCAATATCCTCTCGGGCGTAAACGGCATCGCCGTTACCCGCGCGCCCAGCGGCGCCAGCGCGTCGTTGATCGCATTCATCACTGCGGCCGGCGCGCCCGCGGTACCCGCTTCGCCCACGCCCTTTGCGCCCAGTTGCGACTGCAGGGTCGGCGTCTCGACATGGGCGCAGATGATATCGGGCATTTCGCCCGCCATCGGCACGAGGTAATCCGCCATGTTGCCGTTCAACAGCTGGCCCTCGGGGCTGTAGAGGCACTCCTCGTAGAGCGCCGCGCCTATGCCCTGCACCACGCCGCCACGCAGTTGCTCGTCCACCAGCATCGGATTGATCACCGTGCCCGAATCCTCCACGCACCAGTGCTTGAGCAGCTTGACGAAGCCGGTATCGACATCCACCTCGACCAGCGAGGCCTGGATGCCGTTGGTGAAGGTGAAGCCGTACTGGCGCGGCGTGTAGTGCCGCGTCACGGTCAATTCGGACTGAAAATCCATCGGCAAGGTGTCGGGGCGGAAATAGGCGATGCGGCCAAGCTCCTCCAAGGGCAATTTTTTCTCCTGCGTGATTTTGTGAATCACTGAATTTTCTGCGATATCCAGTTCGTCTTTTCCAAGTTGCAAAATTCGAGCAGCAATATCAAGAATATTCGAGCGCAAGGCGCGGCCTGAAAGCAATACCGCCTCGCCGCCGATGCCTGCGCCGCGCGAGGCCCAGGTGCCGCCGCCGTAGGGGGTTACCCCGGTGTCGCCCGAAATAACTTTTACTTTATCAAGAGAAATTCCAACAGCACTTGCTGCAATCTGGGCAAAGATCGCCTCGGTGCCCTGCCCCTGTTCGGTCACGCCGCACATCACGGTCACCATCCCGGTCGGCTCCAGGCGCAGCGTGGCGCCATCCTGCGCCGAGATGCGCGCGCCGCCGACACCGTAGAAAGCTGGCGAAGGATTCGTGACTTCGATCATCGCGGCAAGACCGATGCCTCGGAAAATATTCTTCCCTCTCAATTCAGATTGTTCTTCCCTCAATTTCCTGTAGTTCATAAGCTCAAGAAGCTTGTCCAGCGTCTGATGGTGCGACAGCTTTTCGAACTTCACGCCCGACGGAAACGCGTAGGGATAGGCGTCATCGGCGATCAGGTTCCTGCGCCTGAATTCCGCCGGATCCATGCCGATCGCGGCCGCAGCCTTGTCCACGATGCCCTCGGTGAGCGCGACCGCGATCGGGTGCCCGACGGCACGGTACTGGCAAGTGACGTTCTTGTTGGTGAACACGACATTGAGCTTGGCCCGGTACTTCTGGTGCTTGTACGGGCCACCCGTGAGATTGACGACCTGGTTGCCTTCGATGCCGCTGGTGCGCGGATAGACCGAATACGGCCCTATGGCGGTCAGGTCGTCCAGGTCGAAGGCGAGGATCTCGCCCGATTTATTCACCGCGATCCTAATCTTCGCCTTGTGTTCCCTCGCGTGGATGTCGGTCGCGAACGACTCCAGCCGGTCGGCGACAAACTTTACAGGCCGGCGCAGCATCACCGAAAGCGCAGCGGCCGCCATTTCGTCGGGATAAACGTGCACCTTGATGCCGAAGGAGCCGCCGACGTCCTTCGCGATCACGCGCACGCTCGCCTCGGGGATGCCAAGGTGCCGCGAGAAAATGTCCTGCATCATGTGCGGCGCCTGGGTCGAGTGATAGACCGTGAGCGAATGCTCGGCCGCGTTGTAGTCGGCGAGGATCGAGCGCGTCTCCAGGCAAACGCCGGTATGGCGCCCGAAATCGAAGGTCTCCTCGACCACCACGTCGGCTTGCGCAAACGCCTCGTCCACGCCGCCGGTGTCGTGCGCTCTCGCGAAGCATATGTTGTCGCTGAATTCCTTGTGGATGAGCTGCTTCCCGGCGAGCGACTCTTCCATGTCGACCACGGCCGGCAATTCCTCCCAGTCCACCTCGATCAGCGCCAGCGCATCCTCGGCCTGGGCGCGCGTCTCCGCGACCACCGCCGCCACCGCCTCGCCCTGCCAGCAGGCGCGCTCGATGGCGATGGCGTGCTGCGGCGGCGATTTGATGCCCTTCAGATGGGCGAGGACGCCGACCCAGGGCGTGCAGTATTGCGCTACTGATTTGCCATCGAATATTCCGATGACGCCTTTCGAGGAAACAGCCCTGGCAAAATCCAATTTCCTGATCCTGGCATGCGCATGGGGACTTCTAAAAAACACGACATGCGCAAGGCGTGGAAAGCGCAAATCATCGACGTAGGTGCCGCGCCCCTGCAGCAGGCGCTTCGCGTTCGGACGCGGCACGGACTGGCCGATGTAGCCGCGGTCGACCTTCGTTCCCCGCGCATGCAGCGGCAGTTCAGCTTTGCCCATGCATGACCTCTTCGATGGCGTCCACGATCGCCTGGTAACCCGTGCAGCGGCAGTAGTTGCCGGAAATATGCGCCCGGATTTCTTCTCTAGTGGGCTTTCTACCGGCTTTCAAAAGATCCTGCGCCGCCATCAGCATGCCGGGAGTGCAGAACCCGCATTGCAGCGCGTTGCGCTCATGAAACGCCTTCTGCAACCGGGCCAGTTCCTTCGAATCCGACAGCCCTTCCACCGTGTCCACGCGACAACCGTTCGCCTGCACCGCAAGCATCAGGCAGCCGCGCACGATCTCGCCGTTCACCCGCACCGTGCACGCGCCGCAGACGCCGTGCTCGCAGCCCGCGTGCGAACCGGTCAGCCCGAGGTCGTCCCGCAGGAAATCGACCAGGTGCTGGCGCGCGGACACCCGCCGCGTCACTGCGGTCCCGTTCACCGTCAGTGCAATGTCGTAGTCGTGTTCCATGCGCGCTCAAGCAGGACGCCGGCGAGATGCAGCTTGGTAGCGGAAGAGTTGTAGAGGTCGGGCGACGGCTTGAGGGACTTCGACAATTCAGCCCTGGCCTTTGCCATCGAATCGCCCTGAATCAGAACCGGCACCGAACCCGCCCCGAGGAAGACGAACCGGGAGTTGTGCGCCGCAAGTCCGATGATGGCGTAATCGCCGTGGCGCCGCGCCAGTTCGAGAAACACGGACTTATCCGTTTTCTTCGCCGCAGGAAATTCCACGGCAACCAGCAATTCACCCGGTTTCAGGTCGGTCTCGAACAGTCCCTTGAAGAATCGCCCGGCCTTTACCCGGCGTTCCGCAGTTCTGCTTTTTATGACGAACACCGCCTCAAGAGCGACGGCACAGGCGGGGTATTCCGCCGCCGGGTCGGCGAGCGCCATGCTGCCGCCGATCGTGCCGCGGTTGCGGATCGCGGCATGCGCGACGTGCGGCACGGCCTGCGCGAGCAGGGGCACATGTTTTCCGACCTCGCCGGATTTCTCCAGCTGGGCATGGGTCGTGAGCGCCCCGATCCTGATGGAATTTTCCTGCATGGAAATTCCGGCCAGGCCTGGCAAGCCCGTGATATCCACCAGCAGTTCCGGCGCAGAGAGCCGCATGTTGAGCGACGGAATCAGGCTTTGCCCGCCGGCAAGGACTTTTGCGTTCGGATTTTCGAGCAGATCGAAGGCGGCCGGCAGGGAGGCCGGCTTTGCATAGGCGAACGCAGCTGCTTTCAACGCCTGCCTCGCCTTGGCGGCCAGACGCCCTTCCGTTCCAGTTCGTCCATGGATTCGCTGGTGAATTCGGCGCTGGGGGCATTGCCGCCGATGACGAACATCAGGATCGAATGCTTCTGCTTCGATCCCCGGCTCACGTTCATGAAGCGGCGCGAAGCGCCCGGCGGAAACGAGATCACGTCCAGCGGCTTCAGGTCCACGTGTTCCAGGCGCCCCTTTTCGTTCTGCCAGCTGGCGCGCCAGGTGCCGGTCATGGCGATGAAGGTTTCATTGGTGTCGTGGTTGTGCAGCATCGGGCCCCTGCCTGGCAGCGCGCGGCAGTAGCCCAGGTTGAAGCCTTCCCGGATCTTGATCGCCGCCAGGCGCGAGGCCTCGGCGCCCACCGGCGACTGCTTGCCGCCGCGCTCGGTCTTCGGCGGCTGGAAGCCGATCACGTTGTAGAGGATGCGCTCGCAGCCGGGCATCCTGCTGTCGGGCAGCCCGCCGTCGAAGCCCTTGAGTTTCGAGAAGCGCGCCACGCGCTTCATCATCTGCCGGCGCGCAATGCCGCGCCGCGGTAGCGTCTCGCGATAGGCCATGTCCCCCTCCTGGCAGGAATGGTAGCGTATGCCCAAGGGAGAGCGCATGGCCAAATCGCGGGTCGGAATGGTGGGGCTGGGCATCATGGGTTCGGCCATGGCGGCCAACCTGATGCGGGCAGGCTTCAAAGTCATGGGTTGCGATCCGGTGGCCGCGTGCCGGCGCCGGCACCTCAAGGCCGGCGGCATCGTGGCGCAGACGCCCGGTGAAGTCGCCGGATCCGCGGGCGTCGTGATCACCTCGCTGCCTTCCGCCGAAGCCTTGCTCGAAGTCGCGGACCAGATCGCAAAAACAGCGCGCAGCAGGCAGATCGTCGTCGAAACCAGCACACTGCCAATCGCCGTCAAGGAGAAAGCGCGCAAGCACCTGGCGGCCGCGGGCGTCACGCTGCTCGACTGCCCGCTGAGCGGTACCGGCGCCCAGGCACGGCTCAAGGACCTGGTGGTCTATGGCAGCGGCGATCCGGCGGCATTCAAGCGGACCATTCCGGTCCTGAACGGCTTTTCGCGCGGCCACTACTTCGTCGGCAAATTCGGCAACGGCTCGAAAATGAAATTTGCCGCCAACCTGCTGGTGGCCATTCACAACGTGTCGACGGCGGAAGCGGTCGTGCTGGCGCGCAGGTCCGGACTGGATGCCGCGCTCGCGGTCAAAGTCCTGGGCGACGGCGCCGGCTCCTCGCGCATGCTGCAGGTGCGCGGGCCCTTGATGGTCAGGCGCTCCTACCTGCCCGCCACCGTGACGAACGAAACCTGGCGCAAGGACATGAAGATCATCGGCGAGTTCGTGCGCCGTCTGAAAAGTCCCGCGCCACTGTTCAACGCGACCAAGGCGATCTATGCCCGCGCGCTGAAGCTCGGCTATTCCAAGTCCGATACCGCCGTGGTCTGCGCAGTTCTGGAAAAGGATAACCCATGAAAACCTACGAAGATGTCGCCTACGAGGCGAAGGACGGCGTCGCCGTGATTTCGTTGAACCGCCCCGAAGCATTGAATGCCTATACGGTGGCGATGGGCCAGAGCTTGAAACAGGCCGT
>JBDTRO010000100.1:0-2893 GCA_039931635.1 Betaproteobacteria bacterium | reverse complement strand
AGGTGGCGTCGCCGTAGTACGGCCCGAACGACGACAGGTCGATGTCGCCGATGAATGCGATGCCGCCGGGCTCCACCAGCAGCACGCAATGCCCGCTGGTATGGCCGGGCATGTGGATAGCGCGCACCGTAACGCCGCCGCCTAGGTTCCACGAGGCGTCATTGGCGTAGGCCTGCGCGTCGGGACGCGGCGCATAGCTGAACTCGCATTCGATCTTGGTTCGCATGCCGGCCAGCACCGTGGGGACGTAACCGTAGTGCCGCGACATACCGTCCCAGCTGCGCGCGGCCTCCACATCCGCCTCGTGCACGTGGACGGGCGCGTGCTTTAGGCGGTGCAGCCCTGCCATGTGGTCTTCATGCACGTGCCCGAGGATCACCACATCCGCGTCGAGCAACTCTCTGCCGAGCCTGTTTGCGACCAGCGGCGTATCGAAGGCAGCGAGTGAATCCGCGCCGCGCACCGTGACCTGGTTGCCGTCCGGATACTTGCCGGATTTCTCGCCGGGATAGACGCTGACCGCGCCCAGGCGGATCACGGAGATGTCGGGAGCCATCGAATGCCTATCTTACCGAGCGCGGCAGGCGCAGAGCGAGCAGCATACCGAGCACGTTCACGCCTGCCGCAATCAGCACCGCCGCGCCGTAGCCCTGCGTGCGGTCGTAGAGCCAGCCCGCCAGCACCGGCAGGCTGATGGCGGCGATGCACCACGCAATGTAGAGCCGGCCGGCGACATGGCCGAAGGCGTTGCGGTGCCAGTACTGGGCGATCGCGCCGGCCGTCAGTCCCGAAACAATGCCGTAGCCCATGCCGATCATTGCGAGCGCGGGCACCGCCACCAGCGGTCCGGGCCACAGCGTAAGGATCATTGCGCCGGTGAACGACCAGACATGTGCGCCGGCGGCGACGCGAGGAACGGCAAAGCGGTCCACCAGCCAGCCGCCACTCACGCGCGCCGCGGCGATGGCGCCTGTGATCAGCGTCGTCGCGCCAAGTGCGAGCGCGGTCTTGCCGCCGTAGGCCTGAATGATCCCGGCAGCCTGGCTCATCACCATCAGGCCGGCGGCGGCGGCGAGGAAAAACACGCCAAACAGCAGCAGGAAAGTGTTCCGCTGCGGCCGCGCCTCATTTTCCTCAGGCGCCGAAGCGTCGTGCATCCGGATGCCGGCGATTCGCAGCAGCGCTGCCGCAACCGCGGCGGCGCAAGCCACGGCGACGCCAAGCCCGGCGAGTGTCGCGCGCAAGCCGTGCGCCTCGATCGCCCAGCCGAAGACGGGCGCGCCGATCATCGCACCCAGCGGGAAAAGCGCTACGACGTAACCATTGGCGAGGCCCCGGTTCCCGGTCACAGCCTGGTTCACCGCCTGCTGCACGATGATGAAGCCGATGCCGCCACCGATCCCGAACAGCAGGCCGTAGCCCAGCGCAAACTGCGCGAGGCCCTCGGCAGCCGCTGTCAGGGCGAGGCCGAGCGCGCTGCCGGCGCCGGAGGCGAACACCAGCGCCGCCGGTGGCAGCTTCCGATACAGGCGCGGTCCAAGGTTCATCCCCGCCGTCAGGCTGATTGTCGCCAGCCCGAAAACGAACGTCATCTCCGCGCGGCTGATCGCCAGCATCGCTTCCATCGGCTTGAGGAATACGCTGAACGCGTAGATCGTGCCGAACGGTAGGTTGAGCGCAGTGGCCGCCGCAATCGCCGTGGTAGCCCGCTGCCTGGACGTCAGGCGCACCGCCAACGCTCAACTCACCGTCAGCGGAAGCGAGGTCATGCCGCGAAACACCATCGAGTTGAGCCATTCGATGCGCTCCTCGGGCACGTTGAGCGCGATGTTCCGCCAATGCCGCGCCACCGCGGGCAGCGCCACCTGCCCTTCCATGCGCGCGAGCGGAAAGCCCAGGCAGATGTGCATGCCGAAGCCGAACGTGAGGTGCGCCGGGCCGCCGCGGGCGAGATGCAGGCGGTCGGGCTGATCAAAGGTCTCCGGATCGCGGTTGGCCGCGTTCAGCATCAGGAACACGCGCTCGCCGGGCTTCAATGTCTTGCCGCGCATCTGCTGCCCGACCTTGACGATGCGCACCTGCGCGCCGCTCGGCCCGTCGTAGCGCAGCAGCTCCTCGATGGCACGCGGCGCCAATTCCGGTTTTTCCCTCAGCAGATCGAATTCCCGCGGAAAACGCAGCAGCGACAGCAGGCCGTTGGCGATGTGGTTGGTGGTGGTCTCGTGGCCGGCGAACAGCAGGAGAATGCAAGTCGCCACCAGTTCATCCTCGGTCAGCCGGTCGCCGTTGTCCTCCAGTGCGACCAGCTGCGACAGAAAATCATTTTTCGCGCTGTTCTTTCTGTCTTGAATCAACTCAAGAAAGAAACCGGCCATTTCATGCGTCGCGCGCTCGGCGATGTCGTACTTCTCCGGCGAGGCGCGCGAGCTGCCGATGAAAAGCGCCATCTGGTCCGACATGCGCTTCACCTTCGCCAGCTCCTCCTTCGGCACGCCCAGCATCGCCATGATCACCAGCGCCGGCAGCGGGCCGGCGAAATCGGCGACGAAGTCGATTTCGGTGCGGCCGCCGATTCCCTCGAACAGCCACTCGACGAGGTCCTCGGCCGCGGGGCGCATCGCGTTCATCGACTGCAGGTTGAACACCATGCTTGTCAGCCGGCGCAGGCGCGTGTGCTCCGGCGGATCGCGGAACACCATCCAGTGCGTGAGGTAGCGCATGATCTGGCCGATGCGCGCGGCTTCGGCGCCCGGCAGGGTGGCGAAGAACGGCCGCAGCCGGTCCGACGAGATCTCCTTGTCCAGGCACACCGCCTTGATGTCGTCGTAGCGCGTCAGCACCCAGGACTTCAGGCGCGGGCTCCAGTGGACGGGGTCTTCTTCGCGCAGCCGGC
>JBDTRO010000099.1:0-11441 GCA_039931635.1 Betaproteobacteria bacterium | reverse complement strand
ATGGTGTGCAGACGCCGCGCCTCCGGTACGATGCGCGGGTCGGTGGTGTAGACGCCATCGACATCGGTGTAGATCTGGCACTCGTCCGCTCCCAGCGCGGCTGCCAGCGCCACCGCCGAGGTATCCGAGCCGCCGCGGCCCAGCGTCGTGATGTTGCCCGCCTCGTCCACGCCCTGGAAGCCGGCGACCACCGCGACGCAGCCGTTCTCAAGGTCCTGGCGCAGGCGCAATTCGTCGATGGACACGATGCGCGCCCGGTTGAACGCCGAATCGGTCAGCACCTTCACCTGCCATCCCGTATAACTGCGCGCCTTCACGCCCAGCGCGAGCAGCGCCATGGCCAGCAGGCCGACCGTCACCTGCTCACCGGTCGAGGCCACGACGTCGAGTTCCCGCGGATCCGGGTGCTCCTGGATACCGTTGGCGAGCGTCATCAGCCGGTTGGTCTCGCCCGCCATGGCCGAAGGCACCACCACCACGCGGTGCCCGGCCGACTGCCATTTGGCGACGCGCCAGGCGACGTTGCGGATGCGCTCGATGGAGCCTACCGAGGTGCCACCGAATTTCTGGACGATCAGGGCCATGCTGGTAGGGGAAAAGTGGGCGTGGCGGAGAGTGAGGGATTCGAACCCCCGAGCCCTTGCGGGCTAACGGTTTTCAAGACCGTCGCATTCGACCGCTCTGCCAACTCTCCTTGAAAAATGCTGTAACGTCCCCATTGTAACCTGTTGTCGGACATGGGCTTTTGGGTGAAACTTTCCGCCCGCCGAATGGTCTTATACTAGGGTTAACACAAGGAGGCACAGATGCAACCAGAACTGCAATCAGCCGGCACCGGCTACGACAACGTCGCGGTCGCGCCGGACTCGCAGAAAGTCCTGCGCAATACCTATCTGCTGCTCGCCCTGACCATGGTGCCGACGGTTGTCGGCGCGTGGATCGGCATGCAGACGGCGTGGATCCTTCAGGGGTCGCCCTTCATCGGCTTCGTCCTGATGCTGGGTTCCATCATCGGCCTGCAATACGGCATCGCGCATTTCCGCAACAGCGTGATCGGCATCGGCCTGCTGCTCCTGATGACGGGACTGCTGGGCTGGTTCATCGGCCCGCTGCTGAACCACGCGCTCAGCGTCAAGAACGGCGCAGACCTGGTCGGCTATTCCGCCGCGGGCACGGGCGCGGTGTTCTTCGGCATGGCCACCATCGCGACCGTCACCAAGCGCGACTTCGGCTTCATGGGCAAGTTCCTGTTCGCCGGCATGATCGCCCTGCTGGTGGCGATGGTCGCGAACATGTTCATGCAGATCCCGGTGCTGTCGCTGGTGATCTCGAGCCTGGTGATCGTGGTGTTCTCGCTCTACCTGCTGTACGACCTCTCCCGGATCGTGACCGGCGGCGAGACCAACTACGTGATGGCGACGACTGGCGTGTATATCAGCCTGCTCAACATCTTCACCAGCCTGCTGAGCATCCTGACCGGCAATCGCGACTGACGCTTCAGCCGCTCATGAAAAGGCGCCTCCGGGCGCCTTTTTTTTGACTAGTACCCGGCGACGATAGCCATCGCGATGTGCTTCGCTGCGGCACGCCATGACCCTTCCATTGCCCTGGGGTCGGATTGAATCGCCGCCGGTTCGACCGCCTCGACGGGGTTGCCCAGCGGCAGCACGCGGTCGCTGGAAGTCCAGATCACCCTGCCCGCGGCGTCTTTCATGTCGCAGCGGATGAAGAGCGTCGGCACCAGCTTCGAACTGAAGCCGTGCGGGATGCTGAAGCCGTACTGCACGATCGAAATGTCGATCACGGCGCCTCCCGCCGCGGGACTGGCGGCGAGCGGAAACTTGCCGGAACTCCGGATCGCCGCCGACATTTCCTCGAGCACGATCTTCTCGATCGAGATGCCGTTCCTGTCGACGTACTCCTGGAACGACTTGCGGCTCTGCTCGATCGACGGTGCCGCAAGCGCTCCCCCGATGGCGCCAAACATGAGGCCGCCTGCCCCGCCCGGCCCGAGGTAGGACATCACGGGCGGTTTCGCCACCGTGCCGTTAATCGTAACGCCGGCAATTTTCTTCCGCTCAGCATCGCTGATGGGCTGCACCGCCGCGCAACCGGCAAGCAACAGGAGCAGGACCAGCGCAAGGCGAAGCATGGTCACGACAGGGCTCCCAGGCGGATGGTGGCATGCACCCCCTGGTAGAGGCACAACACGCCGCAGACACCCAGGAGGATAAAGGTCAGTGCGGTACCCCAGAAACGCCCGAACTTGAATTGCTCGGTGAAGGAAAGCGCATAGGCGTGCAGCAACCGGGCAACCACCAGCGTGATGCCGAGCGCGTGCAACAGGTACGTCGAGAAGTGACTCAGTTCGAGCATGCCGATCATCAGCAGGATGAATGGCACGTATTCCGAGAAATTGCCGTGCGCGCGCACGCGGCGCAGCAGTACCGGATTGCCACCGTCGCCGAGGCTCGCGCCATGGCCGCGCAACAGGGTCACCCGGTAACTGAGCACGAAGAAAAGTATCGCCAGAAATCCTGCGTAGATGGGCGTCACGATCATGACTAGCCTCCGTCTCTCTCGAATAATGCAATGGATTCGACGTGCGCGGTATGGGGAAACATGTTGACCACGCCCGCCGAACATAGTCGAAAGCCCTTGTTGTGGACCAGGACGTCTGCGTCGCGCGCCAGGGTGGCGGGATCGCAGGAAACGTAAACGATGCGGCGCGGCCACTCGTCTGGAATCGCGTGCACCAGGCTGATCGCGCCCTCGCGCGGCGGATCGATGAGGTATTTGTCGAAGCGGCCGAAGGCGCCCAGGTTCGGTTTGAACAGGTCGGCGACTTCGAACTGCGCGACCAGGCCGTTGGCGGCGGCATTCTGCCGCGCGCGCTCCACCAGCGCGGAACTGCCTTCGAAGCCGATGACCTGCGCGCCGCTGCGCGCCAGCGGCAGCGAAAAATTGCCGATGCCGCAAAAAAGATCCGCAATGCGCTCGCCCGGCTGCGGGTCGAGCAGGCGCAGGGCACGCGAGACCAGCAGGCGGTTTACGCCGGGATTGACCTGCGTGAAATCGGAGGGCTGGAAGGCGATGCGCACGCCGAATTCCGGCAAATCGTAGTACAGGGCGTCGCTCACGGGGGGATGGAACGGCGCCACGGTCTCCGGTCCGGCGCTCTGCAACCAGACATGGACCGCGTGCGAGTCCGCAAATTCACGTATCAGCGCATTGTCGGCGCCCGAAAGCGGCAGCAGATGCCGGAACAGCAATACCGTCGCAGCCTCGCCGACGGCGATCTCCACCTGCGGGACGCGGTCCCGGATCGACAGTTTTCCAATCAGAATCCTGAGCGGATCTATCAGGGCGGAAATCCGCGGCGGCAGGACTTCGCAGCTGTGCATGTCCGTCACATAGGTGGATTTCTTCTCGCGGAACCCCACCAGCGCGCCGCCTTTGCCTTCGACGAAGCGTACCGAGAGGCGCGCGCGGTGCCGGTAGCCCCACTCCTCGCCATGGATGGGCGCCAGCATCGCCTCTGCGGAATCCTTGCCGCTGAGTTTTCCGATTCTCGCCAGGTTGTCCTCCAGCCCGCGCTGCTTGGCGGCGACCTGGGTGCGCGCGTCCACGTGCTGGGTGGCGCAGCCGCCGCAGACGCCGAAGTACGGGCAACGCGGCGCGCGCCGGGAGGCCGACGGCCTGAGGATCTCGGTTACGCGCGCGCGGTCGAATTTCGGCTTGGTTTCGAGCAGCCGCGCCTCGACGAGTTCGCCCGCCAGCGCGCCTTCGACGAACACGACCTTGCCGGCACTGCGCGCGACGCCGCGGCCCGCGGCATCGAGCGCATCGATCTCAAGTCTCATTCCAGAGCTGCAGGAATTCGCGCCAGTGCGGCTTGTCGAGGCCGCTCAGGTAGCCCCTGAGCAGCTGTATTTCCTTCTCATAGGCGGCCTTTGAATAAACCCCGCGCAGCAGCTGGTAGCGCAGGTAGAGCAGATAGGTATTCGCGGTATCGGCTTCGCAGTAGTCGCGGATCTTCGCGGTATCTCCCGCAAGCCAGGTCTCCCACACGTGGGCGCCGCCGATCCCGATCTTGCCGGGGAAGCCGGCGAGCTGCGCCACTTCGTCCAGCGGCGCGTTGTTGCGCGGCTGGTACATCGCCAGCACGTCCATCAGGTCCAGGTGCCGCGAGTGATAGCGTGAAATGTAGTTGTTGTACCGGAAGTCGCGGTTATCGTCGCCGGTTTCCCAGAACGTCGGTGCGGCGAGGCCGTGCATCAGCGCGCGATAGTTGAGGACCGGGAGATCAAAGCCGCCGCCATTCCAGGATACGAGCTGCGGGACGAATTTTTCGATGCCTTCATAGAAGCGCTGGATGATTTCGGCTTCCTGCCCTTCCAGGGAGAAAACCTTGAGGCCCTCGTCGCCGCGCAGCACACAGGAGATGACCGCCACGCACTGCAACTGCGGCGGCAGGAAGTCGCTGCCGGTTTTGGTGCGGCGGATCTGAAAGGCGACTTCAGCGACCTCGCGGTCGGGCAGGTCGGCAGGCAAGCCATGCAGCCGCCGGATGCCGGCGACGTCCGGGATGGTCTCGATATCAAACGCAAGAATCGCTGTCATCGGAATTCAGGGACAGACCACGTTTTCCCGTGGAAAACGTGGTCTGTCCCTGTTTCTAGTCGGGGAAAACACCGGTCGAGAGGTAGCGGTCGCCACGGTCGCAGATGATGGTGACGATCACCGCGTGCTTCAATTCCTTCGAGATGCGCAGCGCCACCGCGGTCGCGCCGCCCGCCGAGATGCCGGCAAAGATGCCTTCTTCGCGCGCCAGCCGGCGCGCCAGCTCCTCGGCATCGGCCTGGCTCACCAATACCAGTTCGTCGATCGCCTTCGGGTCGTAGATCGTCGGCAGGTAGGCTTCGGGCCATTTGCGGATGCCAGGAATCTGCGAACCCTCCTCTGGCTGGCAGCCGACAATCTGGATCTTCGGATTGCGCTCCTTCAGGTAGCGCCCGCAGCCCATGATGGTGCCGGTGGTGCCCATCGAGGAGACGAAATGCGTGACCGCGCCGCCGGTGTCGCGCCAGATTTCCGGGCCCGTGGTCTCGTAATGCGCGAGCGGGTTGTCGGGATTGGCGAACTGGTCGAGCATGATCCCCTTTTTCTCCTTCACCATCTTCTCGGCCAGGTCGCGCGCCGCTTCCATGCCGCCCTTTTGCGGCGTCAGGATGAGCTCGGCGCCGAAAGCACGCATCGTCTGGCGGCGCTCGATCGACAAGTGCTCGGGCATGATCAGCACCATCTTGTAGCCGCGGATCGCGGCCGCCATTGCCAGCGCGATGCCGGTGTTGCCGGAGGTCGGCTCGATCAGGACGTCGCCCTTGCGGATCGTGCCGCGCTCTTCGGCGCGCCGGATCATCGAAATCGCAGGCCGGTCCTTCACCGAGCCGGCCGGATTGTTGCCTTCCAGCTTGGCGAGGATGACGTTCCTGTTTTTTTCCGATTCAGAACCCAGGCGCTGCAGCCGCACGAGCGGCGTTTCGCCGATGAAGTCCTCGATCGTCTTGTTCACTTTTTAAGCAACTCCCTGACATAGGCGGCGACGCCCTCTTCCACCCCCTGGAACGCGCCGGAATAACCCGCCTCGCGCAGCCGGCTCAAGTCCGCCTGGGTGTAGCTCTGGTATTTCCCGACCAGCTGCGGCGGAAATGGGATGTATTCGAGAAATCCTTTATCTATTAATTCCTGAATTGAAAACTCAGTGCCCTGAATCGTATTGATCACGGCGACGGCGACCTCATTGAAGGTCTGTGCGCGCCCGGTGCCGCAGTTGAAGATGCCCGAGATGTCGCGATTCTCCAGCAGCCAGAGATTGACGCCGACGGCATCGTCGACATGCACGAAATCGCGCTGCTGCCCGCCATCGTCATAGCCATCCCCTCCAACGAAGAGCTTTACGCGGCCCTCGGCCTGGAACTGGTTGAAGGCGTGGAACGCCACCGAGGCCATGCGTCCCTTGTGCGATTCGTGCGGCCCGTAGACGTTGAAGTAGCGCAGCCCCGCGACCTGCGCGCTCGTTCGCGCATTTGTCCCCGCTAAGCGCTTGCGCACGTACTGGTCGAAGAGGAACTTCGAATATGCGTAGACATTGAGCGGATCTTCGTTCTCGCGCGTTTCGCCGAACTCCTTCCCCGGCCCGTAGACCGCGGCCGAGGACGCATAGATGAGCGGCACTTCCTCGTCCTGGCACCAGTCGAATACCGCCTTGGAGTAGGCGTAATTGTTCTCCATCATGTAGCGCCCGTCGGTCTCCATGGTGTCGGAGCAGGCGCCCAGGTGCATGATCGCGTCGATCGAATCGTCCAGGCGGCCGGTTTCCAGCTGCGCGAGGAACTCCCGCTTGTCCAGGTAGTCGTCGATTTCGACGCCGAACAGGTTTTTCGCCTTGGCGCCATTCTCGAGATCGTCCACCGCGAGTATTGCCGTGATCCCGGCCCGGTTCAGCGCGGCGATCAGCCTGGATCCGATGAAGCCGGCGGCGCCGGTGACGACGGTAAGCATCATTTGGCGAACAGCTCCGATCTGGTGACGGCGGCGGTGCCGAATTTCATGACCTTGATGCCGGCGGCGCGATTGGCGATGCGCACCGACTGTTCCATCGCGACGCCGGAGGCCAGCATCGTCGCCAGCACGGCGATCACGGTGTCGCCGGCGCCGCTGACATCGTATACCTCGCGCTTTTCCGCCTTGACGTGGAATACCTTCCCCTGCCGGTACAGCGACATGCCTTCCTCGCCGCGCGTCACCAGCAGCGCCTCCAGCCCGAGCTGGCGGCGCAGTTTCTGCGCGCGCCGCTCGAGGTCGGCCTCGGTCTTCCAGCCGCCGACGATCTGGCGCAGCTCGGCGCGGTTAGGCGTCATCACATGGGCGCCCTTGTAGCGCGCGTAGTCTTCTCCCTTGGGATCGACGAATACCCGCTTGCCCGCGGCACGCGCGCGCCCGATCATGCGCGCGATGTGCGTCAGCCCGCCCTTGCCGTAATCGGACAGGATCACCGCGTTGCACGACGGCAGCGCGCGCTCGAAATCCGCCAGCTTCGCGGCGAGCACCTCGCGCGAGGGATTGGTCTCGAAATCGATGCGCAGCAGCTGGTGCTGCTGGCCGCCGATGACGCGCAACTTCTGCGTCGTTCGGATCGACTTGTCGCGGTGAAAATTGACGCCGACGCCGTCCTGCTCGAGGATTTTCCCGAGCGTCGCGCCCTCGGCATCGTCCCCTACCACCGAGAACAGCCTGGTCTTCGCCCCGAGCGCCGCGCAGTTGCGCGCCACGTTGGCGGCGCCGCCGGCGCTGTCGCGCTCGCTCCTGAACAGCACCACCGGCACCGGCGCCTCGGGCGAGATGCGCGAGGCGTCGCCGAACCAGTAGCGGTCGAGCATCACGTCGCCGATCACCAGTACGTTCGCCTTCCTGGTGTCTGGAGCTTTCATTACACCCTTCCGATGGGGAAATACTCGAAGCCCAGGGCACGCACCATGGCAGGATCGTACAGGTTCCTGCCGTCGAAAATCGCCGGCGTCTTGAGGGATTTCTTCAGCGCCGCAAAATCCGGGGAGCGAAATTCGGCCCATTCGGTGACGATCGCCAGCGCGTCGCAACCTTCCAGTGCTTCGGTCGCCGATTTCGCGAGGACCAGGTTCGCGACCTCCGGTTGCGCCACGGGATCGTAGGCGCGCACCTGGGCCCCCGCGGCGAGCAGGTCCGAGATCAGCGTCAGGCTGGGCGCTTCGCGCATGTCGTCGGTGTTGGGCTTGAAAGCGAGGCCCCAGACGGCAAATCGTTTTCCCTTCAGGTTGCCGCCGAACCTCGCCTTGATCTTGTCGCCAAGGACGTGCTTCTGCGCCTCGTTGGCCTGCTCCACGGCGGCGATCACGCGCAGCGGCTGGCCGGCACCCGCGCCGATGCGCCGCAGCGCCTTCACGTCCTTCGGGAAGCAGGATCCGCCGAACCCGGCGCCGGCATAGAGGAAATGGGTGCCGATGCGCGGATCCGAACCGATGCCACGGCGCACCTCCTCGATGTCGGCGCCCAGCGCCTCGGCGAGGTTCGCAAGTTCATTCATGAACGAAATGCGCGTCGCGAGCATGGCGTTGGCGGCGTACTTGGCGAGCTCGGCCGAGCGTACGCTCATCAGCATCAGGCGTTCGTGGTTGCGCTGGAACGGCGCGTAGAGTTCGCGCAGCAGCGCGGTGGCGCGCGCGTCGCCGGAGCCGACGATGATGCGGTCAGGCCGCATGAAATCCTCCACCGCCGCCCCTTCCTTCAGGAATTCAGGGTTCGACACGACACTGAAGGAGATCTGTTTGCCGCGTTTTTTGATTTCTTTTTCTATTTCTTCACTTACCCGGTCGGCAGTCCCTACCGGAACCGTTGATTTGTTCACGACCACCCGGTAGTCATCCATGTGACGGCCAATCGCGCGGGCTGCATCGAGCACGTGCTGCAGGTCGGCGGAGCCGTCTTCGCCGGGCGGCGTGCCGACCGCGATCAACTGCAGCACGCCGTGCCGCACTCCGGCGGAGATGTCGGTGGAAAAGGCAAGGCGCCCGGCGTCGTGGTTGCGCTTTACGATCGGCTCCAGACCCGGTTCGTAGATCGGCAGCCGGCCGGAGTTCAGCGCCTTCACCTTGGCCGCGTCCACGTCCAGGCACAGTACCTGGTTGCCCATGTCCGCGAGGCAGGCGCCGCTGACCAGTCCTACATAGCCGGTCCCGACGACGGTTATTTTCATGGCGCGAGGTCGAACTCTTCGCTGCGCCGCGGCGGATAGGTTTCCCAGCCGCCGCAAGCCGGGCACAGCCAGTGGAACTGGCGCGCCTTGAAGCCGCAGTTCTCGCAGCGATAGCGCGCCAGGCGCCGCGTATGGCTGTGCACGAGGTTGCGCACCAGTTCGAGGTCGCGCCGGCGCTCCGGGTTCGCCGCGCCGACGATCTGCGCTTCCAGCAGCCGGTCCAGCCCGAGCAGGGTCGGATTGCGGCGCAACTCGTCGCGCACCAGCTTGTAGGCGGCTTCCGCGCCCTTGGATTCGAGCGTCGACTGGAACACCGCATCCAGCAGGTCGAGCGACGGGTAGCGCTCCAGATAGCCGGTGAGCAAGGTCAGACCGTCTTCCAGCCTGCCTGCCTCGCGGTGCGCCTCGAGCAGGCGCTGCGCCACCAGCGCGAGGTAGGCGGGATTCTGCGATTCGATCCGCTTCCAGCTTTCGATGGCGCCCTCGATATTGCCCGCGTTCTTCTCCAGATCGCCCAGCTGGATGCTGGCGCGCACGGACTTGCGGTTGGCCGCCAGCGCCGCCTCCAGATGCGTGCGCGCGCCCTCCGGGCGCGAATGCGTCGTTTCGGTCGCGGCCAGCTCGCAGAGGAAATGCGAGCTCTCCTTGGCGCGCGATTGCCCGGTTTCGGTCTCGAGCCGCGCCGCCATCGCGACCGCCTTGTCCCAGGCCTTTTCCTGCTGGAAAATCTCGAGCAGGAAACGGCGCGCTTCCCCCGCGTGCGACCCGTCGGCGAGTTTCTGGAATACGTCTTCCGCCCGGTCGAGGATGCCGGCTTTCAGGTAGTCCTGGCCCAGTTCGAACAGCGCCGCCGAGCGCTGCTCCGGCGCGAGGTCGGCCCGCTCCAGAAGATGCTGGTGCATGCGGATCGCGCGGTCGTATTCGCCGCGCCGGCGGAACAGGCTGCCGAGCGCGAAATGCAGCTCGACGGTCTCCGGGTCCACCTTGACCACCTCGATGAACGCCTCGATGGCCTTGTCAGGCTGCTCGTTGAGCAGGAAGTTCAGGCCCTTGAAGTACGAGCTCGGCAGCGCGCGCGAGTCCTTCACCAGGTGCTTGATGTCGACGCGCGCCGCGAGCCAGCCCAGGCCGAAGAAAATCGGGAAGCCGAGCAGCCACCAGTATTCGAACTCCATCAGCCTTCCGCCGCCGGTGGCTGGGAAACAAGTGCAGTACCGGTTTCTTTTCCGACCGGCTCGACCCCGCGCAAGCGCGCGATTTCCCTGCGCTGGGCGAGCAAGGTGCCGAGCATGGCGATCAGGCCGAGCAACGCGCCGGCGGCGAAGAACGCCAGCAGCAGCGCCACCAGCGGCGCCTGCCAGGCGAGGTCGAAATAGAACCGCAGCGTGACCGGCTCGGTGTTCCTGACCGCGAACGCGAGCAGGACGACAAACAGGGCGAACCGGATCGCCCAGGTGAAGACACGCATTGTTCGATGCCGCTAAAGCGCGGCTACGGGGACGCCTGCCGGCGCGCCGGCATGACCATCGTCGCGTCCGGGTCCAGCGCGTCGACGCGCTCGCGCAGCTCCTTGCCGGCCTTGAAGTGCGGCACGTACTTTTCCGGCACGTGCACCTTCTCGCCGGATTTCGGATTGCGGCCAACGCGCGGCGGGCGGTAGTTCAGGCCGAAGCTGCCGAAGCCGCGGATCTCGATGCGATGACCGTTCAACAGCGCGTGCGTCATCGCGTCGAGGATCGTCTTCACCGCGTACTCGGCGTCCTTCGCCACCAGCTGCGGGTAGCGCTGCGCCAGCCGTGCGATCAATTCCGACTTTGTCATGGCGACCCTCTCCACGTATCGTCAGGACGGCCTGTTTATTCCGGGGTGTCGGGATTGCTCTTGTCGAGCTTGGCCCGCAGCAACGCCCCGAGGTTGGTACTGCCCGCTGCGCTCGCCGCGTTCTCGCTGCGCAGCTGCTTCATCGAGTCGGTCTCATCCGCCACGTCCTTCGCCTTCACGGACAGGTTGATCGAGCGGTTCTTGCGGTCGACGTTGATGATCATCGCGGTCACCGAATCACCCTCCTTCAGCACCTTGGAAAGATCCTCCACGCGGTCGCGCGAGAACTCGGAAGCGCGCAGGTAGCCCTCGGCGTCCGGCCCGATGGTGATCACCGCGCCTTTCGCGTCCACCGACTTCACGGTTCCCGTCACCACGGTGTTCTTTTCGTGGCCGGCGACGAAATTGGTGAAAGGGTCGCCCTCGAGCTGCTTGATGCCGAGCGAAATGCGCTCGCGCTCCACGTCGATCGCCAGCACCGTGGTCTCGACGTCGTCACCCTTCTTGAAGTTCTTGACCGCTTCCTCGCCCGTCAGGCTCCAGGACAGGTCGGACAGGTGCACCAGGCCGTCGATGCCGCCCGCGAGGCCGACAAAGACGCCGAAATCGGTGATCGACTTGATCTGGCCCTTGACGCGGTCGCCCTTCTTGAACTCGCGCGCGAAATCTTCCCAGGGATTGGGCAGGCACTGCTTCATGCCGAGCGAAATGCGGCGCCGCTCCTCGTCGATCTCGAGGATCATCACCTCGACTTCGTCGCCCACCTGCACGACCTTGGACGGATGCACGTTCTTGTTGGTCCAGTCCATCTCGGACACGTGCACCA
>JBDTRO010000098.1:0-3455 GCA_039931635.1 Betaproteobacteria bacterium | reverse complement strand
CGTTCGGCGGATTCCACGGCGTGACGCCTGACACGCTCGCGCGCATGCCGTTCAAGCTGCAGACCAGCGGCGGCACCACAGGCACGCCGCGCGGCACGCTCTACGAGCCACGCGCCTGGGAGGCGCAGGCGCTCACCGGTGCACGCGCGATTTACATCCAGGGCGGCCGGCCCGGCGACGTCATGCAGATCCCGATGACCTGCTCCCTCGCAAACGCGCCGTGGCTGGCGTACAAAGCCTGCCACGACTACCTCGGCATTCTGCCACTCACCACGGGTAGCGGCGTAGTGATGTCGAGCCGCCAGCAAATCGAAATCGCCTTCCGCTACGGCACCAAGCTATGGACGAGCTTCCCGGAGTACCTTGTGCGCCTCGCGCAGGCGAGCCGCGAGGAACTCGGCCGCGACGTGCGCGAGCTAAAGACAAAGTTCATCCGAAGCTTTCTGGGTCCCGACCTTGACGGCAGCCTGCGCCGGCAACTGCAGGACCTGTGGGGCTGCCCGATCTACGACACCTACGGCACGCACGAAATCGGCACTGGCGGCTTCGAGTGCCCGCACCAGAATGGCCTGCATTTCATGGAAGACACGCTGTACATGGAAGTCATTGACGTGGATACCGGCAAGCCGGTCGCCACGGGCGAACGCGGCAACCTGGTAGCGACCGTATTTTTCCGCAGCATGCCGCCGATCATCCGCTACAACCTGCGCGACCTGGGCCGCATCCTGAGCGAGGATCGCTGCGACTGCGGCAGCCAGTTCCGGCGGATGGACCACTTGCTCGGGCGCAGCGACGCCATGATCAAGCTGCGGGGCGTGAACGTCTATCCGATGGCCTGCCTGCCCGCGATCCGCAGCGATGAACGGACGACGGGCGAATGGGTGTGCGTCGTCGAACGCACGGAGGCGGGCGGCGTGCCGCGCGACGAGATGCAAGTCCACGTGGAAGTCCGGCGGGACGCCGCGTCGCGCGATGGACTGGCCGAAAAGCTGCAACGGCGCCTGAGGGACGATCTCGGCGTCTCGGTCGCAGTGGCGCTGGCCGACGAAGGCAGCCTTGCGGAACTCGCCAATACGGGCGGCCGGGAAGGCAAGGCGCGGCGCCTGGTCGATCGGCGTCCGGGTCACGGCAAAGGACACTGAATGCCGCTGTTTGATTGCCATTCGCATTGGGCGACGAAAAAAGGGCACATCTTCCGTACGGAGGAGGAGCTCGCGCGCCAGGAGCGCATCTGGAAGACGAAAGGGCGCAACTATACCGAGCAGGAGATGATGGATGTCCTGCGCGCGAACGAGGTGCGCGCCATCCTCGATCTCGCGTTCGTCAAGACGCTGCCCATCGAGGAGATCCGCGAGTACCACGACTACGCCTTCGAGGTGGCGCGCCAGAACCGCGACGTCGTGTTCGGGCACTGGCTGCAGTTCGATCCGCGCCGGCGGGACGAGTCGCTCGACGAATTCCGCCGCGCGCGTGACGCCGACGCCGGTTTCGTCGGTTTCGCGGTCTCAGGCCAGGGCACCGGTGTTCCCGCCAGTGATCCAATGTGGGACCCGTTCTACGAGATCGCCATCCAATCCCGCACGCCGGTGATGATCATGGTCGGGCTCACCGGCATCGGCCAGGGCACGCGCGGTGGCTACGGACTCATTCTTGACAACGGCCATCC
This sequence comes from Betaproteobacteria bacterium, assembly GCA_039931635.1. Taxonomy (GTDB): domain Bacteria; phylum Pseudomonadota; class Gammaproteobacteria; order Burkholderiales; family SG8-39; genus RBG-16-66-20. The sequence goes on along the minus strand of JBDTRO010000098.1, from coordinate 1,789 downwards.
TCGGCACGTCGACATTGCCGCCGCACGCTTCCCGGAACTCGACATTCTGGCGGCACGCCCCGCCTGGCCGTGGCAGGACGAGATGATCGCGGTGCTCCTGCACAAGGCAAACGTCGCCTACGAAATCCACGGCTGGGGACCGCGCCAGCTCACCGACACGCTCAAGCGCGAAATCGGCGGTCGCCTGCAGGACCGCGTGATGTTCGGCTGCGACTTCCCGGTACTCGAGTACCCGAAGGTCGTCGCCGACTGGAATTCGCTCGGCTATGAACCGGGCGTCGTGGAAAAAATCCTGCATCGCAACGCAGAGAAGTTCTTTCGAGTGGAGACCTGAGATGAAGATCGCACTGCATTTCGCGTTCGCGGCTGCGGCCGGGCTGTGGCTCGCCGCCGCATCCGCGCAGACCTATCCTTCCCGCGCCGTGCGGGCGATCGTGCCCTTCGGCGCCGGCGGACAAAGCGATGTCGTCGCGCGGGTAGTCACGCAGAAGCTTTCGGAGCGATGGGGGCAGCCGGTCATAGTGGAGAACCGGGTTGGCGCAAGCGGCAACATTGGCACTGAGGCGGCGGCGAAAGCGGCTCCCGACGGTTACACGCTCTTCTTCCCGACTCAGACCGTCGCGGTGAACTCTCGTCTGGCGCCAATCGCGGGCGTGGACCCGATGAAGGACCTTGCGCCGATCAGCACCACCGGCTTCGTCGAACTCCTGCTCGTCGTCAATGCGGGTCTGCCCGTCAATTCCCTCGGGGAACTCATCGCCTACGCGAAGGCAAATCCGGGCAAGCTCAACTACGGCCTCACCTCGGTCGGAACCTCCGGCCACCTCGGCGTCGAGCAGCTGAAGAATCTGGCCGGCATCGACATCCAGTCGGTGCCTTACACCGCGATCGCCAACCTCATCGGCGATCTCATCTCCGGACGCATCAATGTGTACTTCACGCCGCCGGCTTCGGTGATCGCCCACCTGCAGGCATCGCGCCTACGTGCCCTTGCCGCCACGGGAACAAAACGGCTCGCGTTGCTCCCGGACGTACCGCTCATCAAGGACACGTTCCCGACGCTTGAAGCTTCCACCTGGTTCGCCGTCCTTGTACCGGCACGCACGCCCGCGGACATCGTCGCCAAGATCAACGCCGACCTTCGCTATGTACTGGAACAGGACGACGTAAAGCAGCGCCTATCGGCGACCGGCGTCGCGACGGTCGCATCGACGCCTGAGGAACTTCGGGGCGTCATGGAGCGAGACATACGGTTGGTCGACGACCTTCTGCGCAGGGGTGCGATCAAGGCACCCTGAGCCGCGCGGCCGCTCAAAAAGGCAAGCGAGGGGCGATTGAGCTAACGCTTCAGTTTGCTCTTCTTCGCCGGACCAAGTAGCGGCACCGTCCCGCCCTTCGCGTCACCCAGCAGCCCTGCCTCGCCGTAGACGCGCAGCTTGTCGCGCGTATCCACGATGTCGAGATTGCGCATCGTCAACTGGCCGATGCGGTCGCCGGGCGTGAAGAACACCTCTTCGCCTTTCTCCATCGTCAGGCGCTCGGGCTTGTAGGTGAGGTTCGGGCTCTTCGTGTCCAGGATCGACCAGTCGTTGCCGCGCCGCAGTTCCAGCTTTACCTCGCCGGTCACGGCCTTCGCCACCCAGCGCTGGGCGGTCTCGCGCAACATCATGGTTTGCGGATCGAACCAGCGCCCCTGGTACAGGAGCCGCCCCGCCCGCCGGCCGTTCGTGCGGTACTGCTCGATCGTGTCCTCGTTGTGGATGCCGGTGACCAGGCGCTCGTAGGCGAT
>JBDTRO010000097.1:0-3956 GCA_039931635.1 Betaproteobacteria bacterium | reverse complement strand
CAGTTCGCGAAATGCCGATCCCTCCGGGCAGGCGCCGCCGGTGAGCTTGAGCACGTTCACCACTTCCAGCCCGGGCGGCCTCGGCTCCACGTACAGGCGCACTGCCGCGCGTTCCGGATCGGCCACGAAAGCGAAGCGCAGCGATTTGAAATTCACCAGCAGCGCGTCGGGCAGCACGTTGTAAGGACGAAACGCGTCGCCGTCGAAGCGCCCCGGGTCATCCGCTACGCGCTCGAAGTGGCTGCGGTCGAGCACCAGGTCGCCGCGTAGCTCGCGCAGGCCCTTGCCGCGCAGGGCGCGCAGCAGGATCCAGAACGCTTCGAGATCCAGCTTAGGGTCGCCGTAGCCTTTGAGGACCAGGTCGCCTTCCAGGACGCCCTCGCGTACCGGCGCCGTGGTGTAAGCCTCGGTTTTCCAGCGGTAGGCGGGCCCGAGCAGCTCGAGCGCGGCGTAGGTCGTCACCAGTTTCATGACGGACGCCGGATTCAAGGCCGCGGTGGCATTGACGCTTATCGAGGCCCGCGCCGTTCCGACTTCCTGAACGAAGGCTGCGGCCCCGGCCGTGGAGATGCCCGCCGCGGAGAGCGATTTCGCCACCGCGGGCGGAAATCCGGTCTGTGCGCGGGCAGGCAATATGGCCCCGCTTAGGAGGAGGCCAATAATCAGGGGGAGGGGGGCGGACACTGCTGGATTCTATTGAAGACTTGAAATTGGACGGGACAGACGTTATCATTAGCACTCGTTCAAGGGGAGTGCTAGCAGGAGCGCTGGCGACCCCTCCCGAAAATCACGCAAGTCGTTGTAAATACTAAATATTATGACAGGAGACCTGTATGAAGATCCGTCCATTGCATGATCGAGTCATCGTCAAGCGCATCGAAGAAGAGCGCAAAACCGCCAGCGGCATCGTCATTCCCGACACCGCTACCGAGAAACCCGACCAGGGCGAAATCGTCGCCGTGGGCAAGGGCAAGAAGGACGACGACGGCAAGCTGATCGCCCTCGACGTCAAGCCCGGCGACCGGGTGCTGTTCGGAAAATATTCCGGCCAGACCGTGAAGGTGAAGGGCGATGAACTGCTCGTCATGCGCGAGGAAGACATCATGGGCGTGATCGAAGGTCATTGATCCCGCCGGCACTGAAACACGAATCCGCACACTAGGAGAAATTTGAATGCCAGCCAAAGAGGTACGTTTTCACGAAGGCGCGCGCGTCAAGATGGTTCATGGACTGAACATCCTGGCTGACGCCGTCAAAGTCACGCTCGGCCCCAAGGGTCGCAACGTGGTGCTCGAGCGTTCGTTCGGCGCCCCCACCGTCACCAAGGACGGCGTGTCGGTTGCCAAGGAAATCGAGCTCAAGGACAAGTTCGAGAACATGGGCGCGCAGATGGTGAAGGAAGTCGCTTCCAAGACTTCCGATGTCGCCGGTGACGGCACCACCACCGCGACCGTGCTCGCGCAGGCGATCGTCCGCGAAGGCATGAAGTACGTTGCCGCGGGCATGAACCCGATGGACCTGAAGCGCGGCATCGACAAGGCGGTCATCGCCGTCGTCGATGAGCTGAAGAAGATCTCGCAGCCCTGCAAGACCTCCAAGGAAATCGCCCAGGTCGGCTCGATCTCGGCGAACTCGGACCACGACATCGGCAAGATCATCGCCGACGCCATGGACAAGGTCGGCAAGGAAGGCGTGATCACCGTGGAAGACGGCAAGAGCCTGCAGAACGAGCTCGACGTCGTCGAAGGCATGCAGTTCGACCGCGGCTACCTGTCGCCGTACTTCATCAACAACCACGAGAAGCAGATCGCGGTGCTGGACGACCCGTACGTCCTGCTGCACGACAAGAAAATCGGCTCGATCCGCGAGCTGCTGCCGCTGCTGGAGCAGGTGGCCAAGTCGGGCAAGCCGTTGCTGATCATCGCTGAAGAAGTCGAGGGCGAAGCGCTCGCGACCCTGGTGGTGAACAACATCCGCGGCATCCTCAAGACCGTTGCCGTCAAGGCGCCGGGCTTCGGCGACCGCCGCAAGGCGATGCTGGAAGACATGGCGATCCTGACCGGCGGCACGGTGATCAGCGAAGAGCTGGGCCTGAAGCTGGAGAACGTGACCCTGAAGGACCTCGGCAAGGCCAAGAAGATCGAGTCGGGCAAGGAAAACACCACGATCATCGACGGCGCCGGCGTCAAGAAGGACATCGAAGGCCGGGTCAAGATGATCCGCGTCCAGATCGACGAAGCGACCAGCGACTACGACCGCGAGAAGCTCCAGGAACGCGTCGCCAAGCTGGCCGGCGGCGTGGCGCTGATCAAAGTGGGCGCTGCCACTGAAGTCGAGATGAAAGAGAAGAAAGCGCGTGTCGAAGATGCGCTGCACGCAACCCGTGCGGCCGTCGAAGAAGGCGTGGTCCCGGGCGGCGGAGTTGCATTCCTGCGCGCACGCCGGGCGCTCGAAGGCAAGATCCGTGGCATGAACGACGACCAGCAGGCGGGCGTGAAGATCGTCATGCGCGCGCTGGAAGAGCCGATGCGCCAGATCGTGGCCAACTCCGGCGCCGAGCCCTCGGTGGTCCTGAACAAGGTCGCCGAAGGCAAGGGCGTGAACTACGGCTACAACGCGCAGACCGACGAGTACGGCGATCTGGTCGAGATGGGCGTGATCGATCCGACCAAGGTGGCGCGCACCGCGCTGCAGAACGCGGCGTCGGTTGCCAGCCTGATGCTCACCACCGACGCGATGGTTGCGGAACTGGTGGAAGAGAAGAAGGGCGGCAGCGGCCACGATCACGGCGGCGGCGGCATGGGCGGTATGGGTGGCATGGGCGGTATGGACATGTAACTCGCCGTCAGGCGAGTTATCCCGCGCAAGCGGGGATCCAGGTTTTGTCTTGAGAAGGGGCGCTTCGGCGCCCTTTTTCATTTGTATTACACTCGTCGCGAGGGAGGGAGCATGCGAATACTCGTCGCGGAGGACGATGCGATCCTGGCCGACGGCCTGACGCGCACGCTGCGCCAGTCGGGCTACGCGGTCGACTGGGTCAAGACCGGCATCGAGGCCGACAGCGCGCTGGACGCCAACGACTTTGACCTCCTGATCCTCGACATCGGCCTGCCGAAGAAATCCGGCCTCGAAGTCCTGCGCCGTCTGCGCGGGCGCGATTCGCGCATGCCGGTGCTGATCCTCACCGCGCTCGATGGCGTCGGCGACCGCGTGCGCGGCCTGGATGCCGGTGCGGACGACTACATGCCCAAGCCCTTCGAACTCGCTGAGCTGGAAGCGCGCGTGCGTGCGCTCACGCGCCGCGGCATGGCGGGCGGCCCGACCCTGCTCAAGCACGGCGCGCTCACCTACGACCAGGTCGGGCGCATCGCGCAGATGAACGGCGACGCGATCGAGCTTTCGGCGCGCGAAGTAAGCCTGCTGGAAATCTTCCTGCAGCGCGCGGGACGCCTGGTTTCCAAGGACCAGCTGGTCGGCCACCTGTGCGAGTGGGGCGAGGAAGTCTCGGGCAACGCGATCGAGGTCTACGTGCACCGTTTGAGGAAGAAACTCGAGCCCGGCGGCGTGCGCATCGTGACCGTCCGTGGCCTGGGTTACAGCCTGGAAAAGTCCCCCTCTTGATATAATTCGGCCCCTGCAAATCGCGCCTGACGCAGTTGTCCCACACAGGGGCGCGTCCCCACGGCCAAGTAGCTCAGTTGGTAGAGCAGCGGATTGAAAATCCGCGTGTCGCTGGTTCGATTCCAGCCTTGGCCACCAATCGAGCCGTGTGTGTTAATGTTTATTGACACTCAACGGTAGCGGATAAAGGGGGGATTCAGTGGCGACATCCAGGAGAAAAGTACTGTCTGCCGGACTGGCTGCGGCAGCGTTGGCCGGTATCGGCGCGCCGCATATCACCCGCGCGCAGCAAAAGCCCCCGCGGCAGGCGCGCATGGTGCCCCAGGGCGACTTGA
>JBDTRO010000096.1:0-8133 GCA_039931635.1 Betaproteobacteria bacterium | reverse complement strand
GGCTGGGTCGAACACGACTCGGGCATGCCGGCGGGCGCGCTGCGCAGCCTGCTCGTCGACGGCGTGATCGCGGGCGTCGGGAGCGTCGTGACGTTTTTGCCGCAGATTTTCTTTCTGTTCCTTTTCATCGCGGTGCTGGAGGATTGCGTCATGGTGAAGGCGCCTTTCGCCACCGTGTTTTCCGCCGGCTTCGCAGAGACAGGCACCGAAGAGGGCAAGGCGCTGCAGCAGCGCGCGGTCGGGATCGCGCGGGCGGGCGGGTTGCGCTTCATGGGGCCGAATTGCAACGGCCTGGTGAATTTCGTCGACGCCTTCGCCTTCACTTCCACGGCCTCGATCCGTGGCGCGCGCCGGCCTGCGGGCGACATCGGCGTGGTGAGCCAGTCGGGCGGCGCGGGACAGATCAACGTCATGTGGCGCGCACAGCAGGCGGGCCTCGACATCTCCTACCAGGTGAGCTGCGGCAACGACGCCGACCTCGACCTGCTCGACTACATGGCCTTCATGGTGGAGAGCGAGCGCACGAAGGTGGTGCTCGCGATTGCCGAGCGCATTCCGGACGGCGGGCGGCTGCGCAAACTGGCGCGCCGCGCTGCCGAGCTGGATAAGCCCATCGTCATGGTCAAGGTCGGGCGCACGGAGGCCGGCAGCCGCATGGCGGCTTCGCATACCGGCTCGGTCACCGGCGCCGACGAGGTCTGCGACGCCGCGTTGCGCCAGATGGGCATCGTGCGGGTCGAGGACACCAGCGAGCTCTACGAGACCGCGATGCTCCTGCGCACCGGCAAGCGCGCGGGCGGGAGGCGCGCTGCGGCGAGTTCCATCTCCGGGGGCAACCTGGTGATGGTGGCGGATCTTGGCGCGTCGGTGGGCATCCAATTTCCCGGCTACAACGACGCCACGCAGGCGAAGCTGAAGAATTACCTGCCGGGCTTCAGCGCCACCACCAATCCGACCGACCTCACCTCGGCCGCGATCGGCAAGGCCGATACCTTCGCCTCCGTGGCGAGAATCATGGCCGACGACCCCGGCATCGATGCCGTGGTGCCGGTCATCACTTTTTCTCCCGCCGCGGAGATCCGTTCCATCGCGGCGGTGTCTTCCACCAGCCCGAAGCCGGTGGCGATCCTATGGACCGGAAAATGCAGCGACGATCCTGCGCTGACGCCGGAGACACTGGTAGCCGAGGGTCACGCGGTATACCGCGACGCGCTGCCGTGCGTGAAGTCGCTGCGTTCGGCGATGCGCTATGCCGAGTTTCGCCGCAACCTCGCGCGTCCCGCGCCGCAGCGGCCCGCGGGCATCGACGTGGATGCGGCAAGGAAGATGGCATTGAAAGGGGCGTTGACTGAAGCCCGATCGAAGCGGCTTCTGGCTTTCTATGGCTTGCCCGTAACCCGGGAAGCTCTCGCGAAGAGTGACGACGAAGCCGTGGCAATGGCGGTCGGGCATGTCGCCTTGAAAATCCAGTCTCCCGATATTCCCCACAAGACCGAAGCGAACGCCATTCGCCTGAACGTCTCCGGCGCCGTGGCGGTACGCGCTGCCTACCGGGAGGTCACCGATTCGGCGAGGAAGTACAAGCCCGACGCCCGCATCGAAGGCGTGCTGGTGCAGGAGATGGTGACCGGCGGCCAGGAAATCCTGATCGGCGTGTCGCGCGACCCGGTGTTCGGGCCCGTGCTGACTGTCGGTCTGGGAGGCATTTACGTGGAAGTGCTGAAGGACGTAGCGTTCCGCTTGCCGCCTGTTTCCCGGGTGGAAGCGCATGAGATGCTGGATGAACTCCGCAGCATTTCGATTCTGAAGGGCGCACGAGGGAAGCAAGGTTTGGATATCGAAGCGCTGGCGGACTGCATCGAGCGCATCTCCTGGCTGGCCGTCGACCTGCAGGACCTCATCACGGAGCTCGACATCAATCCGCTGCGCGTCCTGCCCAAGGGCGCCAAAGTGGTGGATGCCCTTATGGTGGCGAAATGAGTGAAGTTCTGTCCGCAATGGACGGCGATGTGCGGGTCCTGACGCTGAACCGGCCGGACAAGGCGAACGCCATGAACGAAGCGATGCAGATTGCGCTGGTCGAAAAGCTCTCGGGGTCGGGCGCGGTCGTCATTGCCGCGTCGGGGTCGAGGATTTTCTCCGCGGGCGCCGACCTGAAGGAATTCTCCGAGCTGGAGCGTAGCGTCGCGGCGAAAAAGCGCCGCGCGCTGCTCAGGCGGACGCTGAACGCGATTCTCGACTATCCCGCGCCGCTGATCGTAGCGGTGCAGGGCAAAGCGCTGGGGGCCGGCGCGATGGTCGCGTTGCTCGCCGACGAGCTCATCATGGCCGACACGGCGGAACTTGGCCTGCCCGAAATCAAGCACGGCATCCCGACGCCCGTGGGCTACGCCATCGTGGCTGCGCGCGCCGGCATGCCGGTCGCGCGGCGCATGGTGCAGGACGGGGAACCGGTGGGCCCCGGCCTCGCAGACTATGTCTCTGAAGTTGATTCCCTGAAGGAAAAATCCCTGGAACGTGCACGAGCGCTCGCGGCGTTGCCGGCCGAGGCTTATCGCATCAACAAGAAATTCATCAACGCCCAGATGAAGTCGGCGCTCGCCGCTGCCTTCGCCGAGGCGGACAAGGCCTGAGGAGACGTCATGCAGCTGGAAATCACCCCTGACCTGGCCGAAGTGCGCGCCGCGCTGCGCAAATTCACCACCGAGAAGCTCGAACCGCTCGCCTTGGAAATCGACCGCACGGGAGAAGTCCCGCAGGCGGCAATGGACCTGCTGCGCCAGCAGGGTTACCTCGGCATGCGACTGCCGGAGGAATATGGCGGCGGCGGTTTCGACCTGCCGACCTATTGCCTGGCGCTGGAAGAGTTCGCGCGCTCGCACCGCATGTTCACGCTGCTGCTGGACGCCAGCAGCGGCCTGAATCCGATCGCCATAGCCAAGTTCGGCAGCGAGGCGCAGAAAAAGAAGTACGTCGCCGGACTCGCCAACGGCACGCTTTCGGCTTCCTTCGGCCTCACCGAGCCCGAGGCGGGTTCCGACTCGCAGGCAATGAAAACCCGGGCCGAGAAGCGCGACGGCGGCTGGCTGTTGAACGGCCGCAAGCATTACATCTCCGGCGCGCACAAGGCCGACGTGGTGATGATCATGGCGGTGAACGACGCCGCCAAGCGCGGGCGCGGCGGAATCACCGCGTTCCTGGTGGAGAAAGGCACGCCGGGTTTCGACGTTACGCGCGTGGATACAACCATCGGCTCGGAGGCGATCAAGCTGGCCGAACTCACCATCACCGACTGCTTCCTTGCCGATAGTGCAGTGCTGGGTGAGGTGGGGCAAGGTTTCAAGATTGCAATGGAATCCCTTACCAACGGCCGTCTGGGCGTGTCCTGCTCCTGCCTTGGTACGGCAGACCGCCTGATCGAGATGTCCGCTGCTTACGCCAAGGAACGCGTCACCTTCGGCCAGCCGCTGTCCGAGCGCCAGGCGATCCAGTGGATGCTCGCCGATTCGGCCACCGAGCTCGCCATGGCGCGCGCCTACACCTACGAGACCCTGCGCCGCGCCGCCGCCGGGGAAGACGTCGGCACGGCAGCCAGCATGTGCAAGCTCTACTGCTCCGAGATGGTGGGCAGGGTCGCGGACCGGGCGGTGCAGATCCATGGCGGCATGGGCCTGGTGCGCGGCTACCCGGTGGAAAGGTTTTACCGGGACGTAAGGCATTACAGGGTTGGAGAAGGGTCTTCGGAAATTCAAAGAATGCTTATTGCCCGGGATTTGTTGAAGTGAACGCTTATATCGCCGGGGTTGGAGAGAGTCCACTTGGCAAGACTCCAAATCTCAATTCCATTGATTTACAGCGCGCCGCTGCTCTGTCTGCACTGGATGACGCGGGCCTGACGCTTGCCGATGTGGACGGCCTGCTCACGACGCCGATCCGCGTCGAGAAGTGGGCGATGCCGGTCGGCATGGTGGCCCGGGGCCTCGGCATCCGGCCCGGCTATATGGCGACTCTGGACGTTGCGGGTGCTTCGGGGACTGCGATGGTCCACAACGCCGCCATGGCGGTGGCGACCGGGCAGGCGGAGGTCGTGCTCTGCGTCGCCGGACAGAACCAGCTCACCAATGTCTCGCGCGACGCCACGGTGGCGCAGATCGCGAACGTCGGCTGGGCGCATCCGGAGTACGAGGCGCCCTACGGGCCCCTGATCCCGACGCTCTATGCGCTGGTTGCGCAGCGCCACATGCACGAGTACGGCACGACGGCGGAACAGATGGCGGAGGTCGCGGTTGCCATTCGCGGCCACGCGGTCCTCAATCCGCTCGCGCAGATGAAGACGCCGATCACGATCCAGGACGTGCTCGCTTCGAAGATGATCACCTCGCCCCTCCACATGCTCGATTGCGCGATCGTTTCCGATGGCGCCGCCGCTTTTGTCGTGTCGTCACGCAAGGGAAGGAAAAGGCCGGTCAAGCTGCTCGGCCAGGGGTACGGATTTACGCATGCCTATATCGGCGAGCACGACAACATCGCCACGACGGGCGCGGTGCAGTCCGGGCGCAGGGCGTTCAAAATGGCCGGCGTCAAGCCTGCCGACATCGATATCGCGGAGTTGTACGACTGCTTCACGATCACCGTGATCGCAGAGCTCGAAGACCTGGGTTTCTGCCCGAAGGGCGAAGGCGGGCGATTCGTCGAGGGCGGGCGGATCCGGCTCGGGGGCGAGTTGCCGGTGGCCACCCACGGCGGGCTGCTCTCTGCGGTCCACCCGGGGCTGGCGGGCGGCATGTTCCACGTTGTCGAGGCGGTGCGGCAGCTGCGCGGCGAGTGCGGCGCACGGCAGGTGAAGGACGCCGAGCTCGTGCTGGCGCACGGCAACGGCGGCATCATCGGCATCCATTGCACGCTGATCCTGGGGCAAGGCTGATGCTGCCGCCGCGACCGACCGACCGTTTCATGCTGCCGCGCTGCGAAGACTGCGGCAAATTCCACTTCTATCCTCGGCCTGTCTGCCCGCACTGCCAGGGAGCGAAGCTCGCCTGGGGCGAGGCGAGCGGGAAGGGCGCCGTCTATTCGCACTCCACCGTGCATCGCGCGCCCAGCCCCGAATTCAGGGAGGGCGTGCCCTACGTGATCGCCATCGTGAAAACCGACGAAGGGCCGCACCTGCTCAGCCGCGTGGTGGGCGTTTCGCCGGAAAAGGTATCCATCGGCATGCGCTTGCAGGTAAGGTTGAGCGTGGATGGGAAGCCTGAATTCGAACCGGAGGTTTGAGATGCGCTGTTTTCTGATCCTTTTGCTGCTGGTTTGCTCGAGCGCATTCGCGCAGGCATTTCCGTCGAAACCCATCCGCATCGTCGTGCCGTTTCCGCCCGGTGGCGGCACCGACGTGGTGGCGCGTACGGTGGCGCCGAAGATGCAGGAACTTCTCGGGCAGCCGATCGTGATCGAGAACCGCGCCGGCGCCGGCGGCAACATCGGCACCGAGTTCGTGGCGAAATCCCCGGCCGACGGCTACACGCTGCTGGTGGCGAGCGCCGCGACCGCGATCAACACCACGTTGGCGAAGAACCTGAGCTGGGACCTGGCGAAGGATTTTTCGCCGGTGGTGCTGCTGGTGCTCAACCAAAGCCTGCTCGTGGCGCATCCGTCGGTGCCGGTGTCGAACGTGCGGGAACTGGTCGCGCTCGCCAAGGCCAAGCCCGGGCAGGTGAGCTACGCCTCCTACGGCAACGGCAGCTCGGCGCATCTGATCGGCGAGCTGTTCAAGATGATGGCCGGCGTGGACCTGCTGCACATTCCCTACAAGGGCGCCGCGCCGGCGGTGAACGATCTGCTTGGTGGCCAGGTAAACGTGATCTTCGCGGATGTCGCGGCCATCCTGCCGCACGTCAAGGCGGGTAGGGTGAAGGCGCTCGGCATCGGCTCGGTGCGCCGCTTCGACGGCCTGCCGGACGTCCCGACGATCGCCGAGGCGGGCGTGCCGGGATTCGAAGGCGGCGGTTTCCTCGGCCTGGTCGCGCCGGCAGGCACGCCGCGCGGCGTGGTCAATGCCTTGAATGCCGCAGCCGTGAAAAGCCTCGCGGCGCCCGAGGTAAACGAGCGGCTGAACGCGCTCGCCTCGCCGCCGGTGGGGGAATCGCCGGAGTATTTCGGCCGCCACCTGCGCGCCGAGATCGACAAGTGGGCGCGGGTGATCCGCGCCGGCAACATCAAGCCGGACTGATCTCCGAGAACCGCTGCTCGCCCGGCGCTTCGAGGAACGCCCGGCCGTCGCGCCCGGCGTAGCGCGCGAACTTCGACAGGATTTCCTCGCGCGACATCGGCATCGAAGGATCGCCGGGCACGCGGTCGATGGTGTGTTCCATTCTTTCGCTCTTGAAATCGATCCGCAACGTGGCCGCGCGCCGCGCGAGCCCCGGCTTTTCCGCAAGCTCTACCATGCCTTCAAGTTCCTGAATGACCTTGTCGTTCAGATCATAGGAACCCGGAGCCAGATCTCCTTTCGCAAGCGCGCAGGCCACGCCGTAGGAAATGCTGAACTGCGCCTGGATCAGGCTCTTCGGCGCCCGGTTGCTGCAGTAGGCGAGTGCCTCGGCGTAAGTCGAAAGCCGGATGCGCGAGATGTCGTGCAGCCGGTCCGCGATCTGCGGCCGCAGGGCAAGCGCCGCGGCCGCGCCGTAGTGGACGTGGCGCACGGCGGCGTAGGCTTTGAGGTAGGCCTCCGAGATCAGCCAATCGCCGGGCGGCGCCACGGGCGATCCCGCTTGCGCGCCGGCGAGGGCGCGCGAATGCAGTTCCTCGAGCGCGCCCGCGGGTGCGACGATGCCGGCCAGCGCAGAGCTTGCGGCAAGCATGCCGAGCTGGGCGGAATGCGACAGGTAAGTGTTGCGCGCATTCGCGCCGGCCGCGACCGGGAGATAGAGCGCATAGGGCATCTGGCAGGCGGCGATGCGTACCGCGGCGAGCGCCTGGGCGGCGTTCCCGCCGAGCAGCCGCACCACCGCGGCGGCGACGCCGAAGCACGGCCAGGCGCCGTCCACGTGCATGCCAGGCGCGACGCGCATCGATTCGCCGATCCGGCCCCCGATCTCGTAGCCGACGACGTAGGCGGCAATGACGTCGTCGTAGGTATGAGGTTTGATCCTGGACAAGGCGTTGCAGGCCGCCAGCACCGGCAGTCCCGGACGCCCGTGCGCGCGCGCCGATCCTTCGCAAGCCTCATCCCAGCAGGCCGCGGCAGCGAAAAAAGCGGCCGCAGACGCCACTGAACCCGGGTCCGCGGCTTCGAGCTGTTTTCCGAACGCGAGCAGCTCAGGATGCCGCTTCGCGGCCAGTACGCAACCGAAGGTGTCCAGCATCAGCTCGCGGGCCTTTGTCGCCACGGCGGCCGGCGCCCGCGTGTGAAACAGCCACTCGAGCGCTTCGGCAAGCGGCGCCTCGATCGTCATCCGCCCTTTCCGGCTCTGTTTCTCTCGATGACCTGCCTGGCGATGATGATGCGCTGCATTTCGTTGGTGCCTTCGCCGATGCAGAGCAGCGGCGCGTCGCGGTACAGCCGCTCCACCGGGAATTCCTTCGAATAGCCGTAGCCGCCGTGGATGCGCAGGGCTTCGTGCGCGTTCTCGAACGCGGCTTCGGTGGCGAAATACTTGGCCATGCCGGCCTCCAGGTCGCAGCGCTCGCCGCGATCGTAAATCTGCGCGGCCTGCTTCACGAGCAGCCGCGCCGCCTCGGCGCGCGTCGCCATCTCGCCGATCTTGAGCTGGATCGCCTGGTGCTCCGCGATCGGCTTGCCGAAAGTATGGCGCTGCTGCGCGTACTTCACCGCCTCGGCGAGCGCCGCCGTGGCGATACCGACTCCGCGCGCGGCGACATTGATGCGGCCGAGTTCCAGGCCCCCTACCGCCTGGTGGAAGCCCTTGCCCTCCTCGCCGATGAGGTTCGCGGCGCTCACCGCGTAGTCCTGGAACACGAGCTCCGCGGAGTCGATGCCCTTGTAGCCCAGCTTCTCGAGTTTGCGGCCGGCGGTGAAGCCCGGCCCCTTTTCGCACAGGAACATGCTCATGCCCTTGTGGCGCGGTTGCGCCTCGGGATCCGTCTTCACCAGCACGGCGAAGCACGCGCCCTGGATGC
>JBDTRO010000095.1:0-3485 GCA_039931635.1 Betaproteobacteria bacterium | reverse complement strand
CGAGAGCATGTTCTTCGCGCGCACCATGCCGCCGTAGAACAGCGCCAGGGCCGGCACGCTCATCATCAGCACCAGTGCGGTGGAGGTCAGCATCCACGCCACGTCGCCTTTGTTCGGCGTCGGCGTCGGCGTCGGCGCGGGCTTGGCTTCTTCCTTTTTCTCCTCGGCTTTGGCTTCGGCCTTGACGGGCTCCGCCTTCGCGGGTTCGGCTTTGGCCTCGGTGGCCGCTTTCGCGGGCGCCTTGTCCTTGTCCTGAGCGCCAACGCCGCCTGCCGTTGCCAGCAGCGCGAGCATCGAAAGTACTGCGATCACGTTCTTCATTGTTTTCTCCCTAGATCGCAGCGGCGTCGGTTTCGCCGGTGCGTATGCGTACGACCTTCTCGAGGTCGAACACGAAAATCTTTCCATCCCCGATCTTGCCGGTATTGGCGGCCTTCTCGATCGCTTCGAGCACGCGCTCGAGCATGTCGGTCTTGATCGCTGCCTCGATCTTCACCTTCGGCAGGAAGTCCACCACGTATTCAGCGCCGCGGTAGAGCTCGGTGTGCCCCTTTTGCCGGCCGAAACCCTTTACTTCGGTGACGGTGATGCCCTGCACGCCGATCCCCGAGAGGGCTTCGCGCACCTCGTCGAGTTTGAACGGCTTGATGATTGCGGTTACCAGTTTCATGTTTTCCCCTTTTGCGGCAGCCGGTGTCGCCACTGGCTGCCGTGTGCAGGATCAGAAAGTTTTGCTGACCGACAGGACTACGGTGCCGTTGCTCGCATCCTTGAACTTGGCCGTGCCAGTGCCGATACCTGTGTTCGGAACCTGGTTGGCGAAGCAATAGAAGCCCGGGTTGGCAACATTGCAGCTGCCTTTGCCGGACGTGTCGATGTAGCTCGCCCCGAGAATCCAGCCGCCAAGATCCTTCGTTACGCCGAGCTTCCAGTCGGTGTAATTGCCTTTGGTCGCGTCCGTGCCCGCGTCCCAGCCCTTTAGCCTGAACGAACCAACGTGCCCGACGATGCCCCAGCCGTCGCCAAGGTCATACGTCGCGGACAGATCGAGGTAGTTGGATCCTTTGGTGCCGGGCAGCGAGAAGTAGTCGCTGACGGCGTGGGAGTACTTGAGCGAAATCCATTTCCACGAGCCGCCGATGTAGAGCTCCGTATTGCTGACGTTTCCAGTATGGATATTGGTGGCGTTGCGCGGGTTGATGAAGCTCGTCCCCGCGGTCGCATTGGCGTCGCTGCCCGGGTAGTAGTAGTAGATCGCACCGACGTCGATACCCCAATCGCCCCAGGTGTTTTTCCAGCCACCGTAGAAGTCCATTTCGAGGTTGCCGGCCGGAAAGCCCGCGCCCTCACTGATGTTGGAGTTCCAGTTGCCGGCGTAGAAGCCGCTGGTGTGAGAGTAGTCAAAGCCGCCTTGAATCGCGGGCTTGGCGAAGGTCTGCGAAATGCCGCGGAACCGGTAATCGCTAAACAGGCCGATATTGCCCGTCAATGTATGCGGCGAGGCCGGAGCGGCAGCAGGGGCCGCAGCTTGCGCGACAGCGAGGGTGGGGACCACGAAAGCGGCAGTGGCCAGCGAGGCTGCAAGTATCGTCTTACGCATTGGCAAATCTCCCTTGATGAATGGACGCTAGGTCTAGTTAGCACGTCGTGTGCCAGGGGTTTTGGGACGAACAATCAATGAGTTAGGTTCGTGCTCGGAAACGGCCGACGAAACATTGCACCGACATGGGGCGCATGCACTTCGATGCGCCCGAACGAGGTGCAGGACTGCCGCAGTCTCGTATCTATTTGGATGTCTGTACGCTAGCGGGCATGGCCAACACAAATCCACTGGAAGAACTCCGCGAGCGTGTCGCCGAAGCCCTGCGCGTGTTGCCGGCACAGCAACAGGACCTGGAGAAGAACCTGAACGCCATGCTCACCGCATTTTTCGACCGTTTCGACCTCGCCGCGCGCGAGGATCTTGAAGTCCACAAAAAGCTCCTCGAGCGCGCACAGGCCAAGCTTGTCGCGCTCGAAGCACGCGTTGCGGAACTGGAACTGCGTAAACCTTAGGTCCCCGCGCCGCGTTGTTCCTTGCGGAGGACTCATGTCACTGGCAACCGTGGCGAGCCGCGCGCTCGCGGGGATAGATGCGCCCGAAGTGGCCGTCGAGGTTCATCTCGGGCCAGGCCTGCCGTCGTTCACCATTGTCGGCCTGCCCGACACTGAGGTGCGCGAAGCCAAGGACCGAGTGCGCGCCGCGCTGAATCACACGCAGTTCGAATTTCCCGCGCGCCGCATCACTGTCAATCTCGCGCCGGCCGATCTACCCAAGGATTCCGGCCGCTTCGACCTGCCGATCGCCGTCGGCATCCTCGCGGCCAGCGGCCAGATCGCGCATGAAGCGCTGGCGGCGCACGAGTTCGCCGGCGAACTTTCGTTGACGGGCGACCTGCGGCCAGTGCGCGGCGCACTCGCGATGGCGTTGCAAGCTCGGGCATGCGGACGCGCGTTCGTGCTACCCGAAGCGAACGCGCCCCAGGCGGCGCTTGCGGCGGGCGCGCATGTGCTTCCCGCTCGCACGCTGCTCGAAGTGGTTGCACACCTTTGCGGCGAGGCGAAGCTGCCGCGGTTCGAGATGCCGCAGCGGGCGCTGGCCCATGTATATCCGGATTTTTCGGAAGTAAAGGGTCAGCCGCAGGCCAAGCGCGCGCTGGAAGTCGCCGCCGCCGGCGGGCACAGCGTGCTGATGATCGGGCCGCCCGGCACCGGCAAGTCGATGCTCGCGGCACGCTTTCCTGGAATCCTGCCGCCGATGAGCGAGGCCGAGGCGCTTGAAGTAGCGGCAATACATTCAGTGGCGGCAGCGGGCTTCGAGGCCTCACGCTGGGGCGAGCGGCCCTACCGCTCGCCGCATCACAGCGCATCGGGTGCGGCAATGGTCGGCGGCGGACACCTGCCACGGCCTGGCGAAATCTCGCTCGCGCACCGTGGCGTGCTGTTCCTGGATGAGCTGCCGGAGTTCGACCGCGACGTGCTCGAATCGCTGCGCGAACCCCTGGAATCCGGCAAGGTTTCGATCTCTCGCGCCGCCCGCCAGTCGCAATTCCCGGCGCGCTTCCAGCTCGTTGCGGCCATGAATCCCTGTCCCTGCGGCCATTGCGGTTCGCCCGCAGGCCGCTGCCGCTGCACCCCCGATCGCATCGCCCGTTACCGCGGCCGCATCTCCGGACCCCTGGCCGACCGCGTCGACATCAAGCTCGAAGTCCCCGCACCGCGCGATGCTGACCTGATGACGCCCGGCGCCACCGAAGCGAGCGAAACGATTCGCCAGAGGGTATTCAACGCACACCGGCGCCAACTCGAGCGCCAGGGCATGCCGAACGCGCTCCTCGGCACGCGCGAAATCGACCGACTCTGCGCCACCGACAAGGAGGGCGACCAGCTGCTGCGGCATGCCCTCGCGCGCCTGCTGCTCTCGGCGCGCGCCTATCACCGAGTGC
>JBDTRO010000094.1:0-7371 GCA_039931635.1 Betaproteobacteria bacterium | reverse complement strand
TCGAAGCGCGCGCCGATCGCGAGCAGCACGTCGCAGTGCTGCATCGCCATGTTGGCTTCGTACGTACCGTGCATGCCCGGCATGCCGAGGAACTGGTCGTCGGTCGCCGGGTAGGCGCCCAGGCCCATCAACGTATTGGTGATCGGAAATCCGGCGCGCTTGATGAGATCCTTCAGCTGCGCGGATGCGTTTGACAGCACGATGCCGCCGCCGGTGTAGACCATCGGCCGCTCGGCCTGCTGCAGCAGCTGCACCGCCTTCCTGATCTGCCCGGCGTGGCCCTTCTTCACCGGGTTGTACGAGCGCATGCTGACGGTTTCCGGGTACTGGAACTCGCAGGCATTGGCGGTGACGTCCTTCGGGATGTCGACGAGCACGGGTCCGGGCCGGCCCGTGGTTGCGATGTGAAAGGCCTTCTTCATCGTCATTGCGAGGTCCTTGACGTCGCGCACGAGGAAGTTGTGCTTCACGCAGGGCCGCGTAATGCCGACGGTGTCGCACTCCTGGAAAGCGTCCTCGCCGATGGCATGCGTCGGCACCTGGCCGCTGATGATGATCATCGGGATCGAATCCATGTACGCGGTGGCGATGCCCGTCACCGCGTTCGTCAGACCCGGCCCGGACGTCACCAGACACACGCCGACCTTGTTCGAACTGCGCGAATAGCCGTCGGCGGCGTGCGCTGCGCCCTGCTCGTGGCGCACCAGCACGTGGCGCACCTTGTCCTGCTTGAACAGTTCGTCGTAGATCCAGAGGACCGCGCCGCCCGGATAGCCGAATACGACCTCGACGCCTTCCGCCTGCAGACAGCGGATGAGAATCTGTGCGCCGGTCAGTTCTTCGGTCTTGATGCGGTCCATGGCAGTTCAGCCTGAGGCAGGAAAAGCATTCAAGATTAACGGCTTGCTGCAATGCGGTCAAGCAAGCCGCAGTTAATTCGGGGGCCGGGTTTGATACCATCTTCCAGAGAGCCGGGAACACCGGTCGAGGGGAGAAAACCTGGCATCACGCAGTGAGCTGTCGACTTTCCTCGCGGGCGTCGAACGGCGCGCCTTCAAGCAGGCCGTATTCGCCGTTCGCGATGACGAGGCGGCGCTCGACATCGTGCAGGACGCGATGATGCGACTGTCCGAGCGATACGGCGATCGCGCGCCGGAAGAATTGCCGCCGCTGTTCCAGCGCATCCTGCAGAACGCGATCCGCGACTGGTTCCGGCGCCAGAAGGTGCGTTCTACCTGGACCACCCTGCTCTCGGCCCTTGCGCCGGGGCGCGGCGAGGAGGACGATCAGGATCCGCTTGATACTCTGCAGGAGGCTGGCGATGCCAACCGCGAGGAATCCCCGCCGGACCTGCTGGAACGGTCACAAGTGATTGAAATCATTGAACAAGAGATATCCAAGCTCCCTTCGCGTCAACGTGAGGCTTTCATCATGCGTTACTGGGAGGAATTGGACGTAGCCGAGACCGCAAAAGCCATGGGATGCTCTGAGGGCAGCGTCAAGACTCATTGTTCCCGGGCAACGCACGCGTTGGCGACTGCGCTCCGTACGCGAGGCATCACCTTATGAACCACGAAATCAGATTCGCCAACAAGATCCGCCAGGCCCTGAACGAGGGCGCGCGCGTGGATGCACGTATCACGGAACGGCTGCGCGCGGCGCGCGAGCAGGCGCTTCTGCATCGCAAGCCGCATCGCGAGCCGGCGCTTGCCTGGGCCCGCAGCACGTCCGGCGGCGTAGTCGGCAATTTCGGCGGCCTGGGAGGCTTTTCGCTCCGGCTGCTGCTGCCGACGGCCCTGCTGGTGGCCGGCCTGGTCGGGATCTACAGCTGGCAGCAGGAGCAGCGCGCCGCCGATGCCGAGGAACTGGACGCCCAGCTGCTCACCGACGTCCTGCCGATCGACGCTTACCTGGACCGTGGCTTCGAAACATGGCTCAAGAAGGTCTCTTCCGAGGTCGGCTCAGACTGATGCGCCGAATCGCGGCGTCGCTGCTGCTGCTTTGCGCGCTTGCCGCGACGTCCGTCGTCGCGGCGCCCAAGGACCGCGGCCCGCAGTGGGCCACGCTCACGGCCGATCAGCAAACGGCGCTGGCCCCGCTTGCCGGCGAGTGGAACAGGCTCAGCCTGCCGCACAAGACGAAATGGCTCGGCATCGCCAAGCGCTATCCGGCGATGAAACCGGAGGAGCAGAAGCGCGCGCGGGAACGCATGCAGCGCTGGGCCAAGCTCACGCCCGAACAGCGCTGGCAGGCGCGTGAGCAGTACCGCAACATCGGCAAGCTCGCGCCCGACCACCGCCGGGAGGAACTGCGCCGGTACTGGGCCGAGTACCAGGCGCTGCCGCCGCACGAGAAGCGCATGTTCGACGTGCCGCCGACCTACACGCCCCCGGCGGTACGCCGGCAGCGCGCGGCCCCGCCGAAGCACAAGCCCAGTCCCGTGGACGGCCTGCCCGCGCCGCTGTGAGCGAGGGGCCGGACGCGGCGCCCGGCCTGCTGCGGCGCCTGGCCAGCATGCTGTACGAATCCATCGTCCTGTTCGCGATCGCTTTTTTCGCCACCTGGGTGTTCCAGTTCGCTGCCGGAACCTTGCGCATCGAGGGATGGCGCCTCCATCTGCTGCAGCTGCTCCTGCTGGTGGTATTCGCCGCCTATTTCCTCTGGTGCTGGCTGCGCGGCGGGCAGACGCTGGCGATGAAAACCTGGCGCATTCGCGTGGTGGCACGCAACGGACATGCGCGCCTGCCTCCCAAGGCCGCGCTGCTGCGCTTCGTCTACGCCCTGCTGCTGGTGCCCACTCTGATCGGCATCGCCTGGGCCTGCGTGGACCGCGACCGGCAATTCCTGCACGACCGCCTCGCCGGCAGCCTGCTGATTCCCGCGCCTTAGGAAAACCTAGGCGCGCATCCGCACCCACACCGGCCGCAGGCGCTCGATCCACAGCATCATCAGGATCGCGGTGCACAGAAACAGCAGGCTCGGCACCGCGGCCGAGGCGACCGGCGGCCACTGCTTGAGCAGCCCGACGTGCGAGAACAGGCTGTTCAGCATGTGGAAGAAAATTCCCAGCATGATGCCGAGGAACACCTTGATGCCGACCATGCCCGAGCGCGCGTGCATGTAGGCGAACGGCAGCGCGAGCGCCATCATCACCAGCGTCGCGAGCGGATAGAAGAGTTTCTTCCAAAGGGCGATTTCGTAGCGCTCGGTCTTCTGCCGGTTGCCGGCGAGGTGCTGAAGGTATTTGTAGAGCTTCCAGGCCGACATGCGCTCCGGCACCACGATGAGCACGTTCAGCAGGTCCGGGCTCACCGCCGAGCGCCAATCGGCCTCGGGATATTTGGCGACCGTAGGCCCGGAGGGACCGAACATGGTCTGCGACACCTGCAGCAGGCGCCACTTGCCCGCGCCGGCATACTCGCCGCGCACCGCTTCGGTCACCTGTCGCAGGCGGTAGGCGGCATCGAATTCGTAGATCCGGACCCCACCCAGTACATTCGCCTCGCGCGCCTCGCGCACGTTGATGAACGAGCGCTCGTCCTTGAACCAGAGCCCGGAGTTGAGACCGCCACCGATGAGCGAATTCATCGCCTGCATCCGCACTTTCTGGGCCGCCTCTTCGGTGACGGGCGAGACCCACTCGCCGATGGTAAAGGTGGCAATCACGAAAGCGAGCCCGACCTTCGCCAGGACCGCTCCGGCACGGACCGGCGACAGGCCGGCCGCGCGCATCACCGTGTATTCGGAGTTGCTCGACAGGTGCGCCAGCACGTAGAGCGTGCCGATCAGCACTGCGATCGGAAACAGCTCGTAGGCGTGGCCCGGGACCCAGAGCGCGACCACGATGAATATCTGACTCAGCTGGTATTCGCCATTGCCCAGGTCACGCAGCTCTGCGATCAGGTCGAAAAACGCGAACAGACCGAGAAAGCCGAGGAGCACGAAGCCCACCGCCGCGTAGATCTGGCGCGCCAGGTAGCGCTCCAGCGTCGGGATGCGGCTCAAGGGCATCCTATTTCCTGCGCCACGGCATGCGCAGCAGCGACATGCGCTGCACGAACAGAACCACCAGCAGCACCAGCATAGCGGCGTGCACCATCCACAAGCCGGTGGCGAACGCGAGCTTGCCTTGCACCACCTTGGCCTGGCTTACCGAAAGCAGGTTCGAATACACCATGTAGGTAAGCAGTGCGAACACCAGGTTCACGGAACGTCCGGCGCGCGGATTGACGAAGCTCATCGGAATCGCGAGCAGTGCGAGGATCAGCGCCGACACCGGCACCCCGACGCGCCACAGCAGTTCGCCCAGGTTGGCGCGCGTCGGACTCTCGATCAGGCCCAGCGTGGTGGTGCTTTTCTGGGTCGCCACCGGCTCGTCGCCTTCCTTGGTCTGCACGCGCGTGGCGTAGCGCTCGAATTCCATCAGGCGGAAGTCCGCTTCGCCCGGCGTCCCTTCGTAACGCCGGCCTGCCAGCAGCACGAGGAAACTGTCGCCATTGGGCGCCATCTCGGTGAAGCCGCGCTCGCTCATCATCACCCCGGTGCGGCGGTGCTGGGTCGAATTCACGAACACGTTGCGCACCGAGCTCTTGTCGCCGGCGATGGATTCGACGAAAAACACGCGCTCCTTGCTGCGCGACTCGCCAAAAGTGCCCGGTTCGACGCGCGAGAGGTCGTCGCGCGCATCGACGCGGCCGCGGTACTGCTCGCTCTTTTGCGCCGCCCAGGGCGAGATGAAGAACGACAGCGCCGCGATCACCGCCACCAGCGGCGCCGCAAAAATCAGCACCGGCCGGATCCAGGCGGCCAGCGACAGGCCTGAGTTGAACCAGATCACCATCTCCGAGTCCCGCCAACTGCGGTTCAACGCGAGCAGCACCGTGATGAACAAGGTGAGGGACAGCAGCACCGGCAGCAGGTTGAGGGCGGAGAAGCCAAGGAACGCAACCACCGCGTCGGAAGGAATCTTGCCGCCCGCGGCCTGGCCGAGGAGCCGGATCAGGCGCGTCGTGAGCGCGATCAGGAACAGTGAGAGGAACACGGCGACGGCCAGATTGGCGAACTCCCGCAGCAGCGTGCGGAGGAAGATCATGCGATACTTGGCGCGAAATTCATAGGAGAATCCAGTGCAATTTAGCATACGCGCCCTGGCGCCCGAGAAGGCGAAGACCGCTTGCCTGGTGCTGGCCGTTTTTGCCGGCGCGAATCCGGCGCGCGCGGCGCAGGTCGCCGACAAGGCGTCAGCGGGCGCGCTGCGGCGCGTCCTTTCGCAGGGCGATCTCGCACGCAAGGCGGGCGCCACGCTGCTGCTGCAGAAAACTTCCGGATTGCCCGCCGAGCGCGTGCTGCTGGTGAGCCTGGGCGAGCGCGCCGATTACGGCGTCGTTGCTTTCCGCGCAGCGGTGCGCGGCGCCGCGGCGGCGCTGAAGGGCCTGGGCGCGAAGGACGCGGTGCTGCCAGTCGCGGATTTCGCGGTCGGCGGCCGCGGTCTGCCCTGGGCCGTGCGCAACGCAGTGCTCGGCTTTCGCGACGCTTTCTACAG
The DNA here is from genome assembly GCA_039931635.1 of Betaproteobacteria bacterium. Taxonomy (GTDB): domain Bacteria; phylum Pseudomonadota; class Gammaproteobacteria; order Burkholderiales; family SG8-39; genus RBG-16-66-20. Next base: position 1,829 of record JBDTRO010000094.1, on the reverse strand, counting down.
CTTCAACCAGCTCAAGACGCAGAAGAAGCCCGCGGCACCCGCGCTCGCCGCGGTGACGCTGGCGATCAGCGGCGCGCCGGTGACGCTGCAGTCCCAGGCCGCGCTGAAGGAAGCCGTGGCGACCGCCGATGGCACCGACCTCGCGCGCACGCTCGGCAACCTGCCGCCGAACCTGTGCACGCCTTCCTATCTCGCGGACGAAGCGCGCAGGATCGCGAAGCAATTCAAGCTCGGCATCGAAGTCCTCGAGCGCAAGGACATGGAGCGCCTGGGCATGGGCGCGCTGCTGGCGGTCACGGCCGGCTCGCGCCAGCCGCCCAAGCTGATCGTGCTGCGCTACGCCGGCGCTGCGAAATCGAAAAAACCGCTGGTGCTGGTCGGCAAGGGCATCACCTTCGACACCGGCGGCATCTCGCTCAAGGGCGGCGCCGAGATGGACGAGATGAAGTTCGACATGTCCGGCGCGGGCAGCGTGCTGGGCGCGATCCACGCGCTCGCCGGCATGCGCGCACCGGTGAACGTCGTCGGCGTCGTGCCGACCTGCGAGAACATGCCGGACGGCGCGGCGACGCGCCCCGGCGACATCGTGACCACGATGTCCGGCCAGACGGTCGAGATTCTCAACACCGACGCCGAAGGCCGCCTGATCCTGTGCGACGCGCTTACGTACGCCGCGCGTTTCGATCCGGCCTCGGTGGTCGATATCGCAACGCTCACCGGCGCCTGCGTGATCGCGCTCGGCCATGTCGCAAGCGGCCTGTTCGCCAACGACCAGAATCTCGCCGACGAAATCATCGCCGCGGGCAACGACGCCTGGGACCGCGTCTGGCAAATGCCGGTCTGGGAGGACTACCAGGAGCAGCTGCGCTCGAACTTCGCCGACATGGCGAATATCGGCGGCCGGCCGGCCGGCAGCGTCACCGCAGCCTGCTACCTCGCGCGCTTCACGCGCAAGCTGCGCTGGGCGCACCTCGACGTCGCCGGGACCGCCTGGCGCAGCGGCAGGGAGAAGGGTTCCACCGGGCGGCCTGTGCCGCTGCTGGTCCGGCTCGCGCTGCGCGGCGCGCGCCGCGGCTGAGGCGGCATGACGTCGATAGACTTCTACTTCAACGCGGACGACCGGATCGGCGTTGCCTGCCGGCTCGCGGGCAAGGCGCTGCAGCAGAAAAAGCGCGTCCTGATCTACGCCCCGCAGGCGGAAATGGCGCAGAAGATCGATCGCCTGCTGTGGGTGAGCACCGCGACTTCCTTCATTCCGCACTGCTACGCCCACGATCCGGCCGCGGCCGACACCCCGGTGCTCATCGCATCGGGCGACGCGCAGCCGGCGGCGGCATGCGACGTGTTGCTGAACCTGTCGCCCGAATGCGCGCCCTTCTTCGAGCGCCACGGGCGGGTGCTGGAAATCGTCGACCGGCAGGAGGACCAGGTCCGCGCCGGGCGCGCGCGCTTCAGGTTCTACCGCGACCGCGGCTACGAAATCAGAAACCACGACCTCGCCAAATCCGCATGAGCGACAGCCGCGACCCGAACCAGCTTTTCGCGCGCGTGGATGCGCTCATGAAGCGCCAGCAGGAGGACTCGCTGCGCTCCGTCGAGGAAGTTCCCCTGCTCACCGAGATCGTCGAGCACGATCCGGCCGCCGCTGCCGCCAACCGCGCGCGCGATGAAGCGCTCGCGGCCGACATCGAGCGCGTGCTGGTCGTGCGCCTGGTTCCGGAGCTGAACAAGCAGATCGCGGGCCTGCGCGCGGAGCTGGAGAAGGAACTGCGCCGTTCGGTGCGCGAAGCGGTCGAGCACGCGCTCGCCCAGCGCAAGGCAAACCCGGA
>JBDTRO010000093.1:0-12626 GCA_039931635.1 Betaproteobacteria bacterium | reverse complement strand
GCCTCGTCGCCGATGCGCTCGAGGTCCGTCACAATCTTGCTGATCGCCATGATCAGGCGAAGATCGCTCGCCGCCGGCTGGCGCTTGACCACGATGTGGTTGCAGGCGCCGTCAATCGCGACCTCGTAGCCGTTGACGCGCGCGTCGTTTTCGATCACCTGCGCGATCAGCGCCGCGTCGCCGGTGGCAAAAGCCTGTATCGCCGCGAGGATCTGCGCTTCCACCAGCCCGCCCATTTGCAGCACGCGCGTGCGCGTGGTATCGAGGTCGGCTTCGAACTGCTTTGAAATATGCTCGGTAACGCCCATGGTCGGTTTCCTTTACGTTCCTAGCCGAACCTGCCGGTGATGTAATCCTCGGTAGCCGCCTTCTTTGGCTTGATGAAGATCGTGTCGGTGACGTCGTATTCGATCAATTCGCCCAGGTACATGTAGGCGGTGTAGTCGGAAACCCGCGCCGCCTGCTGCATGTTGTGGGTAACGATGATCACCGTGTAGTCGGTCTTCAGCTCGTGGATCAGTTCCTCGACCTTGGCGGTGGAAATCGGATCCAGCGCCGAGCAGGGTTCATCGAGCAGCAGCACCTCGGGCTTGATGGCAATGCCGCGCGCAATGCACAGGCGCTGCTGCTGACCACCCGAAAGGCTCTGCCCGCTCTGGTTCAGCTTGTCCTTGACCTCATTCCAGATCGCCGCCCGGCCCAGGGCCCATTCGACGCGCGCGTCCATCTCCCGCTTGCTGAGATCCTCGAACAGCCGCACGCCGAATGCGATGTTGTCGTAGATGGACATCGGGAACGGCGTCGGTTTCTGGAACACCATGCCGATCTTGGCCCGGATCAGCGACACGTCCTGCTTGGTCGTGATCAGGTTTTCGCCGTCCATCAGGATTTCGCCTTCGGCACGCTGGTCCGGATACAGCGAATACATCCGGTTGAAGGTGCGCAGCAGTGTCGACTTGCCGCAGCCCGAGGGCCCGATGAACGCAGTCACCTTCCGCTCCGGGATGTCCATGGTGACGTTCTTGATCGCGTGAAAGCCGCCATAGTAGAAATTCAGCTTGTTGATTTTCAGCTTGGGCTTGAGGTCGGACGGCGCGGCGACGCCTTCTGGCCGATCTCCGCGCATGGTGGTGTGGATGGTGGGCCTGGCGGACGCCTTGGCGGTGCTGGTTTCCATAAATCACATACCTCGTTTCAGTCGGTCTTCCTGAACAGCGCGCGCGCCAGGATATTGAGCACCAGCACGGTAAGTGTAATAAGCGCGGCGCCGCCCCAGGCGAGACGGTGCCAGTTCTCGTAGGGGCTCATCGCGAACTGGAAAATCACCACCGGCAGGTTTGCCATCGGCGCGTTCATGTTGTCGGACCAGAACTGGTTGTTCAGCGCCGTGAAAAGGAGCGGCGCGGTCTCGCCGCTGATGCGCGCAATGGCCAGCAGGATGCCGGTGAGGATCCCGGTTCGGGCCGCGCGGTAAGTGACATGGACGACCATCTTCCAGCTCGGGCAACCGAGCGCCATGGTCGCTTCGCGCAGCGTATTCGGCACCAGCTTCAGCATGTCGTCGGTGGTACGCACCACCACCGGCACGACGAGCAGCCCGAGCGCGACGGCGCCCGCCCAGCCGGAGAAGTGCTTCACCTGGGCCACGTATGCCGAATACACGAACAGGCCGATCACGATGGAGGGCGCGGACAGCAGAACGTCGTTCAGGAACCGCGTCGCTCCGGCGAGCCAGCCGCGCCTGCCGTATTCGGCCAGGTAGGTGCCCGCGAGGATCCCGATCGGGGTGCCCAGGAGCGTTCCGGCGGTGACCATGATCAGGCTGCCCCAGATCGCGTTGGCGAGGCCGCCATCGGCGCCCGGTGGCGGGGTCATCTCATAGTAGAGAGACGCCCGGGCAAGCGCCGTGCCGCCTTCGTAGAGGAGCGTGCCGAGAATCCACACCAGCCAGAACAGGCCGAACGCCAGCGCGGCGCTTGCGACGACGAGCACGATGGCGTTGAAGCGCTTGCGCGAACGGTAAAGCCGGTTGCTCGAATTGACCGCAGGCGCGCCCGAAACGATGGCGCTCATGTCTGCGCTCCTTCATGGCGCGCCAGGCGCATCAGCAGCAGCTTGGAGAGGGCCAGCACCACCGTGGTGATAAGGAAAAGGATCAGGCCGAGCTCGATCAGCGCGGAGTAGTACAGGTCGCCGACCGCCTCGGTGAATTCGTTGGCGAGTGCCGAGGCAATGCTGTTGCCGGGAGCATTCAGCGATATCGCGAGCCGGTGCGCGTTGCCGATGACGAATGTTACCGCCATGGTCTCGCCAAGCGCGCGCCCCAGGCCCAGCATGATGCCGCCGATGACGCCTGCCTTGGTGTAGGGCAGCACGACGCGCCAGACGACCTCCCACGTAGTCGCTCCGAGCCCGTAGGCGGATTCCTTGAGCATCGGCGGCACAATCTCGAACACGTCGCGCATCACCGCCGTTATGAAGGGAATCACCATGATGGAGAGGATCAGGCCGGCCGTGATCATGCCGATGCCGATCGGCGGCCCGGCAAACAGCGCACCGAAGAACGGTATGTTGCCCAGCGAATTGATGAGCAGGGGCTGGAGATACGTCTGGAACAGCGGCACGAACACGAACAGGCCCCACATGCCGTAGATGATCGACGGTATCGCCGCCAGCAGCTCTATCGCGGTGCCCAGCGGGCGCTTCAACCACGCGGGCGAAAGCTCGGTGAGGAAAATCGCGATGCCGAAACTCACGGGTACGCCAATCGCCATCGCGATCAACGACGTGACGACGGTGCCGTAGATCGGCACCAGCGCGCCGAATTTTTCCTGCACCGGGTCCCAGTCGGAGGACCAGATGAAGGAAAACCCGTATTTCTCGAGAGTCATCTGGCTGCCGATCACGAGCGAGATGAGAATCGCGGCCAGAATGCTGAAAACCAGGAACGCGAATATCCGCGTCACCCATTCGAAAGCCTTGTCCGCCCATGGCGCGGAGCGCAGGCGGCGCGGGTTCTGGGAATCATTCATCGCGGCAGCAACGTCGTCGGCGTCGGTGGGATTCAGCGTTGCGGACATCTGTGGTTCAGGCCAGGTGGATTGTAAGGGAGGCGGTTGCCGGAAGTATCAAAAAAGGGGCGGCCAGCGCCGCCCCTTTTGCGGATCAACGAGTTGCCGTGATGCGCTCAGTAGATCGCCTTGCCTGAACCATCCTTGATCTGCGCCTTCCAGACCGACTGGATCAGCTTGACGACGGCCTCGGGCATTGGCACGTAATCGAGTTCGTCGGCCATCTTGCCGCCGTTCTTGAACGACCACTCGAAGAACTTCAGGACTTCTCTCGCGTTTTCCGGCTTGCCCTGCATCTTGTGCATCAGGATGAACGAAGCGCCGGTCATCGGCCAGCTTGCTTTGCCCGGCTGATCAGTGAGAACGACGCCCATGCCGGGCACGCTGTTCCAGTCCGCGCCGGCCGCAGCCGCCTTGAAGCTGTCGTCGCTGGGCACAATCATTTGTCCGTCCTTATTCATCATCTGCGCATACGACAGCTTGTTCTGCTTCGCGTAGGCGTATTCCACGTAACCGATCGAACCGTCGATGCGCGCCACGTAATTCGCCACGCCTTCGTTACCCTTGCCGCCGACGCCGGTCGGCCACTTCACCGCGGTTCCCTCGCCGATGGTCGATTTCCACTCCGGGCTGACCTTGGAGAGATAGTTGGTAAACAAGAACGTCGTCCCCGATCCGTCGGACCGATTCACCGCTGAGATGGCCTGGCCCGGCAGAGCGACGCCAGGATTGAGCTTGACGATCGCTGGATCGTTCCACATCTTCACCTTGCCAAGGTAGATATCCGCAATCAGCGCGCCGGTGAGCTTGACGTCGCCCGACTTGACGCCCCTCAGGTTGTAGACAGGCACCACGCCGCCCATGATGGCGGGGAACTGCAGCAGTCCGTTCTTTTCCAGATCCTCGCCCTTCATGGGAGCGTCCGAGGCGCCGAAGTCCACCGTCTTCGCAGTGATCTGCTTGATGCCGCCGCCTGAACCGATGGACTGGTAATTCATGCCGACGCCAGTCGCCTTCTTGTAGGCATCGGCCCATTTGGCGTAGACCGGATAGGGAAACGTCGCGCCGGCGCCGGTAATGTCGACGGCCTGGACAGCACCGGCAAACAAGGTACCCGTGAACAGCAAAGCAAATGCGGATTTCATTCTCATGACTTGTCTTGTCTCCATGGTTGATGGCGACGAGTCTAGGTCGCAGTTATTACAGCCTTGTTACACCCCAAAAACGACGAATCCTTCCCTTACCACGTCCTTTCCGGCCAGCAGTTCCTTCGCCTGGGCGCGCTCCAGATCGAAGATCACGGTCGCAAGGCGCTGCAGGTTTGCGCGGGCCTCCTCGATGGTCTGTCCGTGCGAGTTGACCCCTGGCAGTTCCTCGATGAATCCGACGTAGCCATGCTGCGCCTTCAGGTAAACCGCGGTAAACGAAATCACCGGAAAATTCATGTCTCTCTCCTTGTGTGCGGCACGAGGATAGAGGCTGCGTATGACGCCGCGATGACCTGGCCCTGGATCAGCGGCAGCTTGAGCCCGGCAGCCTGGGCTGCAGGGCGCTGGCGATCTCGGTCAGCGATTCCAGGAACGCGACCAGGTCGGCCGACTCCCCCGGACTCAGGCGCAGCGGCTTGAGAATGCTTTCACCATCGGAGTGCAGGCGGTCCGGGTTGATTTCGGAGTAGTGCCTGACCACGTCCGGCAGAGTCGCGAGGCTGCCGTTGTGCATGTAGGGCGAGGTGAGCGCGACGTTGCGCAGGCCTGGCACCTTGAATTCGCCGAAGTTGCGGTGCTCCAGAGATACATGCCGCGTCCTGGTCGCGCTCGTCCCGCCAGGATCGTCGCGTCTGGGGTCATCGTTATATTGCCCGAGCTGATTGAACGGATTTGCCTGCAGTTTGCGGATGCCGCCGTGGCGGCCCGGGTCGGCGCCGCCGCCCGCGACAAAGAACGGCACGCCGGTGTCATGGAATTCGCCGTTCGAGAACGTCGGCCCGAAATGGCAGGCGGCGCAATTGCCGCGGCCGACGAAGATGCGCAAACCCCGCTGCGCCGCGTCTGGATATTTTTTCATTGAAGAAAGATCACCAGCAGCCAGCGCATCACGGAAATCGTCGAACGGAGAGCGCCCGCTGACGATGGTTTCCTGGAAGGCGGCAAGCGCCTTGCCGATTCCGGCGAGCACGCTTTCGTCATCGGCGGGCGGCGGCACGCCAAAGACCTTTCCGAACCGGCAGGAGAGCTCGGCATCGCCGCGTACCAGCGCCGCGGCATGCGCCTGGCTGCCGCCCATCTCGCGCGCATCGAGCATCGGCCGGATGCTCTGCGCCCACAGGGAATCCCCGGCGCCGTCCCAGCCGAACCAGTGGTGGTAGCGCACGTTGAACAGGCTCTGGGTATTGCGATCCGCCTCCGCGAGGCCGAAGGCGCGCGCCCGGGCATCCTGCCAGCCGCGAAAGGGTGCGTGGCAGGTGGCGCACAGCACCTTGCCCGAAGGGGAGAGGCGGGGTTCGAAAAAGAGCCGTTCGCCGAGTTCGATCGCCTGCGGATCACCGGAAACCCGGTTCGAAGGGTCCGGCTTCCAGGCCGCCGGCCAGGGCCCGTGCCGCAGGATCGCGCGCGTCTCGGCGTCGGTGAAATCCAGCAGCTGCGCCTGCGCGGCGCCCGCGGCCAGGGCGAGCAGCGCGGCGAAGGCGATTCGCGTCACTCGATCCGGACGCTGTGCGTGAGCCGCTCACCGTCCAGGTCGAAGACGAATTCCCAGCGCCCGGGCATATGGAACAGCCATCCCTCCGACCGGTACCGCCCTCCGCCCAGCCGCTTCAGGCTCGGCCGGTAATTCATGCCATGCCGGTGCTCGGGCATCTGCGCGTCCAGCTGCACGCGGTCGGACAATGCCGCTCCGGACTTCGCGCAGGCGGCGAGTTCGAGCACGAACGGCTCGCCCACGGCAATCTTTGCGGGCATGGTGCGGTAGCTGAGCGCGACACGTTTTGATTCGACGCGCGCGCCGGCCGGCAGTTCGCAGGCCTGCGCGCCGCCAACAAACGCGGCGGCGATCAATGCCCGCTGAGCATGCCGTCGAAAAGATTCTCGCCGTTTTTCCACGCGATGCGCTCCGCGACGTCAGGCGGCAGATCGGCCAGCCACTGGCGCGACCAGTTTGCATGCTCCCCGATGTAATGCCAGCGCTCCGGGGTATAGGAATCGGTGCCGACCATGAAGCGCTCGGGAAATTCCAGGAACGCGGCGCGCCAGTCCGCATCCACCTTGCCGCCGCGCGCATGATCGGTGCGGAACGCGAGATCGCACCACAGGTTCTTGTACTTGCGCAGCATCTCGCGCACTTTCTCCGGCCGGTCGAAGCCGGAATGCGCCCAGAGGATTTTCGCCTCCGGCCACTGCTTGAACAGCCGCTCGAGCGCGTCCACATCGGAGTGCGCATGCAGAAAGAGCCTATGCTGCCGCGCCAGTTGCACCATGCGGCGCGGCACCGGCAGGTCGGCGTCGGCGCCGTACAGGTGAAACTCGCCGATGCCGGCATAGCGGTACTTCTTCAGCCGATCCTCGAGATACGGGATCACGCTCGGGTCGCGAAACCACGAGCCGATTTCCCCGCGCGAACGGTAGGGACGCAGCTCCGGGATCACCAGGTCGGGCGCCTCGGCATAGAGCCGCTGCTGGCCTTCATCACCGGAGCTCGAAATCAGCGCGCGCTTCAAGCCCGCCTTGCGCAGGATCGCGATGGCTTGCTTGGGCGGCACCGACTCCCAAGCGTCATGACTGTAATGCAGGTGCGCATCGAAAATCGGCAATTCCGCGCCTGCCGCGGCAATGGCAATGCAAAGCGCGGTACCGGCGACGAGACTGCGCACGATCCCGCGCATTTCAGTCCCTGGCTCCGCTGCGCTCGAGCAACTGCACCATCCCGGCGCCGCCGCGCGACTTGGCGATGGACAGCGCGCCCCTGCCGCCGGCGCGCAGATTCGGATCCGCGCCCGCGGTAAGCAGGGCCGCCGCGATCTCGGTATCGCCATTGGTTGCCGCGATCATGAGCGGCGTGAAGCCGTCCCTTTGGCGGGCATTCGGATTCTTGCCATCGTCCAGCAGCTCCTTGACCGCTGCGCGGTCCCGCATTACGGTCGCGGTGATCACATCGTTGTACCGCGAGTAGATGTCGCGGGTGCCGGCCGCGCGCTGGTAACCGGGCGCCTCGGGCGCCGCGGCCACGGGGGCGGGAGCGGCCGCGGGTCTGTCAGCGGGTTTCTCCTCCCGTTGCGCGACAGGCGGCGGCGCCGCGGGTTCCTTGCCCGATGGCATCCTTGCCATCGCGAACTGCGCCACCTCCTTGCCCAGCGCGCTACCGCGGCTTACCATCACCGGGCGCATCGCGTTGGCGAGCAATTCCGATCCCCATCTGCCCGTGTCGGTATCGAGCAGCTTCACGTACTCGGACAACTCTTCGTCGCTCGCCTTGCGGTACATCACGTACATCACCGACCGGATCTGCGCGCGCGACTGGTTGCGCATCGAATTGAGCTGCGAGCCAACGACCTGGCGCACCTCCCTGGGGACGTTCTTGCCGGCCTTCTTCATCGAATCGAGCATCGTATCGATCATGTCCCGCGCCATGGCGCTCGCCATGTCGGCGCCGATTTCCGAGCTGTGGGTCACCTGGTCGAGCGTCTCGATCATCTTGACGCGCGCGGCAGGGGGCGGATTCTTGCGGAAGCCGTCCGAGTATTCCTTCATCGCCTCGGGCGTGACTTCACGCATCTCCCGCGCGGTCATCTTGAGCGCGATCGGCTGGCGCAGCAGCTCGAGAAAACGCGCCATCCGCTCAACGTCGAAATTGCTGTCCTTCAGGTTCGTGGCAAGTTCCGCGGTCATCGTCGCGGGCTCGAATACCCGGTTCACGATATCGACCACGGCTGCGTAGTCGGCCGGGCTCATGGCCCGCTTTTGCGCGGCGTCGCCGGCGCCCGCTTTGAGCATCGCCTCGCGGCCAAAAGTCTGAAAGTAGGCTTTCAGGCCGGAGGTTTCGATCACCTCGGCGATCAGTTTTTCCGGATTGGTCGGGATCGGTTTCGCGGCGGGCTTGGGTGCAGCCGCCGGGGCCGCCTCTGCCTGTTTGGGCGCATTGGCCACCGGCTTCGCTGCGTCGCCCTGCTTGGGTGCATCGACTGCCGCCTTGGCCGCATCCGCCGGCTTCGCCGCATCTGCGGGCGCGCTCTTCGGCGCGGCGGCAGCGGGCTTCGGCGCCGCCTTCGCGACCACGGGCGGCGGGGGCGCGTTCAGGAAATCGTCCAGGAAGAAAAACCATGCGCCCGCGCCGGCAGCGACCAATACCGCCACGCCCGCCAGTATCCTGGTTCGATTGTTCAGTTCGATAGCCATGTGAATTCCTCCCTATTGACCGCCCCCACTGCCGGAGTGATGATACCCGCGGGCGTGCCCCGAAGCGAATCGGCGCGCAGGCCGTAAGGTAGACTTTGCCGATGGCAAAAGAACATGCCGCCGTATTGAAGCCGATGACCCTGTGCCGCGCGCTCTCGGACGCGGAGCTCGATGTCATTGCCGCCATCGTCGAGACACAGGACATTCCCGCCGGCAGGGAATTGTTCCGCGAAGGCGATCCGGGCGACGGACTTTTCCTGGTGGTCGCGGGCGAGATCGACATCGTCAAGCGCGGTCCGCGCGGCGATCGCTCGCTGGCGCGCATGGGTCCGGGCGGAGTCCTGGGCGAGATGTCGCTGATCACCGCCGACGCTCGTTCCGCAACCGGCCGCGCCGTCGTCGATACGCGGGTACTGCGCCTGCCGGTGCGACGTTTCCGCGCGCTGCTCGAGGAAGGATCGACGGCCGCGCTGAAAATCGCCGCCGCGATCGCGGAAGTGCTCGCGCGCCGCCTCGCGGCGATGAACACCATGGTGCTCGAGCTCGCGGACAAGATCGACCCGGCGGGCCGCACGCTGCCCGCGCTCAATGACACGGAACTGGCCGAACTGCACCGGACCATGCAGGTCTGGTCGTTCTGACGAACGCGCGGCGGGCTATACGTTGAAGCGGAAATGCATGACGTCACCGTCATGCACGACGTAGTCCTTGCCCTCGATGCGCAGCTTGCCGGCTTCCTTGGCCCCCACCTCGCCCTTGCAGGCGATGTAGTCGTCGTAGGGCGTGACTTCGGCGCGGATGAAGCCGCGTTCGAAATCGGTGTGGATAACGCCCGCGGCCTGGGGCGCGGTGGCGCCGACCGGCACGGTCCATGCGCGCGCCTCCTTCGGCCCGGCGGTGAAGTAGGTCTGCAGCCCGAGCAGCTGGTAGCCGGCGCGGATGACGCGTGCCAGGCCCGGCTCCAGCATGCCCATGTCGGCCAGGAACATCTGCTTGTCCTCGTCCGGCATGTCGGCGATCTGGGATTCCATCGCGGCGCAGATCGCCACCACCGGAGCGCCTTCTTTTTTCGCGTGCGCCTCGACGGCGGCGAGCAGCGGGTTGTCCTTGAAGCCCTTCTCCGCCACGTTCGCCACGTACATCGTCGGCTTCATGGTGAGCAGGAACAGGGGCTTTAGCACCACGAGTTCTTCCTTCGACCAGTCCACCGAACGCACCGGCCTGCCCTGGTCCAGCGCGGCGATCGCCTTCTCCAGAACCGCGACGAGGCGCTGCGCTTCCTTGTCGCCGCCGGTCTTGGCGACCTTGGCGTTTCTCGACAACTGCTTCTCCGCGGCGGCGAGGTCCGCCAGCGCCAGCTCCGTGTTGATCACCTCGATATCGGAGAGTGGGTCGACCTTGTTGGCGACGTGAATGACGTTCGGGTCCTCGAAGCAGCGCACGACGTGAACGATGGCGTCGGTCTCGCGGATGGTGGCAAGGAACTGGTTGCCGAGCCCTTCGCCCTTGGAGGCGCCGGCCACCAGGCCTGCGATGTCGACGAACTCCACCGCGGCCGGGATCACCTTCTGCGACTTCTCGATTGCCGCCAGCCCGCCCAGGCGCGGATCAGGCACCTCGACGATGCCGACGTTCGGCTCGATGGTGCAGAACGGATAGTTCTCCGCCGCGATGCCGGATTTCGTCAGGGCGTTGAACAGCGTGGACTTGCCCACGTTCGGCAGGCCGACAATCCCGCAACGCAGGCTCATTTTTTCTTGCCGAACAGGGAGCTGAAGAGGCCTTTCTTCTCCGGCTCGGGCTTCGCTTCAGTTTTCGATTCAACCTTGGGCTCGGGCTTCGGCTCGGATTTGGCGGGCGCCTTTGGAGCTTCGGGTTTTTTCTCGACTGGTTTTACTTTCTTTTCTTTTTCCACGCTGTGAAGCTTCTGCATCGCGCCTTGCATGTCGCCGGCCAGGCACAGCGGCAGGATTTCGATGCTGCGGCCGATCGTTTCGTCGATGTCCGCGCGATCTTCCACCGAGGGCCTGTTCAGCACGTAGTCGGCGACCGCGTTCTTGTCGCCCGGGTGCCCGATGCCAAGGCGCAGCCGCCAGTAGTCGTGCGATCCAAGCCGCTGCGAAATGTCCTTCAGGCCGTTGTGACCGGCAATGCCGCCGCCTTGTTTGATCTTCGCCGTGCCCGGCTCGAAGTCGAGCTCGTCGTGCACCACCAGGATCTCCGCCGGCTGGATCTTGAAAAAACCGGCCAGCATCTGCACCGCGCGCCCGCTCGCGTTCATGAAGCTCTGCGGCAGCACCAGCCAGGCGCCGTTTGATTCCAGCCGTCCGACCAGCGCCTGGTATTTGCCGTCCTTGCGCAACGCCACCCCCGATTGCACGGCGAAGCGCTCCACCAGCCAGAAGCCGGCGTTGTGGCGTGTGCGTTCGTAGTCCTTGCCCGGATTCCCCAGGCCGACGACCAGCCGGATCGACCCGGGGCGCATGGCCGCGGCCAAGGCTTACTTCTTCTCTTTCTTCTCGGCCGGTTTCTCTGCCGGCTTGCCGCCCTTGTCGCCGGCCTTGGCACCGGCCTTGTCGCCGGCCGCAGCATCGGCCGCCTTGTCGGGCGCGGCCTGCTCGGTAGTCGGCACATCGGCTGCCGAAACAACCTCGGCGGCGGTTTCTTCCTCGGTGATCAGCACCGGCTGGATAATGGTCGCCACCACGGGGTTCTCGCCCCGGTGCAGAACCGCCTCAACGCCCTTCGGCAGCTTCAGCTCCTTGACATGCACCGAGTGGCCGATCGTGAGCTGGCCCATGTCGACCTCGATGAATCCAGGCAGATCGTCCGGCAGGCAGGTGACGTCGAGTTCGTTCAGGACGTGGTTCGGTATGCCACCCTGCTCCTTCACGCCCGGCGAAACCTCGGCGTTGACGAAGTGCAGCGGCACCTTCATGTGGATCTTCTTGTCCTTGGAGACGCGCTGGAAGTCGATGTGCTGCACGTGCCCCTTGTAGGGATGCATGTTGAACGCGCGCAGCAGCACGTCTTCAGCCTTGCCGTCGAGTTTGAGCGACAGGATCGACGCATGAAACTTCTCGTTGGTGAGGTGCTGGTAGAGCTCCTTGTGGTTGAGCTCGATGTTCACCGCTTCACCGCTGCCGCCATAGACGATGCCCGGGACGTTGCCCGAGCGGCGGAGACGGCGGCTCGCACCCGTCCCTTGCGCCTCGCGCTTGCGCGCATTGATTTCGATTCTCATCGCAATACTCCTTCGGTTTTCCGCCGGGTCCGCGACCAGACACAGGCAGGGTTGGAAAGCAGGGGTTGCAAGACTATTCGACTACTCGATAAACAGCGAACTCACCGAGTCTTCGGTGAAGATCCTCAAAATCGTTTCGGCAAGCAGCCCCGCAACCGACAGGCTGCGGATTTTCCTGCAGGCAAGCGCATCGGCGCGCAGCGGGATGGTGTCGGTCACCACCAGTTCGTCCATGTCAGAGGCGGCGATGCGCTTGACCGCGTCTCCCGAGAGCACCGCGTGCGTGCAATAGGCGACGACTTTCACCGCGCCCTCCATCTTCAGCACCTCGGCCGCCTTGCAAAGCGTCCCTGCGGTGTCCACCATGTCGTCCATGATCACGCAGGTGCGGCCCTTGACCTCGCCAATCACGTTCATGACCTCGGAAACATTGGCGCGCGGCCGCCGCTTGTCGATGATCGCGAGATCCGACTCCAGGCGCTTGGCCAGCGCGCGCGCGCGCACCACGCCGCCTACGTCGGGGGAAACCACGATCAGGTTGTCGTAGCCCTGTTTCCAGACGTCGCCGAGCAGCACCGGTGCGGCGTAGATGTTGTCGACCGGCATGTCGAAGAAGCCCTGGATCTGGTCGGCGTGCAGGTCCATCGTCAGCACGCGCGAGATCCCCGCGGAGGTAAGCATGTTCGCCACCACCTTGGCGCTGATCGCGACCCGCGCCGAACGTGGACGCCGGTCCTGGCGCGCGTAGCCGAAGTAAGGGATTGCCGCCGAGACGCGGGCGGCGGAGGAGCGCTTGAGCGCATCCACCATCACCATCAGTTCCATCAGGTTGTCGTTGGTCGGCTGGCAGGTCGACTGCAGCACGAACACGTCCTTGCCGCGCACGTTCTCCATCACCTCGACCATCACCTCGCCGTCGGA
>JBDTRO010000092.1:0-3639 GCA_039931635.1 Betaproteobacteria bacterium | reverse complement strand
GCCGCCGAGACGCTGGTCAAGGACAACCTGGTGGTGCTCGCCGGCGAGATCACCACCGACGCGCGCGTCAACTACAACGACGTGGTGCGCAAGACCATCAACCGCATCGGCTACAACGACCCGGCGATCGGCTTCGACACGCACACCTGCACGGTGATCGTGGCCTACGGCGAGCAGTCGCAGAACATCGCGCAGGGCGTCAACGAGGGTCAGGGCCTCGATCTGGACCAGGGCGCCGGCGACCAGGGCCTGATGTTCGGCTACGCCTGCGACGAAACGCCGGGCCTGATGCCGCTGCCGATCTATCTCTCGCATCGCCTGGTCGAGCGCCAGTCGGAACTGCGCCGCGACGGCCGCATGCCGTGGCTGCGCCCGGACGCCAAGTCCCAGGTCACGATCAAGTACGCCAACGGCAAGCCCGACTCGATCGAAACCGTGGTGCTCTCCACCCAGCATGCGCCGGGACAGACGCACAAGCAGATCGAGGAAGCGGTGATCGAGCAGATCATCAAGCCGGTGCTGCCGAAGAACCTGGTCAAGGGCAAGATCAAGTTCCTCGTCAATCCGACCGGCGCCTTCGAAATCGGCGGCCCCAAGGGCGACTGCGGCCTCACCGGCCGCAAGATCATCGTCGATACCTATGGCGGCTCAGCGCCGCACGGCGGCGGCGCGTTTTCCGGCAAGGATCCCTCGAAAGTGGATCGTTCCGCGGCCTACGCCGCGCGCTACGTCGCGAAGAACATCGTCGCGGCCGGGCTCGCGTCGAAGTGCCTGGTGCAGGTGTCCTACGCCATCGGCGTGGCGCAGCCGACCAGCGTCATGGTGACCACGCAGGGCACCGGCAAGCTGTCGGATGAAAAGCTATCGCAGCTGGTGCTGCAGCATTTCGACCTGCGGCCCAAAGGCATCGTGCAGATGCTGGACCTGCTGCGGCCGATCTACGAGAAGACCGCCGCCTACGGCCACTTCGGCCGCGACGAGCCCGAATTCACCTGGGAAGCGACCGACAAAGCTCTGGTATTAAAGCAGGCGGCTTAGCCCCAGACCCACCAGGCGCCCAGAGCGCCGCCGATCGGCAGCGCGAGGCCGAAGGTGATCATGCCGCGCATCCGGCTGTTCTGGTTGGAATCCCAGGGGACTTTCTTGGCCACCCTCTTCGAGCGTTCGGCGATTTCGCCCTTGATCGCCATGTATTCGAAGATGATGAGAATCGCCGCCAATGCGGCGCCGATCAAAAAGCCTTTGAGCGCGATAGGCATATGCTGGCTCTCTTCGTCAGGTTGAAACCGGAAAACGCAGTCTAGCGCAGTAAGGATCGCACTAGTGCGATGAGGACCGCACTAGTGCGATGAGGACCGCCCTAGTGCGATGCAGGCCTCGTCTCGAGCAGCGCCGCACCGCGCCACACCTGGACCCAGGCCCCCCTGAACGGCGCCTGGTACTCGGGCGCCGCGGTGCCCGCGCCGGCGTGACGGCTGCGCTCGATCGTGATCACCTGCCCCGCCGGATGCGCCGCAACCCACGCCTTCAACTCCGGATGATCGACAATTTCGATCGGCGCGCGCAGGCGCCCTGCGAAGTTGTATTGCGCGTGGTACTTGCCCAGGTGCGCCAGCGGCACCTGCTTCTCCTGCAGCGCCGCCAGGTAGCGTGCCGCCGGACCGGGATCGCTGTACGGGACAAAGGCCGGAATGACGCCCGCGCCAACGACCGCGACCGCGGCGAGCATCGCGAACGAAAGCGCGCGAACCTGGACCGAGGTCTGCCTGCGGGAAAAGTACAGCAGCGCCGGCGCGGCAAGCGCGAGCGCCACGATCGGCCAGAGCGGGATCTCGCCCGCCCATTCCGGCAGCTTCATCGCCTCCGGCCGCGAGCGCAGCGTCAGGAGGAATGCGGGACAGGCGAGGAATCCGAGGACCGGCGGCAGCATTTCCCACCACCGCGCAAGCACGGTCCCGCCCTGTGCAACCGCCTTCACCTTCGTCAATGCATGGCCGACGAGCAGCGCGAACGCCGGCAGCATGGGCACCAGGTATTTCGCCTGCTTGCCGCTGACCAGCGAGAAACCGACCACCGTGAGAACCAGCGAGGCGACCAGAAATCGCGAACCGGATTCCTGGGAAATATCCTTCATTCCTGACCAGAATCTTGGCCAGACGAGCCACGGAAACAACAGCAACGGCAACAGCGGCACGTAGTACCACCACGCCGCGCGATGGGCGAAGGAATCCGACACGCGGCCCGCGGTCTGGCCCCAGAGGATCGCGCGCCGGTATTCCTCGCCGCCGAACATCGCGGCCGGCACAACCCAGAGGAGCGCCAATGCGGCGCCCAGCAGCACGCCCAGCAGCAGGTCGAGATACCAGCGCCCAAGCCTTGCCTTCACCGCCGGCGCCCACCACGGCGCCACGACCGCGGCCGGCAGCACGTGCAGCAGGATCACCGGGCCCTTGGCGAGCACGCCCAGGCCGATCCCGGCACCGAGCCACACCAATCCTTTGAATTTATTGTTTTTACTTAGATACAAAACGCCGACCATGGCGACCATTGCACACAGCATCAGCAGCAGGTCGAACATCGTGAGCGTGATGAAGCCCGCGAAGAGCAGCGTGCCGAACAGCACCCAGATCGAGAAGCCGCTTTGCGCCTGCTTTTCATTCCAGAGAAGTTTTTCCAGTTTCAAAAGCAACGGAACTGCCGCGAGCGCGCACAGCGGCGCCACCAGCCGCACCCACCACTCGTTGACGCCAAACAATCCCCAGCCCAGCTGGATCAGCCAGAACAGCAGCGGCGGCTTGTGGCTGTAGGGCTCGGCATTGATGTAGGGCACCAGGAAATCGCCGCGCAGCCACATCTCCCAGGCGACGCTCGCGTAGCGCGTCTCGTCTACCGGCCACAACGGGCGCAGCCAGATCGAGGCCACCGAGAACGCGGCCCAGCCGGCAAGCAGGATCAGCAGCGGCCGTTCCAGCTTCATATGGCTTTCTCGACGTCTTCGCCCAGCGTCCTGCCGTGGCGGTAGCGGCGGTAGAGCCAGATGCCGATCACGCCCGACACGACGAAGAACACCACCGCGATCACGAGGCGCATGCTTGCGCCCATCTCGATGCCGCTGCCCGCAAGCGCGAAGACGAAGGTCTGCGGCAGATACCCGAGCAGCGAGCCGGCGAGAAACGGCCGCGCCGGCACCTGCGACACGCCCGCGGCGAGACAGGTGGCGAAATTGTTACCCACCGGCAGGAGCCGGATGAGCAGCGTCATCGAGAACGGGTTCGAAGCGAGGAAATCTTCGATGCGGCGAACACGCGCGCGCAGACGCTCACTCACCAGCGGGCGGCCGACGTAGCGGCCATAGAAAAACACCAGCACGCAGCCGAATTCGGTCGCGGCCAGCGCGAGCGCGGTGCCCAGGCCCACGCCGAAGGCGTAACCGCCGAGGAAACTCACGATGTGGCGCGGCACTGCCACCGCCGTCACCAGACCGCCGACCGCCACGTACAGCAGCTCGCCCGGAATGCCCTTGCCGCGCACCTCTTGGTCGATCCACGCCTCCGACAGGAAGCCCTTGAGCATGCCGCTCTCCACCACGTAACCCACCGCGATCAGCGTCGCGAGGAACACGAGGCCCGGCAGGTAGGT
>JBDTRO010000091.1:0-13960 GCA_039931635.1 Betaproteobacteria bacterium | reverse complement strand
GGCGGCACGGGGACTTACCTCTATTACCTTATCGTCGGCCTGGGCTGGACGCTCGCCACGGCGCTCGCCGCCTGGATCATCGCACTGCTGATCGGCTCGGTGGTCGGTACGCTGCGCACCACGCCCTACCCGTGGGTGGTCCGCCTCGGCAACGCCTACGTCGAGATCTTCCGCAACGTCCCGCTCATCGTCCAGATGTTCCTCTGGTTCTTCGTGATGCCGGAGCTGCTGCCCACGGGCCTGGGCGACTGGATCAAGCAGATGCCGCCGCCCTGGGGATCCTATATCCCGGCGGTGCTGTGCCTGGGCCTCTTTACCTCGATCCGGGTGGCCGAGCAGGTGAAGGCCGGCATCCAGTCGCTGTCGCGCGGCCAGGGCATGGCCGGCACCGCGCTCGGCCTCACGCTGACGCAGACCTACCGCTTCGTGCTGCTGCCGATGGCCTTCCGCATCGTGCTGCCGCCGCTCACCTCGGAATTCATGAACGTGATCAAGAATTCCTCGGTGGCGCTGACCATCGGCCTGCTGGAGCTCACCGGACGCGCGCGCGCCATGCAGGAGTTCAGCTTCAAGGTGTTCGAGGCGTTCGCCGCGGCCACCGTGATCTACCTGCTCACCAACCTGATGGTGGTCTACGGCATGCGCGCGCTGGAGAAGAAGGTGCGCGTGCCCGGCCTGATCAGCGCCTCGCCCACGGCCGGGGGGCATTGAGGGTGAGACCCTAACGCCATGTTCTCCGGCTACGACTTCGACGTCATCCAGCGCTCCTGGGTCTACCTGTTCCGCGACGGCATGACTTTCACGCTGACGCTGACCGCGCTGGCGATGATCGGCGGCATCTTCTTCGGCACGCTGCTGGCGATGATGCGGCTGTCGAAATTCCGCCTCCTGGCGATGGCGGCCGGCGGCTACGTCAACCTGATGCGCTCGCTGCCGCTGGTGCTGGTGATCTTCTGGTTCTTCTTCCTGGTCCCCTACATCTACGGCGCGCTGCTAGGCGACGGCAGGCCGATCCCGATCGGCGCCTTCTACTCCGCGCTCATTACCTTCACCATGTTCGAGGCGGCCTACTACTGCGAGATCATGCGCGCCGGCATCCAGTCCATCGCGCGCGGCCAGGTCTGGGCCGGCTACGCGCTCGGCCTGAACTACTGGCAGACCATGGGCCGCATCGTGCTGCCGCAGGCCTTCCGTAACATGCTGCCGGTGCTGCTGACCCAGACCATCGTGCTGTTCCAGGACACTTCGCTCGTCTACGTGATCTCCGCCACCGACTTCCTCGGCGCCGCCGCCAAGGTCGCCAACCGCGACTACCGGCTGGTGGAGATGTATACCTTCGTCGCGGTGGTCTACTTCGTCATCTCGTTCGGCCTGTCGTCGCTGGTCAAGAACCTGCAAGCCCGCATCGCCATCATCCGGTAGGCAGCATAGGAAAACCTGTCCATGATTTCCATTAAAAACATCAGCAAGTGGTATGGATCGTTCCAGGTCCTGACCGACTGTTCGACCGAGGTGAAGAAGGGCGAAGTGGTGGTGGTCTGCGGTCCCTCGGGCAGCGGCAAGTCCACCATTATCAAGTGCGTGAACGCGCTGGAACCGTTCCAGAAGGGCGAGATCACCGTCGACGGCATCCCGGTGGGCGCCCCGAAGACCGATCTGCCCAAGCTGCGCTCGCGCATCGGCATGGTATTCCAGAATTTCGAGCTGTTCCCGCACCTCTCGGTCACCGAAAACCTGACGCTGGCGCAGGTGAAGGTACTCGGCCGCACCGAGGACGCGGCGCGCGACAAGGGTCTCAAGCTGCTCGACCGCGTCGGCCTGATCGCGCACAAGGATAAATTCCCGGGGCAACTCTCCGGCGGCCAGCAGCAGCGCGTCGCCATCGCGCGCGCGCTGTCCATGGACCCGATCGCGATGCTGTTCGACGAGCCGACCTCGGCACTCGACCCGGAAATGATCAACGAAGTGCTCGACGTCATGGTCGAGCTGGCGCACGAAGGCATGACCATGATGGTGGTCACGCACGAGATGGGCTTCGCCAAGAAGGTCGCGCACCGCGTCGTCTTCATGGACGCGGGCAAGATCATCGAGGATTGCACCAAGGACGAATTCTTCGGTACCGCGCGCTCCGAGCGCGCCCAGCTCTTCCTCTCGAAAATCCTGCAGCATTAAAAAAAGGGGACTCGATCCCCTTTTTCCCGCCGATGAACAAGAACTCGCTTTTCGCGGTCCTGCTGCGCTCGCCCTGGTGGGTCAGCATCGCGGCTGCCGCCGGCCTGTTTGCGGTAGCGAGAGCGCTGCTGCCCGACGCCTATGCGCCCTACGCGTTCTTCAGCTCGCTGCCGTTCATCGTCATCGGCTGCGTCGCGCTCTGGCAGCAGCTGCGCGCACCCAGCGCCGAACGGGTGAGCGCCACGCTCGAATCGCTGCGCGCCCTGAACTGGGATGAATTTTCGGCAGCGCTGGAGGGCGCCTTCCGGCGCGACGGCTATATCGTGGGCCGGCTGAACATCGCCGGGGCCGATCTCGAATTGACGAAGTCGGGACGGGTCTCCCTGGTCGGCTGCAAGCGCTGGAAGGCCGCGCGCGCAGGCATCGAGCCACTACGCGAACTCGAGGCGGCCAGGCAGGAGCGGGATGCGCACGAAAGCATCTACGTCGCCGCCGGGGATATCAGCGACACCGCGCGCGCGTATGCGGCGGAGAAACGCATCCGGCTGCTGCACGACGCAGAACTGGCGAAACTGCTGCCTCAAGCCGAAAGCGTCTTGACGAAGAAGACGCGGCTGCCGCCGCGCGGGTAGTTCCGGATCCTGCCGAAGCTGCGGAAACCGAGCTTGCGGTAGAAGCCGGGCGCCTGGAAGGTATAGGTGTTGAGGAAGATCAAATCCTTGCCGGCACGGCGAGCGCGCTTCTCGGCTTCCCGCATCAGCCGGCGGCCGAAGCCGCCCTTGCGCGCGCCCTCCTCCAGCCAGAGGAGTTCGATGTAAAGCGCGTTCCAATACAGATCGCCGGTCAATCCGCCGACGATCCTGCCTTTGGCGTCGCGGGCGGAAAGCACCAGGCGCGTGTATTCCGGCTTCCCCGCCCACTGCGTGTTGTAAGCGATCAGCCCCCTGCGGATCCTGCGCGCGACGGCAAGGGCATTGCGCTTCTCCTCGACGATTTTCCCGACCATCTATGCAGGGACCTCGCCAAGCACGGTACTGCGGCGTATGACGCGCCCCTGTGTATAGGGGTCGTAGGACGTGGCGCGATGCAGCACGCAGCGATTGTCCCAAACGATCAGCTCGCGCACCGTCCACTTGTGTTCGTAGGTCAGATCGGGATGGATGGCGAGCGCGTTCAACTCCTCGATCAGCGCGCGCCCTTCGGCGTACGGCATCCCGACGATGGATTCCGCGTGATCGCCGAGATACAGGCACTTGCGGCCGGTTTCCGGATGCGTGCGCACGACCGGGTGCTCGACCGGGGGCTTCGCGAGCCGCTGCGCCTCGGTCATCGGATCCTCCCCATGGCGCCGGGTGCGGGAAAAATCAAGGTTGTGCACGGCGCGCATGTTCGCGATGCGCGCCTTCCATGCCGCGTCCAGGCGTTCGTAGGCGCCATACATGTCGCAAAAGTGCGTCTCGCCACCCTCGCCGCTCTCCGGCATGACTTCGCCATAGATGATCGTTGCCTGCCCAGTCACCCGCTGCCAGGAACCGTCCGTGTGCCACGCGAGCGTGCCTTTGTCAGGATGCTTGCCGTTGGGCTTGCCCTGCGCATCGAGATTGGAGAGCCGGTAAAGCTCCGGATAACCGTCGGCATGGTACTGGTTCATGACGTGCACCTGCACTTCGCCGAAGCGGCGCGCGAACGCGACCTGGCGGCCGGGCGGCAGGTCCTGCGGCGCAAACACCAATACCTGGTAACGCAGGAACGCCTCGTACAGCACGCGAAATTCCTCGTCCGACAGCTCGCGCGCCAGATCGACGCCTGAAATTCTCGCGCCCAGATTCCGAGTCAGCGATTGGGCTTCGAATTTCACGGCGGGCAGATATATCCGCTGCCGCCCGGCGCCTTGAAGCAGCCTACCGACTCCGGCAGCAGCATCTTCGGCAGCCACAACACGACGTCCGGAAACAGGACGAGAAAGGCGATGGTCAGGAAGAAGACGGCATACAGCGGCAACGAGCGCAGCACGGCGCGGCCGAACCCGACGCCGACATACTTCGACGCCACCAGCAGGGACAGCCCGTAGGGCGGCGTGATGAGGCCGAATACCAGCGTGGTGATGATCACCACGCCCATGTGCAGCGGCTTGATGCTGCCGACTTCGGTCAGCTTGTTGATGATCGGCATGAAGATGATGATCGCCGGGATGGCGTCGATGAAATCGCCGACGATGACGAACAGCACCACCAGCAGGAACATGATCATCGGACCGCTGGTTCCGGCCATGCCCGTGATGTAGCCGGAGACGAGATCGGGACCGCGCAGGTACGCGACCATCCAGCCAAACGCGGACGCCGCCGCCACCGCCGCGAGCGGCAGCGAATACAGCAGCCCCGCGTACATGAAATCGCGCGGCAATTCGTAAACGTGCTGAGGCCGGAACACCGGAATCAGCACCAGCAGCACGTAGGCCGCCGCAATCATGCCGGCCTCAGTCGGCGTGAACCAGCCGCTCAGGATGCCGCCCATGATGATCACCGGAATCACCAGCGGCAGCGCCGATGCGCGCGCGGCTGAGGCCACTTCGGGGAACGAGGCGCGCTGCTTTTTCACCCCGACCGGGCCCCAGAAATAGCTGTACACCATCAGGCCGAGACCGATCAACACGCCGGGCACCACGCCGGCGAGGAACAGCCCGCCGATCGACACGTTACCGGTGGCGCCGTAGACGATCGCCATGATGCTGGGCGGAATCAGGTTGGCCATGGTCGAGGCCGAGGCGATCAGCGCCGCGGTAAAGGCGCGGTCATAGCCCTCCTTGTCCATTTCCGGCGCCACCGTACGGCAAAGAACCGCGACGTCCGCGGTCGAGGACCCCGAAATGCCCGCGAAGAACATGCTGAACAGCGTCACCACCTGCGCCAGTCCTCCGCGCAGGTGCCCGACCAGCGTCTGCGCGAGGCGGATCATGCGCTGCACGACGTCCGACGAGGCCATCAGTTCGCCGACCAGCAGGAAAAACGGCACCGCCAGCAGCGCTTCGGCATCAATGCCGTGGAACAGCTGCCCGACCATCGACTGCATGCTGATCTGCGTGAATTGCACAGCCACCAGCACGCCGGCGATCAGCGCGAACGTCACCGGTACGCCCATGTACCCGAACAACAGGAAGAGCAATGCCATCAGGATCAGGATTGCGCCGTTGCTCATTTGACGGCGTCCGCCGGCAGATTGTCCGTGTCCTCGGGCCCCTCAAATCCGTTGCGCCAGCCGTTCACCAGCTGCTCGAGGGTAAACAAGGCGATCAGCACGCCCGCCAACGGCACGATCGCGGTGTACACCGTGAGCGGAATGAGGGAGGGCATGCGGAAGCTGCCAAGGTCGAGGACCGCGTTCTTCCAGCCGAACCAGATGAGCAGGATCGACACGGCCAGCACGATGATCCGGTTCGCGATCTCGATCGCGCTGCGCGGCGCGCCCTTCATGCGCTTGGTGATTTCCGTCAGGTAAAAGTGGTCATGGCGCCGTGTCGCCGCCGCCATGCCGAGGAATACGCCCCAGGCGAAGAATGCCGTGGTGACCTGCTGCAGCCAGAGCCAGGGGGCGCCGAGCGCGCGCGTCACCACGTCGCAGAATACCGTCAGCGTGAACATGCCGAGGCAGATGCCGCCAAGGATCATGAGAAACGCTTCCAGCCGGTCGAACGCCCGCCACTTGAGGTGACGGTGGCGCTGCAGGATCAGGGCACGGTGGTGGGATTCGGCCATCTCGGCGGCAACAAATCAAAGGGCGGCGCTCAGCGCGCCGCCCAGTGGTCGGAACGCCCTGTTACTTGATGTCGCGCACGATCTTGAGGATCTTGACCGCCTGCGGTCCGAGTTCGGCCGCGAGCTTGTCCTGGATCGGCAGCGCATCCTTCATGAAACCGCTCTTGTCGACGTTCTCCACGACCTTGACGCCGAGCGACTTCAGCTTGTCGCCCGAATCCTTCTCCAGCTTGAGTGCCATCGCCGGCTCGCGCTTCGACACTTCGGCGGCGGCGGCCTGCACCCAGCCCTGCTGCTCCTTGCTCAGGCTGTTCCAGGTCTTGTCGCTGACCCAGATGCAGTTGTTGTTCGCCTCGTGCTCGGTCATCGACAGCACCGGTGCCACCTCGTAGTGCTTGTTGGCGAGGTAGACGTTGACGCCGTTCTCGGCGATGTTCACCACGCCCGTCTGCAGCGACGTATAGACGTCGCCAAACGGCATATGCACGACCTGCGCGCCGTAGGCGGAGAAGTGCGTGTCCTCGGTCTTGGTCGCCTGCACGCGGATCTTCTGCGCCTTGACGTCTGCGACCGAGTGCACTTCCTTCTTGCTGT
Source organism: Betaproteobacteria bacterium (assembly GCA_039931635.1). GTDB lineage: Bacteria > Pseudomonadota > Gammaproteobacteria > Burkholderiales > SG8-39 > RBG-16-66-20. The sequence goes on along the minus strand of JBDTRO010000091.1, from coordinate 7,442 downwards.
ACATGTTGCGCAGGCCCATGGTCATCAGGCCGAGGACGTGCGCACCCTGCACGGTCTCCTTGACCATGTCGCGGAACGCGGCCGACAGCGCGGGGTCGGCGAGCGCCTTCGTAAGGTGGTTCTGGTCGCGGAAAATGAAGTGCAGCGACAGCACGCCCGCCTGCGGCGCCAGCGTCGAGGCGTTCGCGGTGGAGGTGATGACGAAGTCGATGTCGCCCGCGCGCATCTTCTGCAGCATCTGCGGTTCCTGGCCGAGCTGCGCGCCCGGGAACTGGTTGATGCTCATCTTGCCGCCGCTCAGCTCCTTCAGCTTCGCGTCAAAAATGTTCGCGGCGATGCCATAGGCCGTGGTGTTGGGCTGGTCGTAGGCGAAGCTGAACGTGCGGTTCTGCGCCGCGGCGCTGCCGATCCACCCGGCCGCGCCTGCCGCGACCATGGCGCCGAGCAGGGCTCGGCGGGCGATATTTTCGATTTTCATGTCTCCCTCTCTCCGGTTTTAACTAAGGGGTTAACTATAGCGGCGGCCCTTGCAATTCGCAATCATTCGGGGGCCTGCGTCGTGCAAGAATATCGGCCGTACCGCAACTTGAAGAGGATTACATGAGCACGGTGGCCTTCATTGGTTTGGGCGCGATGGGCTCGCGCATGGCGATGAACCTGCATGCGGCGGGGCACAAACTGCGCGTCTACAACCGCGACCGGGCAAAGACGAAGGCCTTCGCCGACAAGGGCATCGAGGTCTGCGATTCGCCCGCTGCGGCGTCGACGGGCGCGGAATTCGTGTGCTCGATCGTGTCGGACGACATCGCGACGCGCGAGGTGATGCTGGGCGACAAGGGTGTGGTCGGCGCCGCTGCGGCCGGGACGATCATCCTGGATTCGAGCACCAACACGCCCGCCATGTCGCGCGAAGTCGCCAGGGCCGCTGCCGCGAAAGGCGTGGTCTACCTGGATGCGCCGGTTTCCGGCTCGCTCGTGCAGGCGCAGGGCAAGGAGCTGGTGATCCTGGTGGGCGGCGACAAGGCGGCGTTCGACAAGGCGCAGCCGGTGCTGGGTGCGATGGGTCGCATGGTGCGCCGGATCGGCGATTCGGGCGCCGGCGCCACCTTGAAGCTCATCAACAACATGCTCACGGCCACGCTGACGGCGGCGATCGCCGAAGGCGCGCAGGCGGCCGAGGCGGCGAACCTGGACCGGGACGCCGCGATGGAGGTCCTGAACGAAGGCGCGGCCGGTTCGCGCGCCATGAAAACCAAGCTGCCCAAGATGTTCAAGCGCGACTTCTCGCCGCAGTTCCAGCTCGAACTCATGGACAAGGACCTGCGCTACTTCCTCGCGCTGGCGCAGGAGCTCGACCGCCCGGCGCCGATCGCCTCGCTCGTGCGCAGCCAGTACCAGGCGGCCAGGCGCGCGCAGCTGGGCAAGCTCGATTCCTGCGCCGTGTTCCTGCAGGCGGCAGGCGAAAAAGCGAAGGGCTAGCGCCGTTCCACGCGCTCGCGCGTCGCCTCAGAAATCCTGTAGTCGGGATAGCGCTTGCGAAATTCCGCGAGCGCCCGGTCCGCCTCGTCGTGCCTTTGCTGGCGGCGCAGATCCGCGATGCGTTCCAGCTCCTGCTCAGGGGTCAGGGCAGCGGCGCGCTCCAGCAGCGCGGGCTTTGCTGCCGGCGCTGGCGCCGGCGACTGAACCACGGGTGCCTGGCGCTGCTGCATCTGCGGTCTCGCGTCCTCTTCTGCACGCTTGGCCAGTGCTTCTACTTCTGCGCCCTGCGGCGCCCGCGCTCCGGCTATCGCATCTCGCGCGCCGCGTTCTTCGGCTTGCCCGGCCAGTTTTCCGGTGACGCTGGAGGCCGCGCCCAACGCCTCGTCGGCTCGCGGGGACGCAGCCGCGGCACGATCCGTCGCAAAAGGTTTGGGTTCCGGTGCCGCAGGCGCGGACGGTTCCTTGAATTTCCGCTGCACGTTCTTTCCTTCGTCGCCTGACTGCGATTTTGCGGCATCCTTTACGCGCGTATCTGCGACCGCGTCGGGCTTCGCCTCGGCCTCCCGTTTCTGTCGCGCCTCCGCCACTACGGGGGCAGGCCCCTGGGCCGACGGTGGCGCCTGGTGCGCGGGGGATTCAATGCCCGGCTTCTCAAGCCGCATGTTCAGCGTCGTCGCCACCGCCAGCACGAGTACCGCTGCGGTGGCGAGCGGAGCGTACCAGCGTTGCCGGCTGGCGCGCGCCGCGAGTGCCGACGGGCGCGCGCCGGCTGCGCGCCGCGCCGCGGCGAGGATTGCATCATCCAGCGCGCGCGGCGGCTCCTGCGCGCCCAGGTCGCGGTAAGCCGCCGAAACTTTCGGATCCCGCTCTTCAGTCATTGCCTGTGGCCTCTTTCAGCCTGGACGTCGCGTAGCGCAACCTGCTTTTCGCGGCCTCTTCGCCGGCGCCGGTCGCCTGCGCGATTTCGGCCACGCTCATGCCGGCCTCCTCGTGCAGCAGGAACGCTTCGCGCTGCGCCGCCGGCAGCGCCTCCAGAGCGCGCGTGAAGCGCGCCAGGGTCTGCTTCGCCTCGAGCACGCGCTGCGGCTCGTAATCGGAGCCCGCGCGAGGTTCGGCCTGCCCGGATTCATCCTGGTCCAGCGACACCAGCGAGAGGCCCCGTTTCCGCCAGTGGTCCACCAGCCGGTTATGCGCGATCGTATACAGCCAGGTGATGAACTTCGCCTGGGCCTCGTAGCGCCCTCGCGCCTCGATCACCCGCATCCAGATCTCCTGGTATAGCTCCTCGGCGAGCGCCCGGTCGCGGACGCTGCGCAGGACGAAGCGGTACAAGCTCCCCTTGTGGCGCTTGTAGAGCTGTTCGAAGGCGCCGGCGTCGCCTTCGCGGTACGCGAGCATGAGTTGTTCGTCGCCGGCCTCCATTGCCTCCTAGTTTACGTTGGCGGGCCCGCATTCATGCGGGCGGATCGGCGACGAAGCCCGGGAACGGATTCGGGCCCGGCCGCCGTGGTTGCCCCAGCTGCGGCACGATGCCTCGCGCCAGCAGGTTGCGGTAACTGTCGTAGTAGAGGGTGACGATTTCCGCCGGTTCGCTGCTCGCGCGCTCGAAGCCGACATAGCGCGTCTGCGAGGCCTCGATGCGGCCGTGGCCGGTGCCGATGCGTTCGTCACGCTCCGCAGCGCGCGGCGCGTTCTGCGCTTCGGCGCCCGCGACTGTGTCGCGCGAAGCCTCCTTGCGCGCAAGCTGGCCCGAGGCAAACGGCGCGGGCTGGGCGACCGGTGGCGGCACCTCTTTCCTGCGGTAGAACGCCACGCCGATCACGCCCACGTTGTCGGGGCGCCCGGTGCGCGCGGCATAGGAATCCGGCAGCGAGGTGAAGTAGAACGCCGCGGTCGAGTCGAGATTCTTGCGCCAGCCGCCGATGTCGACCTGGCGGTGGGGCGCGAGGACGTAGCCGCTCTGCGCCGCGGCTGCGTTCTCGCCGGTCACCACGTTCACACCGTCGACCGAGATCACGCCCAGCAACTCGCCGCGCTGGCGGTGGCGTATGCGCACCGCATACTCGTTGCCGGGCTTGCCGACCACGTAGGCCCGCCCTTCGTGCCAGTACACCGGCAGCTGGCGCCCGTCGCTGCGGTCGAATAGCGTGACATCGGCCAGGCTGCCGACCGCGGCAGCGTGGGCCGAGAACGCGGCAAGCAGTGCCGCGCAGGCTGTTTTCAGGACTTTCATGGCATTTCTCCTTGGTTGGACTCAAGGGTTAAACGCAGCCGGAACATGAAAGGGTTAACGCGCTACGGGCTGAACCGCACGGAAGGTGCCCGGCCTGTTGGCGTAAAATGCGCGCCTCTTCGAACCAACCCTCCTTCATGCCAAACAAGAATTCGTACGATTGCAGCAAATGCCCCGGCTACTGCTGCAGCTATCCCCTGATCGAAGTCTCGAAGGCCGATATCGGCAGGCTCGCGAAGCACTTCGAGCTCGATTACGAGACCGCCGAGGAGCGCTTCACGCTGTACGACAAGGAAGAAAAGGTGCGCGGCCTGCGCAAGCAGAAGGACGAGTTCTTCGGCAGCGTGTGCCGCTTCTTCGACATCAAGGAGCGCCGCTGCACGGTGTACAAGGCCCGTCCGGAAGCCTGCCGCGGCTATCCCTACAGCAAGGATTGCGGCTACTGGGAGTTCCTGAAGTTCGAGCGCAAGCTCCAGGACGACAAGGAATTCGTCGCGATGACCCGGTAGTTATTTTTTTGCCAGGGCTGCGGCGCGCAGACCGGAGAGCGTCGCCGAGGGCGTGATCGCCTCCGGGTCGATCTTCAGTTCCAGGATCGCCGGCTTGCCCGAGGCTAGGGCACGCTGGAAGGCGGGCGCGAAGTCCGCGGTGCGTTCCACCGTTTCGCCATGGCCGCCGAAGGCGCGCGCGTAGGCGGCGAAATCCGGATTCGCCAGTTCGGTACCCGACACGCGGCCCGGATACTCGCGCTCCTGGTGCATCCGGATCGTGCCGTACATGCCGTTGTTCACCACCAGCACGATGATCGCCGCGCCGTACTGCATGGCAGTGGCGAATTCCTGGCCGTTCATCAGGAAATCACCATCGCCCGCGATCGCGATCACGACGCGTCCGGGCGCCGCGATCTTCGCCGCCACCGCGGCGGGCACGCTGTAGCCCATCGAGCCGCTGCCCGGCGCGAGTTGCGTGCGCCAGCCGCATTGCCACCCTCGATACTGGAAGTGCCGGTGCAGCCAGCTCGCGAAATTGCCCGCGCCATTGGTGACGATCGCGTCTTCGGGCAGGCTTTGCGACAGCCAGGCGATCACTTCGCCGTAGTGCAGCGCGCCCGGCATGGGAACGGGTTTGTTCCAGGCCAGATAACTTGAATGAATTTCCTTCGTGCTTGCCGTCCAGGAAGGCGTTTTTATTCCGGCAAGGGCGGCAACGAACTCCTCGTAATTCGAATTGATCGGCAGCGCCGCCCGGTACACGCGGCCCAGTTCCTCCGCCCCCGATTGCACGTGGATCAGCGTTTGCCTGGGCACCGGCGATTCGACCAGGGTGTAGGCGCTGGTGGTCATCTCGCCCAGGCGCTCGCCAATGACGAGCAGCACGTCCGCATCCTTCACGCGCTGCGCGAGCTTCGGATTGAGGCCGATGCCAACGTCGCCGGCATAGTTGGGATGCCGGTTGTCAAAGTAATCCTGGCAACGGAAGCCGCAGCCCACTGGAATGCCTGCGAGCTCTGCCCAGGCGCGCAGACCCTCCACCGCCTGCTTCGTCCAGCCGCCGCCGCCAATCAGCACAAACGGCCGCTTGGCGCCGGCGAGCAGCCGCTCCAGTTCCTTCATGTCGGCGGGCGACGGCGCGGCGCGCGGCGTGCGGAAATGCGGCGCATCCGCGACCGCCGCATCGGCAAACAGCATGTCCTCGGGCAATGCGAGCAACACCGGGCCCGGCCGGCCAGAGGTGGCGGTGTGGAAAGCGTGGCTCACGTATTCCGGGATACGCTCGGTTCGGTCGATCTGCGCCACCCACTTCGTGAGCGGCCCGTACATGCGCCGGTAGTCCACTTCCTGGAAAGCCTCGCGTTCGACGAAGTCGTTGCCGACCTGGCCGACGAACACGATCATCGGCGTGGAATCCTGGAACGCGGTGTGCACGCCGACCGCGCCGTTGGTGGCGCCGGGGCCGCGCGTCACGAACAGCACGCCCGGTTCGCCGGTGAGCTTGGCCCAGGCATCGGCCATGTACGACGCGCCGCCTTCCTGGCGGCAGATCACGAACTTCAACCTGTCCTTCAAATCGTGCAGGCCGTCGAGCACAGGCAGAAAGCTCTCGCCCGGCACGCCGAAAGCGACGCGCGCGCCATGGCCGGCCAGCGCATCGGCGAGGATCCGGCCGCCGTGGCGTGTCTTGAGGTCGGACTTCACGTTCCCCAGGCGCGCCGCAGCGCCTGCGCGCAATCGGCCAGCGCCGTGTTCGCAGTGTCCAGCACGCGGCCCATGGTGACGAAGCCGTGCACCATGTCCGGGTATTCGCGATACTCCGTCGGGACACCCGCCTTTTTCAGCTTTTCGGCATAGGCGCGGCCCTCGTCCAGCAAGGGATCGAATCCCGCCGTCATCACGAACGCCGGCGGCAGTCCGGCGTGGCTCCGCGCGAGCAGAGGCGACGCGCGCCAGTCGAGCCAGTCCTGCTCGCGCGGCAGATAGTGGCCGCGGAAATAGATCATCACCTTCTTCGTCAGCAGGTAGCCCTCGCCGTTGCCGTCAATGGAAGGATGGGCGAGCCGCTGGTCGGTCGCCGGGTAGATGAGAAGCTGGAAGGAAATCGCCGGCCCGCCCGCATCGCGTGCCATGAGGCTGATTGCGGCGGCGAGGTTGCCGCCCGCGCTATCGCCGCCGACGGCCAGTTGCCTTGAATTGATTCGGGCCAGCTTTGCAACAAAATTCAGGGCGGCGAAACAGTCGTCCATGGCCGCGGGAAACGGCGCTTCCGGCGCCTTGCGGTACTCCACCGAGAACACCGCGCAGCGCGCGCCGTTGGCGAGCGTGCGGCAAACCACATCGTGCGTGTCCAGATCACCGATGACCCAGCCGCCACCGTGGAGGTAAACCAGCGCCGGCAGCGCCTCGTCTTTGCCGGCCCCCTTGGGACGGTAGGCGCGCACCGGAACGGGACCCGCCTTGCCAGGCGCCAGCAGCAGTTGCACCGACTCGACTGCCGGCGGATCGGGCGTCAGCGGCCCGCGCGTATCGCGGTAGAGGCGGCGCGCCACTGCGGGCGGCACGTCGTGGTACGGCGGCAGCGGCGACTGGGCGGCGCGTTCGAGCAGCGCCACGAGCTGGGGATGAAGCATTACTTCGTCGCCGCCAGCATTTTCTTCAGGCGCTCGACGAAGAACGGCGCGCATTTCATGATGCGAGTCTCCTGCGACACCATCAGCGGCCGGTTTTTGGGCAGGTAGGCCTGCCAATCGGGATCGGCCTGCATCGCGGCCCGGCATTTGTCGCGTTGATTCAAATCATCGTAGGCCCAGAGGTGCGTCACCACGTTCTGCGCGCCAACCTCGGTTACATAGTAGCCAACCATGTTCGGCAAGTGCCGGAGCTGCACCTTCATGCCGAACTCTTCATAGTTCCTGAAATATTCCGCCGCCTTGCCGACGACCAAAGTGTAATTGCGCTCTTCGACGTACATCGAGATCCTCCCGGGGGAAAGGTTTGGATTATAGTAGCGCCATGCACGAGGACATCAACACGCTGCGCCGCATATTGAAAGAGAATCGCGTCCTCGCCGTGGTGGGTTTGTCGGCGAACTGGCACCGCCCGAGCTACTTCGCGGCGAAGTACATGATCGAACACGGCTACCGCGTGATCCCGGTCAATCCGCAGTACAAGGAGGTGCTCGGGCAGAAGTGCTATGCCTCGCTGCGCGATATCCCCGAAAAAGTGGACCTGGTGGA
>JBDTRO010000090.1:0-6088 GCA_039931635.1 Betaproteobacteria bacterium | reverse complement strand
GCCCGCCGTCACAGCGAGAAATCCTCCATGCCCGGAGGCGGCGTGCCGGAAACGGACAGCGCGGCGGCGAGCTTCGCGCTCCAGACGCCCGCATCCCAGAGTTCGAAATAGTGGCCTTGGCCGACCAGCATCGCCTCGCGCTCGAGCCTGGCGTGCAGCCGCAGGCCGCTCGAGAGCAGCACGCGACCGGACGCATCGGGCGCGACGTGCTCCTCGAAGCCGAGCAGCAGGCGCTTCCACCAGCTGGCCTGCGGATGGAAGCTGGGAAATTTCTCGGCCTGCGAGCGCACGCGCTCCCAGTCGGATTCCGGGTAGATGAGCGCGCAGCCGTCCGGGTGCGCGCTGAGCACGAGGGTGCGGCTCGCGGCGACCAGCGCGTCGCGGTGCCGCGTGGGAATGGCGAGCCTGCCCTTGGCGTCCAGCGTAAGGACAGTTGCGCCGTGGAACGTGCCTCCCGTACCGCCCATCTTTTTTCGTCTCCTCCACCCGGACCGGTCAAAACCGACGATGCGGCATTTTTAAGCCACTTTTTTCTACGTTTTCCCACTTTAATCCGAAAACATCGGGCGGGTCAAGCCGGATAGCCGAATTTCTTCAGCCGAGACAATCACTTAGCTAAACTATTGGAGACAGTTTCTTGATTTCAATTAACTATATTTATCAAGCAGATACAAATGTCATTAAATGTTACTTCTCATGTGTTAGTGACGGCTTACGCAAAGAGGCCGAAAAACCCGTTGGGCGATAATTTGCCGCCCATGATCAACAAATTCTTCGCCTCAGCCGAAGCTGCGCTGGCCGACGTGCCCGACGGCGCCACGGTGATGATCGGCGGCTTCGGCAACGCGGGCATGCCCGCCGCGCTGATCGATTGCCTGATCGCACAGGGCGCGAAGGAACTCACCGTCGTCAACAACAACGCCGGCAATGCCGACGCGGGACTCGCCGCGCTGATCGGCGCGGGGCGCGTGCGCAAGATCATCTGTTCGTTTCCGCGCCAGACCGACTCCTGGCACTTCGACAAGCTCTACCGCGCGGGCAAGATCGCACTGGAACTGGTGCCGCAGGGCACGCTGGCCGAGCGCATCCGCGCCGCGGGCGCGGGCATCGGCGCCTTTTTCACGCCCACGGCGTTCGGCACCAAGCTCGCCGAGGGCAAGGAAACGCGCCACATCGACGGCCGCGACTACGTACTCGAATACCCGATCCACGCCGACTACGCGCTCATCAAGGCCGATCGCGCCGACCGCTGGGGCAACCTCGCCTACCGCAAGACCGCGCGCAATTTCGGCCCGATCATGGCCTCGGCCGCGAAATGCACCGTGGCGCAGGTACGCGAGACAGTGGAACTCGGCGAACTCGACCCGGAGCTCGTCGTGACGCCGGGAATCTTTGTCAAGCGGGTCGTAAAATTGCACTGATGAAGAAACTCGACCGCCACCAGATCGCCGCGCGCGTGGCCCGGGACATTCCCGAGGGCGCGTACGTCAACCTGGGCATCGGCCTGCCGACGCTGGTCGCCAACCACGTGCCGAAGGACCGCGAGATCGTCCTGCACAGCGAAAACGGCATCCTCGGCCTGGGCCCCAAGCCTGTGCCCGGCACCGAGGACGACGATCTCATCGACGCGGGCAAGTCCCACGCGACCGCCCTGCCCGGCGCTTCTTACTTCCACCACGCCGACTCGTTCGGCATGATCCGCGGCCGGCACATCGACATCTGCGTGCTCGGCGCATTCCAGGTTTCCGCGACCGGCGACATCGCCAACTGGCACACCGGCGAGCCCGACGCCATCCCCGCGGTCGGCGGCGCGATGGACCTTGCCGCAGGCGCGAAGCAGGTATTCGTGACGATGGAGCACCTCACCAAGAAAGGCGAGTCGAAGCTGGTGGAGCGCTGCAGCTACCCGCTCACCGGCCTGGGCTGCGTCACCCGCGTGTACACCGACCTCGCGGTGATCGACATCAAGGCCGACGGCCTGCACCTCGTCGAGATCTGCGCCGAGGGACTCGGCTTCGAGGAACTGCAGAAGTTGAACGGTGTGCCGCTGAAGTTCAAGGCGGCCGCGTGATCGACCACGCCACGCCTTAGACCGCGCCATCCGTCCATGTGATACAGTCCTGTCTCACATCATGGCCTCCAGCGTAACCATCCGCGACCTGCGCAACCGTTTCCCCCGGGTGCGCGCGCTCGTCGAATCGAAAGGCGAGGTGCTGCTGACCGACCGGGGCGTGGCCCGCTACCGGCTGACGCTGTACAGCGGCCCCGCGGCCGCCTCGGAGCCCGCGCCGAAGGACTATCTCGCGCGCCTCAAGCGCCTGCAGCCGCGGCCGATGAGCGCGGCGGCGGCAAGGGCGCTGGACGAGGAGAACCGTGGCGGGCGCTGAGGCGGTCTACGCGGATCCCAGCGCCCTCCTCAAGCTCTACCTGCACCAGCCCGAGTCGGCCGCCCTGAATGCCTGGCGCCGCCGGACTCGCGGCGCTCTCGTCCTGACGCTGCATGGGCGCGCAGAGATCGTAAACGGCATCTGCCTGGCGGCGTTTCGGGGCGCGATCAATGCCGCCGCAAAGGACGATGCGCTGGCCTCGTTCGACGAAGATGTCGCGGCGGGACGCTACGCCGCCGCCGATCTGCTGTGGCGCGCCGCGCTGCAGCGTTCCGCCGACCTCAGCCGCGAGCACACGACCACGCTGGGATGCCGCACGCTCGACGTGTTGCACGTGGCCAGTGCACTTGAACTTGGGCTGCCGCGGTTCCTGACCCTTGATGCGCGCCAGTCCGGGCTAGCGCGCGCGGCCGGGTTGCGGCTGGTGGCCCTGGCGAAGACGGAACGGTAGGCGGCGGCCAGCGGAACCGAGGAATCGGAATTTCCTTCCCGTCCCGGCCTCACGACTCTGATGTCTGTGGCCGGAACCGGGCTGCTGAGCGGGGGTTGGTGCCACAATCGTTCATGCAGCCGCATCGAGGCGGCTCGCGCTACGGGCGTTAAGGCAAATAAGGATCGGGGTCCGACAGGCCGGATCGAAGGGTGCGCGTTCAGGGCTTTCCTGAAGCGAGCGCGATCCGGCGCCGGATACGCTCCAGCGCCTCGCGATCTCCCGCGGCCTCGGCGCGCTTTTCCTGCACTCCCAGCCACGCCAGCAGCGGCCTGCGCCAGCCTTGTGCGGAGGCGATGTCGATGGCGGCCGAAATATTTTCAGGCGTTGCTTTCCCGCTATTGAACTTCACGCCGTGCGAGACCAGCCTGGAGAGCGGATCATCGGTTGCCGCTCTTTCAATCCTGCCGGATAAGAAATCCGCGTAAGCCATTTCCTCGGCGCCCGCGTCGGCGCGCAGTTTTTCGAATCCCGGACAGATATCGAACTCGAGGCTCGCAGCGCGCGCAGCGCAGCGCAGCAGTTCCGCACGCGCGACCAGGTCGGCGCGCCCCGTGCTCTGCAGTTCCGTCCGCGCCCGGTCGAATTCGAGTTGCGCCCCCCGCGTATCGCCCTTCAGGTAATAGGACTGGAAGGCATTCAAGGCGCTGTGGGCGTTCAGTTGCCAATCGGGAGGAACGGGCCCGCCCGAACATCCGGCAACCAGGACGACCAGCAACGCACGTTTCATGGCAGCTTGATCTTCGTGTCGCGCTCGAAGGGCCACTTGCGGTTGATCTCCTCGATCAACGCGGTGACCTTGCGCAGGCTCGCTTCCACTTCGGCGCGCAAGGTCGCCAGGTCGGTGGTCGCAGCCTTGGCGTTGCTGCCGACCGCCTGGGCATCGGCGAGGATGCCGTCTACCTTCTTCAGGCTGGTGCGCGCTTCGCCCAGGATCGCGTTCGCCTGCGTCACCGCTTTCTGCGTCTCGTCCACGACGCCGCCCTGTCCGAAGACGCGCTGGTCGGTCTTGCCGAGAACCGTATCGAGCTTGAGGGATACGTTGCCCAGCGACGCCAGCAGCGCGTTGGCGCGGTCGATGGAAGCAATCACCTTCTTCGCATTGTCGTCGCCGCCCAGCACGCCGCCCAGCACGCCGTACTTGCCGGCCATGCGCTCGGTGACGGTACGCGCGCTCTTCAGGCTTTCCTGCAGGCTGGAGCCCGAGGACGTGATCTGGTCGATGTTTTCCAGCACCGTGCGCATCGTGGCGACCAGGCGCGGGATCTCGTCCGCGGTGTCGCCGCGCAGCACCGGCCGTTCGGCAGTGTCCGGCAGCGGCGGGTCCTGCAGGTTGGCCGAATAGGCGCGCAGTTTCGCCGCACCCACCAGCGGTACCTCGATCACGAAGATGCTCGATTCGCGCAGCCACTTTCCTTCGCTCAAGGGCACGCGTATGTCGATGCGCACCTTGCCGTCGTCGCGTAGGCGGATGCTGCGCACGCGTCCGATCGGAAAGCCGGCGAAAGTAAGGTCGGAGCCGAGGAGGACGCCTTCCGCGTTGTCGGTGATCAGCGCAAGGCGCTGCGTCTGCTCGAACACGCCGCGCGCATAGAGCACGTAGAGCACGAAACCGCCGATCACCATCACGGTGACCGCGATCAGGATGCCGACCTTGACGCCCAGGTTGCGTGGCAGCAGCGCAGCGGCGAGTTCGGCGGGCAAACTGTCCGGGGGCTTTTCGGAGGGCGGCGGCAGGTTGGATTGTTCCGCCATGGTCAACTGTATTTCACCACCAAAATCCCGACCTCGACCACCAGGATCGCGAAAAACAGCTTGATCAGTCCGCCCAGCACCACCGCGGGCAGAGATTTAATCACGCCGCGCTCGGCTTCCAGTCCCGTCGCGGCCGGGATGATCGCCACCGCCAGGCCGAACAGCAGGCATTTGACGCCGAAGGCGATCAACTCGACACCGTCGAACACATTGCCGACCACGCGCGTGAATTCCGGCAGGCCGGCGGGTGTGAAACCGTAGAACACCATGTACGACAGCCACACGGCGATCAGGCAACCGAGCGACGTGAGTGAAGCCACTGACAGCGCGGCGCCTGCGATGCGCGGCACCAGCTCGGCATGCAGCGGGCTCGAGCTCGCCTCGCCGGCGTCGTCAAGTTCGCCGCGCACACTCATGAGCGCGATCTCGGCGCCGATCGCGGCGCCGGAGCGCAACGCCACGAACAGTGCCGTCAGCAGCGGCACCAGCTCCAGGACCAGCACCTGCAGCACCAGTTCCAGCGAGTACTGCGTGACGCCGTATTTGCTTGCCGAGATCACCACCATCTCGATCAACAGCAGGCTGAGCAGCGCCGAAACCGCAAGATAGCCGGGCAGGATTTTCCACGCCGTGAGATAGATTTGCCGCACCGCGACCGCCCGTGCAAGCGGGCCGTAGCCCGAGGGAGACAGCGCCGCCACGGTGGCAAAGCCGGCAAAGCGCAGCAGGCGCCGCCAACTGCGCGGCCTGAAGATGTATTCACCGGCGAAAGCCATGGCGCGAGTTTACAATCACCGCTTCCTACCGGGAGAAGATGTGACAAGAAAAAAACCTGAAGAACTGCGCTCGCACCGCTGGTTCGGCGTCAAGGACCTGCGCTCCTTCGGCCACCGCTCGCGCACCGCGCAGATGGGCTACGACCGCACCGATTACGCGGGCAAGCCCGTCATCGCGATCATCAACACCTGGTCGGACATCAACCACTGCCACACGCACTTCCGCCAGCGCGCCGAGGAAGTGAAGCGCGGCATCTGGCAGGCGGGCGGCTTCCCGCTGGAAATGCCGGCGATGGCGCTGGCCGAAACCATGCAGAAGCCCACCACCATGATGTACCGCAACTTCCTCGCCATGGAGACCGAGGAACTGCTGCGCGGCTACCCAGTGGACGGCTGCGTGCTGATGGGCGGCTGCGACAAGACCACGCCGGCGCTGATCATGGGCGCGACCAGCATGAACCTGCCGGCGATCTACCTGCCGGCGGGGCCGATGCTGAACAGCCACTGGCGCGACCAGACGCTCGGCTCGGGCTCCGACACCTGGAAATACTGGGACGAGTTGCGCGCGGGCCGCATTACGGAGCGCGAATGGCAGGACATCGAGGACACGATCGCGCGCTCGCCCGGCACCTGCATGACCATGGGCACGGCGGCGACCATGATGTCGCTCGCCGAGGCGC
>JBDTRO010000089.1:0-37809 GCA_039931635.1 Betaproteobacteria bacterium | reverse complement strand
CGAGCAGCTCCTCGCGGTCGTGGCCGACGTATTTCACCATCAGCGGGTAGACGTCACGGTACAGCGCGCAGCGGTAGCGCGTCGCGGTCTGCGCGGTGAGCGCGTAGATCGGCACGCCGCAATTCAGGCGCGACATCCACAGCGCGGTCGAGCCCGATTCGGTGAGCGTGGCGATCGCCTTCACCTTGAGATGGAAGGCAGTAAACAGCCCTGCCATCGCGATCGACTGGTCGACGCGAGTGAACACTCGGTTGAGAAAGTCCTGGTCCAGGCTCACCGGCTGCGTCTGCTCCGCCTGCACGCAGATGCGGTGCATCGCCTCGATCGCCTCGACCGGGTACTTGCCGCTTGCCGATTCGGCCGAAAGCATCACCGCATCCGTGCCATCCAGCACCGCGTTGGCGACGTCCGACACTTCCGCGCGCGTGGGTACCGGGCTCTCGATCATCGATTCCATCATCTGCGTAGCGGTGATGGTGAGCTTGTTGTGCTCGCGCGCGAGCCGGATCATGCGCTTTTGCAGCGCCGGCACCGCGGCGTCACCGACTTCCACCGCCAGGTCGCCGCGCGCCACCATGATGCCGTCGCAGGCGTTCATGATGTCCACCAGCGCCGCGGGCGTCACGGCCTCGGCGCGCTCTATCTTGGCGATCAGGAATGCCTTGCCGCCGGAGGCGCGCAGCAACTCGCGCGCCATGTACATATCAGCGCCGGTCTTGGGGAAGGACACCGCGAGGTAGTCCGCGTTGATCTTCGCCGCGGTACGGATGTCGTCGATGTCCTTGGGCGTGAGCGCGGGTGCGGTAAGTCCGCCGCCCTGCCGGTTGATGCCCTTGTTGTTGGAGAGCACGCCGCCATGCCGCACCTTGGTGTGCACCTCTTCGCCGCGCACCTCGGTCACGTCGAGAACGATCTTGCCGTCGTCCAGCAGCAGCACCGAGCCCGCGCCGACATCGCGCGGCAATTCCTTGTAGTCCAGGCCGGAGCGGCTTCCATCGCCCAGTTCGCAGGCGGCATCAAGCACGAACGCCTGGCCCTTTTGCAGCATGACCTTGCCGTCCTTGAACTTGCCGACGCGGATCTTGGGCCCCTGCAGGTCGCACATGATCGCCACCGTGCGCCCGACACTGCGGGCAATGTCCTTCACCAGCGAAGCGCGCGCCAGGTGATCTTCCGCGGTGCCATGCGAGAAATTGAGCCGCACCACGTCCACGCCGGCGCGAATCATCTGCTCCAGGACGGCGGGGTCGGACGAGGCGGGCCCGAGGGTGGCGACGATTTTGGTGCTGCGGAGCATGCCGCTAGCCTAAGCCCTTTCCTCGAGCGCCGACACTGCGGGCAGGGTTTTGCCCTCGAGAAATTCCAGAAATGCGCCGCCCGCGGTCGAGATGTAATCGATGCCGTCGGTGACACCGAACTTGTGGATCGCCGCTATAGTGTCGCCACCCCCAGCGATCGAGAACGCCTTTGACGCCGCGATGGCCCGCGCGATCGTTTCGGTGCCCTTGGCGAACTGCCCGATCTCGAATACGCCGACGGGGCCGTTCCAGACGATGGTTCCCGCCTGCTCGAGCAGGCCGGCGAGCGAGGCCGCGCTCTTCGGCCCGATGTCGAGAATCATGTCATCCGGCGCGACGCCCCGCACCTCGGTCACGGACTCCCGCGCGCGCGCCGACATCTCTCCCGCGACCACTACGTCCTCCGGCAGAGGCACGTCCGTCGCGGCCATGATTTTCTTAGCCTCTTCTATCAGTCCCGCCTCGGCAAGGGACTTCCCAACGGGCAGGCCTTTGGCCAGCAGAAACGTATTCAGGATGCCGCCGCCGACGATCAACCGGTCCACTTTCTGCGCCAGCGCCAGCAGGAGCGGCAGCTTGGTGGAGACTTTCGACCCCGCGACAATGGCGACCAGGGGTCGCTTCGGATCGGCAAGCGCGCGGGTCAGTGCATCGAGTTCCGTGGCCATGAGCGGTCCTGCACAGGCGACGCGCGCAAAGCGCACCACGCCATGCGTCGTCGCCTCAGCGCGGTGGGCCGTGCCGAACGCGTCGTTCACATAGACATCGCAGAGCGCTGCGATCTTCCTGGAAAGCGCTTCGTCGTCCGCCTTCTCGCCCACATTGAACCGGCAGTTCTCGAGCAGCACCACTTCCCCGGGCTTCACGGCAACGCCGTCGACCCAGTTGGCGAGCAACCTGACGCCGGTCCCCAGAAGCTCGCCCAATCGCCTGCCGATCGGCGCGAGAGAGTCCTTCGGGTCGAACGTCCCTTCCTTCGGGCGCCCCAGATGGGAGGTGACCATCACCGCCGCGCCCTTGTCCAGCGCAAGCCGGATTCCGGGGACGGAAGCCCGGATACGCGTGTCGTCGGTGATGTTGCCGTTTCCGTCCTGCGGAACGTTCAGGTCAGCCCGGATGAAAACCCGCTTGCCGCGCAGCTCCTGGTCCGCGAGCCGCTTGAAGTTCATTACTTTGCGCCGTGCAGCGCTACCGTGACGTCCAGCATCCGGTTGGAGAAACCCCACTCGTTGTCGTACCAGCTCGCGACCTTCACCAGCGTGCCGCCCGACACCTTGGTCAGCAGGGAATCCACGATCGAGCTCGCCGGATTGTGATTGAAATCCGACGACACCAACGGCTCCGTGGTGTATTCAAGGATACCTTTCAGATCGCCGTCCGCGGCTTGCTTGAGCGCCTGGTTCACGTCATCGACTGTCGTGGGTTTTTTTGAAATAAAACTTAAATCAACAATCGACACATTGATGGTCGGCACGCGAATCGCGTAGCCGTCCAGCTTGCCGTTCAGCTCCGGCAGCACCAGGCCGACCGCGGCCGCGGCACCCGTCTTTGTCGGAATCATGTTCATGCTGGCCGAGCGCGCACGCCGCAAGTCAGAGTGATAGACGTCGGTGAGCACCTGATCGTTGGTGTAGGAGTGCACCGTGGTCATCAGGCCGGAAACGATGCCGATCCGGTCGTCGAGCGCCTTTGCCAGCGGCGCGAGACAGTTGGTGGTGCACGAAGCGTTCGAGATCACCGTGTCGGTGCCTTTCAATTCCTTGTGGTTGACGCCAAACACGACGGTGCGGTCCACGTCCTTCTCGCCGGGCGCCGAAATAATCACCTTCTTCGCGCCGGCCGCGAGGTGCGCGCCAGCCTTCGCCTTGCTGGTGAAAAGGCCGGTGCACTCGAGAACGATGTCAACGCCCAGCGCCTTCCACGGCAGCTTGGCAGGATCGCGCTCGGCCACTGCCTGGATATCCTTGCCGTTGACCTTCATGGCATTGCCGCTGACTTCCACCGTTCCCCTGAAGCGGCCGTGCGCGGTGTCGTACTTCAGCAGGTGCGCGTTGGTCTTGGCGTCGCCCAGATCGTTGATGGCGACGAACTCCAGGTCATGCTTCACCGAACTCTCATGGAATGCCCGCAGGATGTTTCGGCCGATACGGCCGAAGCCGTTGATAGCAACTTTGATCGTCATGGCACCACGCTCCTGACCGCTTTGACCACGTTCTCCGGCGTAAAGCCGAAGTGCTTGAACAGTTCGGGGGCGGGTGCGGATTCGCCGAAGCGATCGATGCCGACCACCGCGCCCTCCAGTCCCACGTACTTGCGCCAAAAATCGGTCACGCCGGCCTCGATGGCGACCCGGGGCATGCCCTTCGGCAGCACCTGCGCCCGATAGTTCTCGGATTGCCGGTCGAAGACGCTGGTCGAGGGCATGGAAACCACGCGCACGGGGAAATCGAGCAGTTTCTGCGCCGCGAGCGCCAGTTGTACTTCGGATCCTGTGGCGATCATGATCGCCCTCGCGCCCGGCGCGTCGGCCAGTACATATCCGCCCTTATCCACGTCAGCCAGCATCTGTTCGCTTCTCTTTTCAAACGGCAGGTTCTGCCGCGACAGGAGCAGCGCGGTTGGACCGTTCTTCCGCTGGATCGCGGCGGCCCAGGCAGCGGCCGTCTCGGTCGTATCGCAGGGCCGCCAGACATCCAGGTTCGGGATCAGCCTGAGCGATGCCGCATGCTCGATGGCCTGGTGCGTCGGGCCGTCTTCGCCCAATCCGATCGAATCGTGCGTAAAGACGAAGATCGAGCGCAGCCCCATGATCGCCGCCATGCGCAGCGAATTCCGCATGTAGTCGGAGAACACCAGGAAGGTGCCGCCGTAGGGAATGAAGCCGCCGTGCAGCGCGAGGCCGTTCATGATCGCGCCCATGCCGAACTCGCGCACGCCGTAGAACAGGTAGTTGCCGCCCGTCTCCCTGCCAATGGCTTTGGACGCCTTGACCATCGTCAGGTTGGAGCCTGTCAGGTCGGCGGAGCCGCCAAGCATTTCCGGCAGCGCCGGCACCAGGACTTCGAGCGCGTTCTGCGACGCCTTGCGGGTGGCAATGGTTTCCGCTTTTAGACCGGTGTCGGCAACAAGCGCCTTCACCTTTTCCTGAAAATCCGCAGGCAACGCACCCGAAATTCTTCGCAGGAACTCCTTCGCGAGATCGGGATGCGCTTTCTCGTACGCCGTGAAGACCCGCTTCCAGCGCCGCTCCGCCCGCTTGCCGCTTTCCTTCGCATCCCAGCCCTGGCGCACGCCTTCCGGAATCTCGAACGGCGGGTACTTCCAGCCGATAGCTGCGCGGGTCGCGGCGATTTCCTTCTCGCCCAGCGGAGCGCCATGAGCGCTGCCGGTGTTCGCCTTGGTCGGCGCGCCCTTGCCAATGACGGTGCGCGCGCAGATCAGCGTCGGCCGGCCGGGCGAGCGCTTTGCCTCGCGTTTCGCCTTCTTCAGCGCCCGGTCCATCGCATCGACGTCGTGGCCATCGACGCCGGCGATCACCTGCCAGCCGTAGGCCTCGAAGCGCCGGCGCACGTCGTCGGTGTACCACTGCTTGATCGAGCCCTTCTCCGAGTCGATCGAGATGCCGTTGTCGTCGTAGACCGCGATCAGCTTGCCAAGGCCCAGCGTGCCTGCGAGCGCGCAAGACTCGTGGGAGATGCCCTCCATCATGCAGCCGTCGCCCAGGAACGCGTAGGTGCGATGGTCGACGAGTTCGTGCCCCGGCCGGTTGAACTCCGCCGCCAGCACCTTCTCGGCGATCGCCATGCCGACCGCATTCGAGATTCCCTGCCCGAGCGGCCCGGTCGTGGTCTCCACGCCCGGCGCGCAGCCGAGTTCGGGATGGCCCGGCGTCTTCGAGTGCAGCTGCCGGAAGCGCTTCAACTCCGGCATCGGCAGGTCATAGCCGGTGAGGTGCAGCAGCGAATACAGCAGCATCGAGCCGTGCCCGTTGGAGAGCACGAAGCGGTCGCGGTTCGGCCAGGCGGGATTGGCGGGATTGTGAGACAGGTTGCGGTGCCAGAGCGCCACCGCGATCTCGGCCATGCCCATCGGCATGCCCGGATGGCCGGAATTGGCCGCCTGCACCGCGTCCATCGCGAGGGCGCGGAGCGCATCGGCCATCTCGCGTTCAGGTGCAGGAGGAATCATCAACGCGGCTGTAAGAAAAGTGAAATAAAAGACCGGAGAGCGACGAATTATATCGGAGCACCTTTCTATAATTCACCCATGATCGAGATGCCGTTTAACAGCCCGCAGGGCTTTGAAGCCGCCGTCGCCGCGCCGAAACAGGCCGGCGAGGCGCATTGGTTCATCTTCAAGGGCGATCGCCTCCTGATCGAGCTCGGACCGCCCAGTCCGCGGCCTTCCGACGACCCCAGGGTGGCCTCCAGGCCCAGTTGGGCCCGACTGCCGTTGCAAAAAAACAACAATATCTTGTGGTTTGAGCCGGCCAGAACACTATATCTAGGGCGTCTCGCCGGGACCGATTGCTGGGCCGCGGAAGTGCCCGCCGACTCCCCCACGCCGCCGCCCGGCCTCGCCTGGGAAGGCCTGCGCACGCTGTTCACGGTGCTGGAGGACGCGCATTTCGCGCTCGCCGGGCGTGCCGTGCAGCTCCTCGACTGGGATCGCAGCCATCGCTACTGCGGCCGCTGCGGCACGCCCACAGAGGCAAAATCCGAGGAACGCGCGCGCGCCTGCCCTGCTTGCAAGCTCGCCGTCTACCCGCGAATCTCGCCTGCGGTGATGGCGCTGGTGCGCCGCGAAGGCGAGATCCTGCTCGGGCGCAGCCCGCACTTTCCGCCCGGCATGTACAGCGCGCTGGCCGGCTTCGTCGAGCCGGGCGAGACGCTGGAGCAGTGCCTCGCGCGCGAAGTCGAGGAGGAAGTCGGCGTCAAAGTGTCTCGTATTCGCTACTTCGCGAGCCAGCCCTGGCCGTTTCCGAATTCGCTCATGATCGCGTTCGTCTGCGACTGGGAATCCGGAGAAATCCGTCCGCAGGAGGGAGAAATCGAAGACGCAAGCTGGTTCAAAGTATTGCAATTGCCGAAACTTCCGAGCAGAATCTCGATTGCGCGCAGGTTGATTGACGCGGCAGTGCAGGAAATGCGCGGCGGGACTTGAAATTCAGAGCAGTCGGCCGCAGATACAGCGAAGTACAACTCGCGTGAAACGGGGGCTTTGAAAGGAATTGAACGAATCCAAAGTAAGAACGCCGAGAGGCGGACGAGACTGGGCGCGGCCTGAAAGTAGACAGGGGCTGCGCCTTCTCTTTTTCAGGGGGGCACGGACATGAACGGTCTGCATCTCATCGGTGATCTGGGTGGTTGTCGTTGCGACCCGCAACTGCTGCTCGACGGCAAGCGCTTCGAGGAAGTCTGCGTGGCGATGGTCAAGGCCTCCGGCCTGACCGTGATGGATACGCGCTTCCACCAGTTCGAGGGTTCCGGCTTCACCGGCGCGGTGGTGCTCGCCGAATCGCACCTCGCGATCCACACCTGGCCGGAGAAACAGGGCCTGACGCTGGACGTCTACGTCTGCAACTACCAGGCCGACAACTCCGCCAAGGCGCGCCAGCTGTTCGATTCGATCGTGGCCCATTTCCAGCCAGGCGAAGTCGCGCGCCACGAAATCGACCGCGGCGAGCACCTGCTGATGGAGCCGCTGAACGATTCGACCGGCTTCTACATCAAGGCCGGGCGCCAGGTCGGCGAGTGGCAGACCAAGTTCCAGAAGCTGCAGGTCTACGACACGCCGCATTACGGCCGCATTTTCCGCCTCGACGGGTTCAACATGACCTCGGAGCGGGAGGAGTTCGTCTATCACGAGAACCTGATCCACCCGGCGCTCGCGGCGCATGCCGCGCCGAAGAAGGTACTGATTGTGGGCGGCGGCGACGGCGGCTCCTCGGAGGAGGCGCTCAAGCACCCCTCGGTCGAGCAGGTCACCATGTGCGAGATCGACGAAGACGTGGTCAAGATCGCGAAAGAGCACTTTTTCGCGGTGCACCGCGGTGCCTTCGACAATCCGAAGTTGCGCGTGCTGATCGGCGACGGCATGAAGTTCATCCGCGAAACCGCGGAGCGCTTCGACCTGATCGCGCTGGACCTGAACGACCCCATGGGGCCGGCCGAGGCGCTTTACTCCGCGGAATTCTTCCAGCAGTGCCGTGCCGCGCTGGCCCCGGGCGGCGCGCTGGTCCTGCACATCGGCGCGCCGGTAGCGCGGCCCGAGCGCGTGGCGGAACTCGCCCAGCGCCTGAACGGCATTTTCCGCATCGTGCGGCCGTACACCATGTACATCCCGCTCTACGGCGCGCAGTGGGCGATGGCGGTGTGTTCGGACAAGCTCGACCCCAAGGCGCTGACCGCGGACGAGATCGATCGCCGGATCGAGCAGAGGAAACTCCAGGATCTGCGCTTCTATAACGGCGAAACCCACGAGGGCGTGTTCGCGCTGCCCAACTTCGTGCGCGACCTCGTCAACCCCCCGCGCCTCAAGCAGCAGGCCCGCGGCCGCCGCCTGGGCGTCGTGAGGGCCGCCGCAAAGTAGAAAAAATTGCTGCAAATACCCCGCACCAAGACGGGGAGATCCAGTCCATGAAGATCACCGCGGTCGAGACACTAAGCCTGCCCGGGTACCCCAACGTCCTCTGGGTGCGGATTCATACCGACGAGGGCATCATCGGGCTGGGCGAGACGTTTTACGCCGTCGCACCGGTGGCGGCGCACATCCACGAGACCTGCGCGCCCTACCTGCTCGGCAAGGACCCATTCAGGATCGACGCGCACAGCAGGCACTTCCTCAATACCTACCTCGGCTTCAACAGCGTCGGCGTGGAGATGCGGGCGGCATCGGCGATCGATATCGCGCTGTGGGACGTGTTCGGGCAGGCGACCGGCCAGCCGATCTACCAGCTCCTCGGCGGCGCATCGCAAGACAAGGTGCGCGTCTACAACACCTGCGCCGGCTACGAATACGTGCGCGCCAAGCCCACGCAGGGCACGGCGAACTTCGGCCTGCCTGCGCGCCTGGACAAGAAGAAGCGCCCCTACGAGGATCTCGTCGCCTTCAAGACCGACGCGGGCGCGCTTGCCGAGTCGCTCCTCGACATGGGCATCACCGGCATGAAGATCTGGCCGTTCGACGAGGCCGCCGAAGCTTCGAATGGCACCGACATCTCGAAGGCCGACCTGAAGAAAGCGCTGCGGCCTTTCGAGCAGATCCGCAAGCAGGTGGGCGACAAGATGGACATCCACGTCGAGTTCCACTCGATGTGGCAGCTCCCGGCCGCGATCAAGATCGCCAGGGCCCTCGAGCCCTTCGACCCGTACTGGTACGAAGACCCGGTGAAGATGAACAACCTGGACGCGCTCGCCGACTACGCGCGGCGCACCAGCGTCTGGGTCACCGCTTCGGAAGCGCTCGCGACGCGCTGGGGTTTCCGCGAGCTGTTCCAGAAGCAGGCAGTATCGGTGTGCATGTTCGATGTCGGCTGGGCGGGCGGGTTGTCGGAGGCGAAGAAAATCGCCACCATGGCCGAAGCGTGGCACCTGCCGGTCGCGCCGCACGATTGCACCGGGCCGGTCCTGCTCACCGCTGCGGTGCATCTCTCGATGAACTGCCCCAACACGCTGGTGCAAGAGATGGTGCGCGCGTTCTACTACGACTGGTACGGCAAGATGGTGACGCAACTGCCCCCGTTGAAGGACGGCTACATCACTGCGCCGAACGGCCCGGGCCTTGGCACGCAACTGCAGCCCGCGGTGCTAAAGTGCAAGGATCTCGTGCGACGGGTGACCAGACGATGACTGCGACAGCAAAGCTCGAACAGGCAGGAATGAGCGCGGCCGAATGGCAGGCGCGCTGCGATCTTGCGGCGCTCTACCGCGTGGCGGACCATTTCGGCTGGACCGACATCATCGCCACGCACATGTCGGCGCGCGTGCCGGGCGAACCCAACGCCTTTCTGATCAATCACTACGAAGAGATGTTCCACGAGATCACCGCCTCCAGCCTGATCAAGATGGACCTCGAGGGCAACCTGCTAGGACGGCAGGGCCGCTTCAACGCGGCCGGTTTCACCATTCACAGCGGCGTCTACAAGGCGCGGCCCGATGCAAACTGCGTCATGCACACGCATACGCGCGCAGGAGCCGGCGTGTCGATGCTGCGTAAAGGGCTTCGTCCGATCAGCCAGGACGCGCTCAACGTGCTCGATGAAGTCGTGTATCACGAGTACGGCATGCCGGCGACGCAGGAGGAATGCGACGCACTAGGCGTGAGTTGCCGCAACGGCACGTGCGTAGTGCTGCTGAATCACGGCCTCCTGACGCACGCATCCACCATTCCCGGTGCGCTGCAGCGCCTCTACATGCTTGAGCGCGCCTGCGAGCTGGAACTGATCTCGCGCACCCTGGGTGAACCGCCGACGCCAATCGCCGAACCCGTCATCGCCGGGGTGGCGGTGTACATGAAAACAGCGCGCGCAAAGCCCGACTACGGCCTGCATGAATGGAATGCCTTGCTGAGAGCAATCGAGGGCAAGGGCACTGACTACCGGCGTTGACGCGACACGCCAAACGGATAGGCAAATCAATCCGGCACTACCCGCACGCCACCGCATCGAAACTCCGGCTCGAGCACCTAGGCCACCGGCTTGCCCCGAACGCGGTAGATTCCGTTCTGTACTATTAGTCAGGAGCTGCCGGACATGGAACGAATCGGTATATATGACGCCAGATCAAGGCTTTCAGAACTAATCGGACGCGTCGAGGCCGGGGAAGAAGTCATCCTCACCCGGCGCGGCCAGGCAGTGGTTCGGTTGGTGCGGGCCGGCGGCGAGGTGCGCGACGCGGCACGTGGCGCAGCGGTAAAGCGGATCCGGGCGCTGCGAATACGCATGGGCCTGCGCATCGGCCGCGCCGAGATCCGGCAAGCGATCGCCAAGAGCCGCGCTTAGTGGCCTTCGTAGTCGACAACTCCGTCGTCGTGGCATGGTTCATTGCCAGCCAGGCAAACGCCGGAACGGAAGCGCTGCTCGGGCGCGCCGCCGGCGAAGACGTGCGCGTGCCGGTGATCTGGCCCGCTGAGTTCGCCGCCGCGCTGTTGACACTTTCACACCGTCGCCGGCTTCAGCCAGCGCGCCTGCCTGCGATCCTCGATGAAATCGATCAGCTCGATTTCATCCATGATTCCGCGCCGCCGACCACGCGTTCTCCGGTCGCAATCGCGCGGCGGCACGCCTTGAGCGCCTACGATGCCTGCTATCTCGAACTTGCCCTGCGGCTGCGACTACCGCTCGCCGCGCGCGATGCCCCGTTGCGCAGGGCGGCCGAGCGCGCGGGAGTGCTACTGGTCTAACAAAAGGATAAGAAAATCGATCCGGCCCTGCCCGCACGCCGCCGCGTCGCAATGGTCCTTCGTCGTGTTTGGCAGCCCTGGCCGATCCCGCGCAATGCCGCTTATGTCATCTCGCCGGCCGTGTTATAGAGAACAGGATTTAGTGCAGCAACCTGACCTGAAGGGCGCTTCGTCTCAACAGTCCTGACCCTCGCGGCTCTCGCCGAAGCAACGAGGTGTTTCAACCCCGGTGCCTCTGATCTTCAGATCGCTTGGTCGCGCGGCACCGGGATCGCGCTCGAGGCCATGTTCGATGCGCCGAGCTACCTGGTCTTTGTCCCCGACGTCTCTCGGAACGATAGGCACGGCGCCGATGCCACGATCGCGTTCCCTCTTGCCTCCGCCACCGTCTCCCTTATCGACGGGTTTATCCGGGGCGTTCTGAGGTATTGACGCCAATCCAGAACTGGATGATCCGGAATCGACTCCAGCGTCAGTTTTGTTTCCCGGAGCGCTTTTCCCGCTCGTCATTTCACTTCCCTTGTCATTTCCCTTCGATTCACCAGGGCTGCCACCTTGTCCACTTGCCTGCGACCCCTTGGCCTTGTCGTCTGTCTGGTTCTTGTTCTCGGGATCACGCGTCTTGGCGCTCTCACCCACTCCCTTTGGCAAACCGATCCCGTCGCCTTGAATCCGCAGCATCGACGGGCCACTACCAAACCCTCCTACCGATCCGCCGGGAGCGCGCTGCCGTTCAGGATTCGCCGCCACTCCCCGCGCCGCATCTATCGAGGAATTTGGAGTTGCCATTTGTGTTGCCGGTACCACGAGGATAGGCATTGCGGCTCCAACGCACCACCCCCCGCCGCAAGGGACTGCGCCCGGTGGCAGTCCTGGAGGCGGCGCGCCTTGAGCAATTGCAATTAGCGGTAAAAGTGCCAGCGACGCCGTGAGAAAAATTCGAAGATTCGCCATACCCGCCCCCTAGCATGGTGGGATCCGCTGGCGAGTCTACTCCCCGGAAATACCGCGCACAAGCGTGCGCCGTTCAGACTTTCTCGGTGAGGCCATTGATGCCGAGCCCGCGCGGGTTGGCGCGGTCGGTACGCCGGGCTGCCGAAGGCCCGCGGCACAGGCTTGCACTCGTGCATGCCTCAAGCAACGCAGCATGAGCGCAACCGGTCGCCTGGCGAGATCTGACTAGGCCAAGGTTTTCAGTACCTCGCGCACCGTGCCGAAGAGTTGGTCGATCTCCGCCTTGCTGATGATCAGCGGCGGCGCGAGCGCGATGGTGTCGCCCGTGACGCGCATGTAGGTGCCCAGCTCGAAGGCCTTGAGGTGCGCGTCCATGCCGCGCGCGCCGACCACGCCCGCACGCGGCGAGAGTTCGATCGCCGCGATCAGGCCGATGTTGCGGATGTCGATCACGTTCGGGCAGTCCTTCAGCGAGTGCGCGCCGTCTTCCCAGTACTTGGCAAGCTCGCCTACGCGCGTCAGCAGGCCTTCATCCTCGTAGACCTTGAGCGTCCCCAGTCCGGCCGCGCAGGCGATGGGGTGGGCCGAGTACGTGTAGCCGTGAGGCATCTCGACGGCGTTCTCGGGACCGGTCATGAACGCCTGATAGAGGTTCTCCTTCATGAACACCGCACCCATCGGAATAGTGCCGTTGGTGATGCCCTTGGCGGTCGTGATGAGGTCCGGGATGACGCCAAAATAATCCGCGGCAAACGGCTTGCCGAGGCGCCCCCAGGCGTTGATCACCTCGTCGAATATGAGCAGGATGCCGTGCTTGTCGCAGATCTCGCGCAGTTTCTGCAGATAGCCGACCGGCGGCACGAAGACGCCCGCGGAGCAGGCTACCGGCTCGACGATAACGGCGGCGATGGTCGAGGGATCGTGCAGCTGGCACAGGCGCTCGAGGTCCTCGGCGAGTTCCGCGCCATGCTTCGGCTGGCCGCGAGAGAACGCGTTCTTCACCGGGTCGTGCGTGTGGCGGATGTGATCCACGCCCGTCACCAGCGCGCCGAACAGCTTGCGGTTGCCGACCATGCCGCCGACTGCGGTGCCGCCGAAATTGACGCCGTGGTAGCCCTTCTCGCGCCCGATCAGCCGGATGCGCTGCCCTTCGCCGCGCTGGCGGTGGTAGGCGATGGCGAGTTTCAGCGCCGTGTCCACCGACTCCGAACCGGAGTTGGTGAAGAAAACGCGCGTCACGCCCTTGGGCAGCAGCGGCAACAGCTTGTCCGCGAACTCGAACGCGGCCGGATGGCCCATCTGGAAGGGCGGCGCGAAATCCAGCGTCGCCACGGCCTTTTGCACCGCCTCGACGATGGGCTTGCGGCAGTGGCCGGCGTTGACGCACCAGAGGCCGGAGGTCCCGTCCAGGATCTTGCGGCCCTCGGGGGTGTAGTAATACATGCCCTCTGCGCGCGCGAGCAGCCGCGGCGCTTTCTTGAAGGCGCGATTCATCGAGAACGGCATGAAGAACGGCGAATTCTCAAGCGACGTGCCAACTGCCTCGGGACGGGCTCTCTCGTTCATGGTCGCGCTCCTTCGATTGCGGGGTCCGGTGGAACGCCAATAGTAGCGCGCCGGCAGGGGTCAGAATACACTCTCCGGCGCCTCGAAGTACCGCCGAAGCATCGGAATGGATGAAAACCAGATGACCCAGTCGAAGCATCCGATCAAGATCGTGGCTGCTGACGCGCCGCCGCGGGCCAAGCCGACCTCGCCGCCGTTTCCCGCCGCCATGGTTGAAAAGGTGGCGGCAGGCCGCGAGAAGCGCGTGCTCGGCGACCTGTTCGGATTGACGAACTTCGGCGTGAACCTGACGCGGCTCGCGCCGGGTGGCCGTTCGGCGCTGCGACACGCGCACGCCAAGCAGGACGAGTTCGTCTACATCCTGGAAGGGGAAGCGACGCTGGTGACGGAGGCGGGCGAAACGCGACTCGCCCCCGGAATGTGCGCCGGTTTCAAGGCGGGAACCGGAGATGCGCACAACCTCGTGAACCGCTCGAAGTCGGATGTCGTGTTTCTGGAAGTAGGCGACCGCAGCGCGGGCGACTCGGTCCAATACCCGGACGACGATGTCGTCGGTTACGCCAGTCCGGGCGGCAAGTGGATCTATACCCGAAAGGACGGAACGCCCTACTGAACGAAGCGGCACACCGCTACTGCGCCGACGCCGACGAACGTAGCGACCAGGTCTCTGCGCCACAGGTGCATGGCGAGGAACGTGGCGGCAAGTCCAACAATCTCCGGTAGTCCTCCGCGCAGCGCGGCAGGCGTCACGATGCCCAGCATCACGGACAGCGGCGCGGCGGCAAGCGTTGCGCGCAGGCGCGGCGTCACCGCAACGAAACGCATCAGCCAGAAACCGCCCGCTCGGCAGGCGAAAGAGGCGAGCGTGAGCGCGAACAGCAGCGGCAGGAGCTCGGGGCGCAGCGTCATGCAGGCTCTTCATAGCGCAGCCAGGCAGTAAGCCCGCCGGCAACACCCGCGGCCACCAGCGTCCATCCGCTGGGCGTGAAGTGATCGAGCAGCGCCGCGACCGTAACGGCGGCAATCGCCGGCGCGATATCGGAGCGCGACTTGAACAGATCCATCGCCATCGCCGCGCAAAATGCGACCAGCAGGAAATCCACGCCCAGCATTCTGGGATCGGCGATCCAGTTTCCCGCCAGGGCACCAAGCACCGTGCCGCCGACCCAGGGGAGAAACATCGACACGCCAGAACCAAGGATGAAAGCGGCGTCGTTCTCGCCGTCCGCGTGCGCCTTGGTCGACATCGCCCAGTTGGCATCGCCTAGAAAATAGAGGGTTGCGTAGGCCTGCGCCGGCGTGGCGTGCCCCAGCCAGGGCCGCAGGGACGCGCCGTAGAGCAGGTAGCGCGCGTTCAGCATCAGCACAGTTGCCACGCCGGCGAGAATTCCAGCGCCTGCTTGTACACCTGCCCCCAGGCCGCCGACGGTGGCCGCCTGCGCCGTGCCGGAATAAACCAGCGTGCTCATGAGCGAGGATTCGAGCAGCGACAGGCCAGCCTCGCGCGCCATGAGGCCGAACGTCAGCCCCCAGACAATGACACCTACGCCGATGGGAACGGCGCGCACGAAGCCCCGTTTGAACCCGCCAGTGGTGAACGTGATGCTCAGACCAGGATCAAACCGGCCAGGCGACGACCTTTTGCTTCTGCTCGCCCAGGCCACGAATGCCGAGGCTCATCGTGTCGCCTGGCTTGAGGAACACCGCACTGGGCTTGACGCCCATGCCGACACCCGGCGGCGTGCCGGTGGTGATGACATCGCCTGGCAGCAGCGTCATGTACTGGCTCACGTGCGAAACGATCTGCGCGCAGCTGAAGATCATGGTCTTCGTGCTGCCCGACTGCATGCGCTTGCCGTTCACGTCCAGCCACATGTCCAGGTTCTGCGGATCCTTGATTTCGTCGGTGGTGACAAGCCAGGGGCCGATCGGGCCGGAAGTGTCGAAACCCTTGCCCTTGTCCCATTGGCTGGTGCCGAGCTGGAAAGCGCGCTCGGAGACGTCGTTCACCACGCAATAGCCGGCGACATGCTCGAGCGCTCCCTTCTCGTCGACGTACTGCGCCTTGGTGCCGATGACGATCCCGAGCTCGACTTCCCAGTCGAGCTTGGTCGAGCGCTTGGGCTGGATCACGTCGTCGTTCGGGCCGCTGATGCAGGTGGTGGCCTTCATGAAGACGATCGGCTCGGAGGGAATCGCCATGCCGGTTTCCTTGGCGTGGTCGAAATAGTTCAAGCCGATGGCGACAAACTTGCCGATGCCCACGAAGGGCACGCCCAGGCGCGGGCCGTTGGCGACCACCGGCAGGGTCTCGGGTTTCACCTTCGCGAGCAGCTTCAGACCACGCGGCGCCAGTTCCTTGGGGCCGATGTTCTCGACCACCTTGGAAAGGTCGCGCAGGCGCCCTTCGGAATCGATGATGCCCGGCTTCTCGAAGCCACTCTTGCCGTAGCGGCACAACTTCATATCGTCATTCCTCCATCGATCGAATACATGTTGCCGGTCGCGAATTTTGCCTCGTCGGAGGCGAGGAACACGAGGATCCCCGTGATGTCCTCGACCGTGCCCAGACGCCCCATGGGCTGGCGCGCGATGAAATCCTTTTTCGCCTGCACCGGATCGGCGAAGGCGTTGATGCGTTCGCCGAGCGAAGGTGTGTCGACGGTGCCCGGCCCGATGCAGTTGCAGCGGATGCCCTGCTTGACGTAATCCGCGGCAATCGCCTTGGTGAGGCCGATGACCGCCGCCTTGGTCGCGCCATACACGAAGCGGTTGGGCAAACCCTTCACGCTGGAGGCGATCGAAGACATGTTGATGATCGCTCCGCCGCCCTTTTTCAGCATGCCAGGCAGCAGAGCGCGGGTTACGAGGTACATGGATTTCACGTTCAGGTTGAAACTGAAATCCCAGTCCTGCAGCGTGCAATCGAGGATTGTGCCGTGGTGCACGAAGCCGGCGCAGTTGAACAGCACGTCGACCTGCCCGATTTCCGCCGCCACACTGTTTATCGCCGCTTCATTGGTGACGTCCAAGGCCTTCGTGCGGATACCGTCCTTGCCTTCCAGATCCGCCAGCGCCTTCGCATTCAGATCGGTCGCCCAGACCCGGGCGCCTTCGCGCGCGAAAGCGAGCGCCGCACCGCGCCCGATACCCTGGCCGGCGGCGGTGATGAACGCGGTCTTGCCTGCAAGTCTGCCTGCCATCGCTTACGGCCCCCTGCCTGAGAATTTTCTGCGAAGGGCGCGAATTATATCGCCGCGCCGCTCTTTTCGTTGAAGAAATGCACGCGCTGCGGATCGAGCGCAAGGCGAATCTTGTCGTGCGCCTTGACACGCACGGCGGGATCCACGCGCGACACCATCGGTGCACCGCCGGCGCGGAAGTTGACGAGAATCTCGTTGCCGAGCGGCTCTACCACGTCCACCGACGTATCGAAGCAGCATTCGCCCGGATCGGCACCGGTTGCCGGATGCAGCGCCTCGGGCCGCACGCCGAGCGTCGCGCGCGTGCCGGTGTGCGTGCGCATGCGCTCCACCAGCTGCGGCGGTACCTTCAGGCGCAGGCCTGCGGCATCCGCCCACAAGGCGCCGCCGGAATCGCTGATCATCACATCGACGAAATTCATCGCGGGCGAACCGATGAACCCGGCGACGAACTTGTTCGCGGGCTTGCCGTAGAGCTCGAGCGGCTCGCCCACCTGCTGCACCCAGCCGTCCTTCATCACCACGACGCGGTCGCCCAGCGTCATCGCCTCGACCTGGTCGTGGGTGACGTAGATCGCGGTGGTCTCGAGGCGCTCGTGCAGGCGCTTCAATTCCACGCGCATCTGCACCCGCAGCATCGCATCCAGGTTGGAAAGCGGCTCGTCGAACAGGAACACCTGCGGATGGCGCACGATGGCGCGCCCGACCGCGACGCGCTGGCGCTGCCCGCCGGAGAGCTGGCGCGGCTTCCTGTCGAGCAACGGGCCAATGCCGAGAATGTCGGCTGCCTCGCGTACGCGCTTCTCGATCTCCTCCTTCGGGTACTTGCGCATCTGCAGGCCGAAGGCCATGTTCTGGTACACGCTCTTGTGCGGATACAGCGCGTAGTTCTGGAACACCATCGCGATGTCACGGTCCATCGGCGGAAGATCATTGATCACGCGCTCGCCGATCCGGATCTCGCCCGCGGTGATCTCCTCCAGTCCCGCCACCATGCGCAGCGTCGTGGTCTTGCCGCAGCCCGAGGGCCCGACCAGCACCACGAATTCCTTGTCGCGGATTTCGAGGTTGACGTCCTTGACGGCGTGAAAGCCGCCGTCGTATTTCTTGTTCAGATTGCGGATGGTGACGTTTGCCATGTCAGCGCGTTGCCTTAGCCCTTTACCGACCCCGTGAGGCCGGTAACGTAATATTCAACGAAGAACGAGTAGACCAGAGCGACCGGGATCGAGCCGAGCAACGCCCCCGCCATCAACTGGCCCCAGAAGAAAATGTCGCCGCGGATGAGTTCCGACACGACGCCGACCGGCACGGTCTTCAATTCCGCCGATGACATGAAGATCAGCGCGTAGATGAATTCGTTCCAGGAAAGCGTGAAAGCAAAGATCCCGGCCGACAGGATGCCCGGGATCGCCACCGGAAAGATGATCCGCACCATGGCACCGAAACGCGTCGCGCCGTCGATGCGCGCGCATTCCTCGAGCTCCTTGGGAATGGTCTTGAAGTACCCCATCAGCAGCCAGGTGCAGAACGGGATCAGGAACGTGGGATAGGTGAGCATCAATGCCCAGGGCGTATTGCCCAGGTGCATGTCGCGAATGATGTCGGCGAGCGGAATGAACAGCAGCGTCTGCGGCACGAGATAAGTGACGAAGATCGCGGTGCCGAGGAACTCCGAGCCGCGGAACTTCAGGCGCGCCAGCGCGTAGCCCGCGAACATGCCGCAGATGAGCGAGATGATCGTGGATACCATCGCGATCAGCATCGTGTTCCACAGCCAGTGCGGAAACGCCGTGGTCTGCATCAGGTTCCTGAAGTGCTCGAGCGTCGGTTCCAGCGTCCAGAACGGTGTCGCACTCGCCTGCCGCCAGGTACGGTACAACTCGTGGTCCGGGCGCACTGCGGTCACCGCCATCCAGTAGAACGGGAACAGCGTGAAGACGATGAACACCGCCATTGGAGCGTAGAAGAAGACCCACTTCTTCCATTTGCGCTCGATCAGCATCGGCTAGCCCGGCAACTCATGCCGCCTCCATGCGCTTCATGAATCGCAGCTGGACCCAGACCACCGCGAACAGCACGGGAAACATGGTCAGCGACAGCGCGGCACCTTCGCCCAGCAGCCCGGAGGCAACGCCCACCTGGTAGGCGTAGGTGGCGATCAGGTGGGTGGAGTTCGACGGGCCGCCACCGGTCAGCACATAGATCAACTGGAAATCGGAGAACGTCTGGATCACCGAGAACACCACGACCACCAGCGTCACCGGCATGAGCAGCGGCCAGGTGACGTGCCAGAAGCGGTGCCAGGCGTTGGCGCCATCCAGCGCCGCCGCCTCGTGCAGGTCCTGGCTGATCGTCTGCAGCCCGGCGAGCAGCGTGATGGCGAAGAACGGCATGCCACGCCAGGTGTTGACCAGCACGGCACACCACATCGCCCAGTCGCCGTCCGACAGGAACGGCAGGCGGTCGGTGATCAGGCCCGTGTGGAACAGCAGCCAGTTCATGACGCTGAATGTCGGGTCGAACATCCAGCGCCAGGCAAACGCCGAGAGCACCGTGGGAATGATGAAGGGCAGCAGCATGGAGGCGCGGACGATCCGCTTGAAGCGGAAGCTGCGGTTCAGCAACAGCGCGAGCCACATGCCGAGGGCAAACTTGAAAATGGTGGCCCAGAACGTGTAGAAGACCGTGTTCTTGAACGCGTTCTGGAAAATCGTGTCGTTCCAGGCCTTGATGAAATTGTCGAGGCCGACGAATTCGCCCGGGTCTCCCACTTCGATGCTGGTGAGCGAGTACCAGATCGCCATCACGAACGGGTAGGCAATGAACAGGACCAGGATGACCACGCCCGGCGCGAGCAGGGCCGTTGCGAGAACTTTCTCGCTCTCGAGTATCCGGGTCAAGCGCGAAATCCGGACGCGTTCACCGGGGAGCGCCGCGCTCGCGGCACTCCCCGCGCCCACTGCGACGGGGTCCTTCAAGGCCCTGGGATCACGTATGGGTCACTTATAGATCTTGCCCAGCTCGGCAGCGGCCCACTTGACCGACTCTTCGGGCTTCATCTTGCCGCTCGCCGCCTGCGCGTACATGTCGACGATGACGTACTTGTTCCACGCCTCGGCTGCCTTCTTCGCAGGCGCGCCGGCGAAGCCCATGTGGCGCCCGGTCTGCGATGCGGTCTTGAACGGCAGCATCACCGGATCCTGGTTCCACATCGGATGCTTCTCCCATTCGCGCGTCGGCGCGATGGCGAAGCCCTTCTGCACCACGAACCATTTCTCGTAATTGGCCGGGGTATGCGCCCATTTCAGGAACTCCTTCGCCCCTTTCACGTTCTTCGAGTACTTCATCACCATGTGCGTAAACGCCGTATGGTAGGGGAACGTGCCTTTGGGCCCAACGGGCAGCGGCGCATGCTGGATGTCGGTGTGAAGCGCAGCGCCCTTCTCGGTCTTGAACTTATCGGCACCGTTCAGTGCAGCGACATAGATCGAGGCACCGTTCAGCGTCGCGCAAATGTCGCCGGCAAGGAATGCCCGGTTGTTGTTGCTGTCGTCCCAGGCCAGGCCGCCCTCGTCGTGCGCGTCCTTCCAGAATTCGGTCATGAAGCGTACCGATTCGACGGTTTCCTTGGAGTTGATCACCACCTTGCCCTTGGCATCGACTTCCTGGCCGCCGTAAGACCACATCAGCGGATAGGCGAACGTCGGCGCATCGCCGAAGGTGTGGCCGAGCGTCTGGCCGATCGGGCGCTTCATCGCCTTGAGCTTCTTGCCGGCTTCGTGATACTGCGCCCAGGTCTTGGGGAATTCCTTGACGCCGATCTCGTCGAACCAGGACTTGCGGTACGCGATCATCGCGGGCACCGTGGACCAGGGCATCGCCACCCACTTTCCCCCGACCGTGCACATTGCCTGCGGCAGGCCGTAAATGCCGCCCTGCGCTTTACCGACCGCGCCGGCGATGTCGCTCACGTCCACCCCGCTCGTGGCATAGAGCTGCGGATAGTTGTTGAGCAGCATGATGATGTCAGGTCCGCTCCCCGACTGAATCCCCGCGGTGGCGCGCGCCGGGATGTCATTGGCATTGACCGTTTCAACGTTCAGCTTGATGCCGAGAGCCTTTTCCACCTCGGGCACATAGACCTCGCGCAGCACCTTGTCGGCGGCCGGCACGAAGTCGTTCCAGCGCAGGATGTGGATGGTGTTGGCTTGCGCGAATACCGGCGCGCGGTGCGCGGCAAGAATTCCCGCCAAACCGGTCGCTGCGATGCCCGCGCCAGTCGCCTTCAGAAACTTTCTGCGTTTCATATGTTCCCTCCTCCTTGAATAAGCTGTGCGATCGTTGCGACCGTCCCGGGTGAGCAATCTGCCTCCCCCCCCCTGAAAAGTCAATTGTTTTCACCATTTGGTTACCGCCTTTGCAGCGCAACAATCCCGATCGCAATTGCATTGGTTATGCTGCGCCGGATGAAGCACATTGAAATTCTCCCCAGCGGCATCGTGCCGATGCAATACGCCTTCTTCAGCCCTGGCGGCGCGCTGGACCTGGCTGCCTTTCGCGCGCAAGTCGGTGCCTGCCTGCGCGCCGGCGTGCAGGGCATTGCGATCCTCGGCCTGGCGACCGAAGTCTCCAAGCTGACTCGCGAGGAGCGCTCAGCCCTCCTCGAGGCGGCCGCCGCGGCGGTTGGCGGCCAAGCACCGCTTTCGGTCACCGTGTTCGGCGCAACACCTGAAGAGCAGATCGAATTCGTCCGCGAAGCCGAGCGCGCCGGCGCCGCGAGCGTCGTGTTGCAGCCGCCGCGCCGGCCCGGTATGGACGAAGCGGCGCTGCTGCGTTTTTTCGGCCGCGTGATCGACGCCGCCGGCATTCCGGCGGGCATCCAGAACGCGCCCGAGTACATCGGCATCGGTCTTGGGATCGAAGCCATTGAGGCGCTGCGGCGCCATCACCCGAATTTCCGCATTCTCAAGGGTGAAGGTTCGGCGATGCTGATCCGCCGCACGATAGAACAGACCGGCGGAACGCTCGCCGTGCTCAATGGCCGCGCCGGGCTGGAATTGCCCGACAATCTTCGCGCCGGCTGCAGCGGCATGATCCCCGGCGCCGAGGCCTGCGATGTGCTCGCCAGAGTCTGGACAGGATTGCAGGCCGATGAGCGCTCCGCCGCGCGCGCTGAGGCGCTGTACCTCGAAGTGCTGCCGCTGCTCACCTTCCTGATGCAGTCGATCGATCAGATCGTGTGCTATGGCAAGCGACTGCTTGCCCGGCGCATCGGGCTTGGCGACGTTCATGACCGCGCTCCCGCGCAAAGCCCGACGCCGTTCGGCCTCGCCTGCCTCGAGCGCCACGCTGCGCGTCTTCCCGCCTGGCCACGGGCAGGACCGCGTTGACTGACCCGGGCGGACTGGTACTGGCCGCGAAGGTCGCGGCCGCGGCGATTTTCGTAGTTACAGCATCGCGGGCCACCGAACGCGCCGGCCCTTTGCTGGGCGCCATGATCGCGACCTTGCCGGTCTCCGCCGGTCCGGTGTACGTATTCCTCGCGCTCGACCACGGCGCGGCGTTCATAGCCGAAAGCGCGCGCATGAGCGTCGCGGCCACTTCCGCCACCGCGGCCTTCGTTGCCGCGCACGCTTTTGCGGCGCAGCGTTTCGCCACACCCGCGTCGCTCGCGCTGGCCACGCTCGCCTGGTTCGTCGCCGCACTGGCGCTGCAGCTGCGCGACTGGAGTTACGTCGAAGCCTGTCTGCTGTACGCCGGCGCCTTCGTGCTCGCGATCCGGGGCCTGCGGCGCTTTGCGGTTGCGGTCGAGGCGCCGCCAGTGCCACGTGCGCGCTTCGATCTTGTATTACGCGTGCTGCTGGTAGCGGCGGTGGTAGTCGCGACGACATTCGCCAGCCATGCGCTCGGCCCCGCGGTGGCCGGGGTACTGGCGACCTACCCGGTGGTCTTCACCTCCCTGGTGGTGATTCTCCAGCCGCGTTGCGGCGGCCGCTTCACGGCCTCGGTGCTGGTAAATGGCCTGAAGGGCCTGCTCGGCTTCGGACTGGCTCTGGCGGTACTTCACGTAAGCGCAGCGCGATTGAGTGCGACGGCCGCGCTTCTGCTCGCATTGGCGGTGGCGGTCGGGTGGAACGCCATGCTGCTTGGCTTTCATCACTTCAAGCATGTCGCCAGGCCTCCGAGTTGACGACATGGGCCGGGCGGCGGCCAAGGGAGAAATCAATCACGCTCTGCAGCCCCGCCGAGGCGATGGCATGGAAGCATTCATCGGTCCAGCACAGCGCGTGCGGCGTGACGATCACGTTGTCCATGCGCAGCAGCGGGTTGGCCGGATCCACGGGCTCCTGCTCGAACACGTCCAGCCCCGCCCCGGCGATCCTGCCCGAGCGCAGCGCCTCCATCAACGCCGGTTCGTCCACGATCGGTCCACGCGCGACGTTGATGAAATAAGCGCCCGGCTTCATCAGCGCGAACTGCGGCGCGCCGATCAGGTGGCGAGTCTGATCATTCAGCAGGCAGGCCACGACGACGAAGTCCGATTCACGCATCAACCGGTCGAGCGGCACCGTCGCGGCGTCCAGCGCGCGCAGCGTCGCCTCGCTGGCGTAAGGGTCGGCGACGACGCGGCGCATGCCGAACGGCGCTGATACTTTGAGCAGTTCCTGCCCGATGCCGCCGCCGCCGACGATGCCGAGGGTCCGCCCCACCAGTCCGGTGCCCATCAGGTCATTGCGTTGCGCCCAATGCCCGGCGCGCGTGATGCGGTCCTTGGCGAATAGCCGCCCGGCGAGCGCGAAGAGCAGCGTGAGCGTGGCGACGGCCACGGGCCTGCGGATCGCGAACGGGGTATTGGTCAGCACGATCGCCTTCGCGCTCAGCGCCGCAACATCGACCGAGTCGTAGCCTATGCCGTGGCGCGCGACGATGCGCAGCCGGCAGTCTCCGCGCGCGACCGTGGCGGCGCTCACGCGCGAGGAATTGACGTAGAGCCCGTCGTAGCGCGCGGCCAGTTCGGGCGTAATCTCCGTCATCGATTCCGCCGTGTATTCCCAGTCCAGCGCCGGATTCCCCTTAAGTACATCGAGTGCGGCGGTGCCGAACGAGGGTTCGCCCGCAGCATTCAGCACGTCGCGCACGATGCCGAGCTTGAAGCGGGAGCTGGTCGCGGCCATCAGCGCATTGCCTGCAGTGGCGCAAGTACCGCGCGGATCGCCGATTGCAGCAGCGCCGGGTCGAGCCCGGCCCCGATCATGTTGAAGCCGAGGTCGCGGTAGCGCTTGGCCCAGACGGCGTCGGCTGCCATGAATCCGAGGCCCTTGCCATACCGGCGGGCGGCCGCGACGATCGCCTGTACCGCAGCCTGGTATTTCGGCGACTCGAACTCGCCCGGGATGCCGAGGAAATTCGTCATGTCGAAGTGCCCGAGCCACAGCACGTCGATGCCCGGGGTCGCGGCGATCGCATCCACCTCTGCAAGGCCCCTTTCGGACTCGATCTGCGCGATCACCAGCGTGCGCGCGTTCAATGCGGCCACCTTGGTCTTCACGTCGCCGCCGGAGTAATCATCCTGCGCAACCCCGAATGCCGCGCCGCGCCTGCCTTGCGGCGGGTAATGCGTCGCCTCCGCGATGCGGCCCGCTTCCGCGGCGCTCTCGACCATCGGCACCATGACGCCGTGCACGCCGACATCCAGCGCGCGCGCGAGAAAGTGGTATTCGCTGCGCGGCACGCGCACCAGCGGCTCGATGCCGATGCCGCGGCAACCCGCAACGAGCATCTTCAGGGTCTCGAGGCCGAGCCCGGTGTGCTCCATGTCGAACAGCGCGAACTCGCAGCCGGCGCCTTTCAGGACCTGCGGCATGCCCGGCGCGAAGAATTCGAATATCAACGCGCCAAGCACCGTGTCGCCGTCGAGAACGCGTTGCCGGATCGCACTCGGACGCACACCCGCACTCGGACGCACACCATTCGATACGTTCATCGGATCCCCTCCCTTGAAATGCCCGCGATCATAGCGCGCCGGTCGCGCTAGGATTGCGATCCATGGTCGCCCCGTTCCCGATCGTCGATGCGCACCAGCATTTCTGGGACCCGCGCACGAACTACCATCCGTGGCTATGCGACCGGCCGCCGATCCCCTTCCGCTATGGCGACTATGCGGCGTTGCGACGCCCCTATCTGCCGGCCGACTATTTCGCCGACGCCGGGGGCCATCAGGTAAGGAAAACCGTCTATGTGGAGACCGAGTGGAATCCGCGCGATCCGCTCGGTGAAATGCGCTACGTCGAAAAGCTCAGGCGCGAGACCGGCTTTCCCACCGTTGCGGTAGCCCAGGCCTGGCTGGACCGCGCAGACCTGGCCGCGACGCTGGCCGGCCTGGCGCAGTTCGAATTCGTGCGCGGCATCCGTCACAAACCGCGCGCCGGCCAAATGACCGACCAGCGCTGGCGTTCGGGCTTCGAGCAGCTCACCCGTCAGGGGCTGCGCTTCGACCTGCAGGTGCCCTGGACGCAATTGGGAGAAGCAGCGGGGCTGGCGCGCGATTTCCCGGACGCGCGCATCATTCTCAACCACGCCGGGCTGCCGGCCGACCGCAGCCGCAAGGGCCTCGCCGGGTGGACGAACGCGCTGAAAGCGCTTGCCGCCTGCCCGAATACCGCGATAAAGGTTTCCGGGCTGGGCGTACCGGGCCAGGCCTGGACGGCGCAGTCCAACCGCGAGATCGTGCTTGCCGCGATCGACATTTTCGGCCGCGGGCGGGCGATGTTCGCGAGCAATTTCCCGGTGGACGGGTTGTGCGCGAGCTTCGACGCGATCGTCACCGGCGTGCGGGAGATCCTGGGCGGTTTTCCGGCAGGCGAACAGCGCGCGTTTTTCCACGACAACGCGGTGCGGATCTACGACATGGAGAAAAAATGAGCGGCAAAGCGAAGATCGGATACGTCGGTGTCGGGCTGATGGGCCTGCCCATGGCGAAGCGCCTGCTTTCCCTGGGCTACGCCTTGCGCGCATACGACATCTCGCCCAAAAGCATCGCCTCGGCGAGCGACGCCGGCGCTGTTGCGGCATCATCGGCCGCCGACGCGGTGCGAGGGTCCGAACTCGTCCTCCTGAATCTGCCGACGCCAGAAGCGGTGGAGGCGGCGGTATTCGGGGAGAACGGCGTCGCCTCGGCGCTGCGGCCGCCACAGCTCCTGATCGACTTCTCCACCATCAAGGTCACCCAGTGCAAGGCATTCGCGCAACGGCTGCGCGAGATGACGGGTGCGGGCTGGATCGACGCGCCCGTCTCAGGCGGCCCGCCTGCTTCGGGCGACGGCACGTTGACCGTCATGGCAGGCGGCGAGTTGGCCGACATCGAGCGGGCCCGGCCGCTGTTCGCCGATGTCGCCGGGCGATTCACTCACATGGGTCCCACGGGGGCCGGCATGGCCGCCAAGATGCTAAACCAGCTTATCGTCGGATCCGGCCATGCGGTGATGGCCGAAGCGGTGGTGCTGGCGGAAGCGGCGGGGATCGATGCCGCGCGCCTTCCCGAGTGCCTGGCGGGCGGCCTCGCGGACAGCGCGCTGCTGCAGCGCCTCTATCCGCGCATGGTGAAGCGCGACTTCGCGCCGCAAGGCTATGTGCGGCAGCTGCTCAAGGACCTGGAGATGGCGAACGAATTTGCCGGCGCCCTGAAGGCACCGACGCCGATGATGGGCGAGGCGCTATCGCTGTATCGAATGCTTGCGCACCTCGGGCATACTGAGCTGGACACTGCGGCAGTACTGAAGCTCTATGAGCGATAGTGGCTTTGAAACCCGCGCGGCTATGTTCGGCAATGCACGCAGAGCGCGGACGATGGGCGTATAACTGAAACTGCCTAACGACGGACGAAGATCGTGGACGCTGCCGCCGCCATTCTGAACGCCAGGATCCTGATCGTTGACGACACGCCGGCTAACGTCCTCCTGCTCGAAATCCTGCTGCACCGCGCCGGCCATACCCGTGTCGAATCCACGACTGATCCGAACGCGGTCTGCGAGCTGCACCGCAAGAACCAGTACGACCTGATCCTGCTCGATCTTCAGATGCCCGGAATAGATGGATTCCAGGTGATGGAAGGCCTGAAGGAGATCGAAAAAGGGGGCTATCTTCCGGTGATCGTCATCACCGGGATGCCGGAGAAGAAGTTGCGCGCGCTGAAGGCCGGCGCCAAGGATTTCCTCAGCAAACCGTTCGATCTGGCCGAACTGATGGCGCGAGTCCGCAACGTTCTGGAAGTTCGTCGTTTGCATATGGAAACCAAGCGCCTCTACGACGAACTCCTGGCGGAACACAAGCGATTGATCGAGCTGAGCGCCCAGCCCGGCGCCATGGTGGGCGTCAAGAAGGACGAGCGCCTCGCCACGCCCTGGTACCTGAGCCTGAGGCTGCGCCTGCCGTGGCTGCAGTTGAACCTGCTCGCGGCCTTCGTTGCCGCCGGCGTGGTGGGCCTGTTCCAGGAAACCATCGACCGGCTGCTGATCCTCACCATGTTCCTGCCGGTGCTGGCCGGCCAGTCGGGCAACACCGGCAGTCAGGCGCTGGCGGTCACGCTGCGCGGCGTCTTCCTGGGCGAACTGGATCTGGTGAAAGAACGCGCGCTGGTCATGAAAGAGGCCCTGCTCGGCCTGCTGAACGGTGCCCTCGTCGGCTTGGTGGCTGCGATCTGCATGTTCGTGGTGGCCGCCGTGAAGCATATGCCCAACGCCCTCATGCTGAGCGTGGTCGTGTTCCTCGCGATGATCGGCAGTTGCGTCATCAGCGGCGCCCTCGGTGCCGTCATGCCGCTCATGCTGAAGAAGCTGGGCGCCGATCCTGTCATCGCGTCGAGTATTTTCCTCACCACCGCCACCAACGTGGCGAGCATGGGGCTGCTGCTCGGCCTGGCCACGGTTCTGGTGAAATAGGCGTCCGGAGTTTTCCGAATGAACGCAGATCTGCAGTTTCCCATCGTCGACGCGCACCACCATCTGTGGCAGCTGTCGGGCGGGCCGTTGACCTACCCATGGCTGCAGGACCCGCAGCCGCATGACTTTTTCCTCGGCGCCTACGCATCGCTGAAGCGGGACTATCTTCCTCTGGACTACCGCCGCGACGCGGCGGGCCACAACGTCGTGAAGACGGTGCACGTCGAAGCGGAGTGCCGCCGCGACCAGCAGGTCGCCGAAACGCGCTGGCTGACGGAAGTGAATGCGCGGCATGGCATGCCAAACGCCATCGTGGCGCACGCCTGGTTCCATACCCCCAATGCGGAGGAAATTCTGGGCGAGCAGAAGGCGTTTCCCCTGGTGCGCGGCATCCGCTCCAAGCCCGTGACCAGCCAACGCCTCGGCGAGTCTGTGGCCAGTGCCGACGGCTCGATGCAGGACCCGAAGTGGCTCGCGGGCCTGCGCTTGCTGCGCAAGTACGGCCTTTCGTGGGACCTGCGCGTGCCGACCTGGCATCTCGAGGAAGCAGCCGGCGTGACGCGTACGATTCCGGACATCGCTGTCGTACTGAATCACACCGGGTTCCCGTGGGACCGCAGTGAGCCCGGTTTGGCCCTGTGGCGGCGCGGGATGAAAGCGCTCGCGGCCTGCGAGAACGTTTGCTGCAAGCTGTCTTGCCTGTGTCTTCAGGGGGGCGACTGGGACTACGAGGACAACCGGCGCATCGTGCTGGAGGCGATCGACTTCTTCGGCATCGATCGCTGCATGTTCGCCTCCAACTTCCCGGTGGACGGCCTGCGGGTCTCTTACGACCAGATGTTCCGGGACTTCAAGCGCATGACCGGGGCGTTGTCGGCCTCCGACAATCGCAAGCTGTTTCACGATAACGCGGCCCGCTTCTACCGCCTCTGACGCGCTGCCACGGCGGCGAGGCGTGCTGGGCGAACGGCAGCGAGGTCAGGCCGCCCGCGTCCGTTTAATCAGGAGAAACCGGGGACAGACCACGGTTTGTCATCTTGGAAACTGTGGTCTGTCCCTGATACTCGCTGACACTCAGGCTCGCACTGCCTGCGCTACCAGGCGGACGCCAAGCGCCGCGCAAACACGGCTGACCGTATCAAAACGAGGGGCGCTACCCGGGCGCAGCGCCTTGTACAGCGCTTCGCGGGTAATGCCAGACGCTTTGGCAATCTCGCCCATGCCGCGTGCTCGGGCGATGTCGCCCAGCGCGGCCGCGAGCAAGGCCGCATCGCCCGCCTCCAGAATATCGGTCAGATAGGCCGCGATCGCCTTCTCGCTGTCGAGGTAAGGGGCCGCGTCGAATTCGGGCAGATCGGCTGCTTTGATGCGTTTGGTCATAGTCATTTACTCCAGTCAATCCAGCATTGCGGCCAGTGCCTTGGCGCGCTTGATATCGGCTTTCTGCGTGCGCTTGGAACCGCCGCCGAGCAAGACAATCACCTGAGTCCCGCGCCGAGTGAAATACAAGCGCCAGCCGGCACCCAGGTGGATGCGCAGTTCCGATACACCACCGCCCACCGGCTCGACGTCGCCCATCAGGCCGCGCTCCAGACGCTTGATTCGCGCAACTACCACGCCGCGAACAGCCGCATCGGTAAGACCGTCGATCCAGGTGGTGAATTCTGGGAGCGGTTTGATCAAAAACATGGATGTAATGTAATCGACCGATTACATGTGGTCAAGGAGCGGAACTGCGGCCCGTAAGCCGGTAAACACGGGCATCTCCAGCCACCCGTCGGCGGTCTCAAGGTCTAAGTGCAACACCCTTAACCTATTGAGCTCAAGGCGGTGTTGACGTGGTCAAGACCCCCGCCGGCTGGATAGTGTACGACGTGGTGGTCGCGGACGTGAACCTCGTCACCACCTATCGCGAAACCTTCAACGATAAGCGGCATTGTGCGAGGTCGATCAGGATTGAAGCGATTTCAGGAACGCGATCAGCAGCCGGTTGACCTCGGCCGCGCGCTCGCGCTGGATCCAGTGGCCGGCGCCCTCGATGATGTGGCAGCCGCGGATGCCGGGCAGTGTTTTCGGGAAACTTTCGATCTGCGCCTTGGAGGCGGGGAATTTCAGCACGCCGTCGCGCGCGCCGGCGATGAAGAGCGAAGGCTGCTTGACGATGCAGCCGCGCCACGGCCCGAACAGCTCCCACGAGCGCCTCAGGTTGCGGTACCAGTTGAGGCCGCCGCGGAAACCGGCGCGGCGGAATTCGCCGGCGTAGTAGGCGATGTCCTCGACGGACATCCACGCGGGCAGCGTCGCAGGATCGGTCGTGTTGTCGAGAAAACCGCCGCCCTCTTTTAGCAGCCCGAAGCTCGCGCGCTCGGGCGCGTCCCCGGAGCCGCTGAAATGGACCCGCCGCAGCGTCGCTTCGATGTCGCGTTCGAACTCGGCTTCCGCCACGCCCGGTGTCTGGAAATACTGCATGTAGAAGGTGGTGATGCCCATCTTTTCCAGCGCACTCAGGAAATCGACGTGGCCGGGCGGCGAGTAGGGCACGCTCATGCCGACCACGGCGCGGAAGATATCCGGCCGCAGCATCGCCGAGTTCCAAGCCACCGGGGCGCCCCAATCGTGGCCGACGATCACCGCCTGGGTTTCTCCAAGCGCCTTGACCAGCTCGACCATGTCGCCGACGAGATGCAGGAGCGTGTACTTCTCGATTTCCGCCGGCGCGCTGGTTCCGCCATAGCCGCGCATGTCGGGCGCCACGCAGCGGTATCCGGCCTCCGCCCCTGCGGCGAGCTGGTGCCGCCACGAGAACCAGGATTCCGGCCAGCCGTGGCAGAAGAGAACCAGCGGCCCGCTGCCCTGCTCGGCGACGCGCAAGGTGATGCCATTGGCCTTGATCTCGCTGAATTTCGGCGCGCTCATGTCTTTTCCTTCCATGCAGGTATCAGGATTCGACGGCAAGCGTCGCGACCGCCGCACCGACCGCAAGGTCGTCCTCGGCGCCAAAGCTGTGCCGTCGCAGGAAGCCGTTGCGGTCGATGAGGACCAGGCTCGGGGTGCCGCGTATGGCGTAGGCGCGCATGGTCGCTGGCACCGGATCCGCGGCATTGGCGGAAGGCAGGTCGATGCCAATCGGGAAGCTCAAGTGGTATTCGTGGATGAAGGCGCGCAGCGCCACCGGAGTCATCGCCTCATGATGCTCGAACACCGTGTGCAGGCCGACGACCGCAACTTGCGCCGGATCGAACAGCGCGTGGATGCGCTGCGCCTGCGGCAGGCCGTGACTCACGCAGCCCGGACAGAGCATCTGAAACGCATGCAGTACTACCACCTTGCCGCGCAGACCGGCGAGCCGCAGTGGCGCGGGGGTGTTGAACCATTCTCTGGTCGCCCACTCCGGCGCCGGCTGGCCCGGAGGCACGAGTCCTGTCATGAATCGGATGATAGGCGCTCTTCAAACGCGGGCAGATTTTCGTGCGCGATGCCCGGGCCGCTAGCGGCCGCCCGCGCCGGCGATCAGCCGCGCCATCTCCGAGTAGCCTCGCTGCCGGGCGTGCGCGAGGGGGCTGATGCCCTCGCGGTCTGCGATATTCGAGTTGGCGCGGCGCTCGAGCAGCAGGCGTGTGATCTCCACGTGCCGCGGCCCGCCGTCGCCGAGGATCACGGTCTCCAGCAGTGCCGTCCAGCCCAGGTTGTTGACGTGGTCGACGTCGATCGCGGTACCGAGCAGCACCCGCACCGTTTCCACATGACCGTAGTGGCAGGCCGGGATCAGCGCCGTGCCGCCGTAGCGGTTGGTGCTCTTCAGGTTGGCGCCGGCGGCCAGCGTGAGCTTCACCACCTGTGCATGGCCGCGCGCACCGGCGATCAGGAAAGCGCTGTCCTGCTTCTCGTCCTGCCAGTTGACGTCGGCGCCGGCGGCGATCAGGCGGCGAACTTCGCCGGTGTCGCCCTTTTCGGCGGCAAGGACCAGCTGCCGACTGCGATCCGGCGCCTGGGCCGAGGCGCCAGCGGCGAAGGCAAGGGCGGTCAGCAGGA
Source organism: Betaproteobacteria bacterium (assembly GCA_039931635.1). Lineage (GTDB taxonomy): Bacteria > Pseudomonadota > Gammaproteobacteria > Burkholderiales > SG8-39 > RBG-16-66-20. The sequence goes on along the minus strand of JBDTRO010000089.1, from coordinate 6,414 downwards.
TGCGGCCGGCAGCGATCACGCGCAATGAAGCCTATGTCGTGTTGCGGGCCGTGCTATCGAGAAACTGGGATTCGCCGCTGTCCGGGCGTTGACCTTGGCTTGCGGTACCGCGCTGCCTCGACACCCTCACGCTGTCGCGACGTAGCCATCTCTGCGTGGATCGCAGGCCCCGGTCATGAGGCCGGTCTTGGGATCGAAAGCGACAGCCTGCATGCCGCCAACTCGCATGGTCCAACTGTCTGCGCCCTGAACTTGATGACCACGTGCACCGAGCGCAGCGAGCACTTTCGGGGTGAAGCGCGCCTCCGGCTCGACCAGGCGTCCGTCCCAGAGCCGCGCGCGCGGCGCCTCAATCGCGTCCTGCAGCGGCAGCCTGAAATCGAGATACTGAACGAGGGCCTGCACCTGGGTCTGCAGAATGCCGTAGCTGCCGGGCGTGCCAAGCGCGAGCACGGGTGCGCCATCGCAGAGCGTGATGGTCGGCGCCATGCAAATCGGCAGCGCAGTCCCTGGTTTCGTGTGGTTCGGGCTTTTCGGATTGACGTCGGCCCAATACATAAAGTTGTTGAGACATAGACCGGTCCCCGGCACCACGACGCCCGAGCCGAATGGACTGCCGAGGCTCTGCGTGACGCACACCATGTTGCCGTCGCGGTCCGCGATCGAGAACGATGTCGTATGGTGCTCCTTGGCGCCAGATGGCGTCGGCATCCACTGCTCGGTCGGCCCGTCGATCAGTTTGCCATCGCGCACACGGGCGCGCAGCCTCTCGATCGTCGGCTCCGACAGGAGCTGCGTCAGCTTTGCCGGCGCTGGATTGTTTTGCGCAATGCGCTCGCCCGCCGCCAAACGGATCGCGCGCCAGACGGTATCGAGATGCTCAACGCCATCGCGCTCCATGTGCGCAACATCAAACGAGTCGAGAATTCTCAGGGTCAGCAGGAACTGGAAGCCCTCGCACGGCGGCGGCAACGTGTGCACCTGATGCCGGCGATAGACGGCTGCCAGCGGCTCCTTCCACTGCGGTTTGACGGCTTTGAAATCGGCGAGCGTGAGGCAGCCGCCGAGCCGCCCCAGATGCTCGACGACGCGCTGTCCCAACGGTCCGCCATAGAGGTGACCGGGACCATGCGAGGCCAACGCCTCCAGCGTCAGCGCCAGATCCGGTTGGCGAATAATCTTGCCGAGCGCGACTGATCGTGCCCCGCTCGCGTAATTCTGCGCGAAATCTCCATAGAACGCGTCGTAGCCGCTGAGCAGCGGAATCTGCTGGTTGAACTCGGTGACGCCAAACTCGGTCAACGCAAAACCATCCCGCGCGAGCGCGATCGCCGGCGCCAGCGCCTCATTCAACGGGCGCTTGCCATGGGCGCGCACGAGCTCGGCCCAGCCCGCAAAATTGCCGGGAGTCCCGACCGACAAGGCGCCGCGTTGCAGATCATCCCGGCACGAAAATCGCTCGACCGGGAAGGTCGACGGCACGGGCGGCACAAAGTCGAGGCAGCGCACGCGCCGCTCCGCCGCAATCCAGCAGGTGGCGAGCCCGAGTCCGGCGAGACCCGACATGAACGGCTCCACGACATTGAGCGCCGCCGCGGTCGCCGCCGCCGCGTCGAAGGCGTTGCCGCCACTTGCAAGCAGATGCGCGCCGGCTTGAGCCGCGAGCGGGTGTGCCGCCGCAACCATTCCGTGCATGGAATTTATCGTTGGCCGCTTGCCGTGCATCGCCTGCCTAAGGATAGAATAAGTACACCGGCTACCAGCGCGCCTGATCGTACACGAATCGAAACGCCTCGCCCGCGCGCACCACGCGCCCGGCCGAAGGCAGCGGGAAATGCGCGGTGCAAACCAGCGTGGCGGTGTCGCAGTAGCGCTCAAGAAACGAGCGCCGCGTGCGCGCGGCGAGCGGCGCATCCCAGTCGGGCCAGGGCACCCAGTCCGGATGCAGGCACTGCACCGGCGAATGCATCAGATCGCCGCACATCACCGCGCTCTCGCCACCGGACGCGAGCGCGACCGCGACGTGATCGGGCGTGTGGCCGGGGGTGGATTCGAGGCGGATCTGGTCGTCCAGCGCGAAGTCGTTCGCGACCAGCTGCGCCTGACCTGCCTCGAGCACCGGCAGCACGCTGTCTTCCAGTGGCGCGCGCGCGAAAGCGGCATGGCCGACGTCGCGCCAGGTCTCCAGCTCCTTTTTCGAAAACACGTACTTCGCCTTCGGAAACGTCGGCACCCAGCGGCCGTTCTCCAGCTGCGTGTTCCAGCCGACATGGTCGGCGTGCAGATGGGTGCAGAAAACAAAGTCGATATCCTGCGGGCCGATCCCGAGCGCGCCGAGCGCATCCAGGTAGGCGCCGTCCGACTTGAGGTGCCACTGCGGCCGGTTCGGGCGATGCTTGCCGTTGCCGATGCAGGCGTCGATCAGCACCGTATGGTGCCGGGTGCGCACGAGGTAGCTCTGCATCGGAAAGATCAGCGAGTCGGTCTTCGGGTCGAGCGCGTCGGGCTCGAGCCAGGCGCGGTGCGGCGCCCAGTCCGCCTCGGTGGTGCGCGGGAAGAACGAACGCCGGTCGAACGGCATCACCATCTCGAGGATCCGATGGACCTCGATGTCGCCGATGCGCCGGCCGCCGGGGGAAGCACTCATGGTCGCGCGCCTACACCGTCTCCGGCTGCGGCATGAGCCCGCCGCCATCGATCATGAGGGCAGCTCCGGTCATGTAGCTCGCCTCACCGGAGGCAAGCCAGAGGATCGGATAGGCCATCTCGCGCGGTGTCGCCCATCGCCGCAGCAGACAACTGCGGGCGGCGATGGCGTCAATCGCCACCCGTGTTTGGCCGGCCGCGGCAAAACGTTTCTCGTGGAAGGGCGTGAGCGTGGCGCCCGGGCAAACCGCGTTGACGCGCACCCCGTGCCGCGCCTCCTCGAAAGCGAGGGTACGGGTCATGGAGACGATGCCGGACTTGGTCACGTCGTACTGCCCCATGCCGGCACGCGGGATGAAGGCGTGCATGGAGGACACGTTGACGATGCTGCCGTGGCCGGAAGCACGCAACGCCGGCAGCGCTTCGCGAGACAGATATGCATAGCTGAGCAGATTGACCGCGATGATCCGCTCCCAGGTTTCGCGCTTTGCCGCGGCGAGCGGCTCATAGGAGCGGATGCCCGCGTTGTTGACGAGCACATCGATCCTGCCGAAGCGGCGCTGCGCCTCGGTGACGACCTGCGCGGCCGAACCCTCGACGCCGACGTCGGCAATGACATCGCTTACCTGGGCGCCCGGCACCTTGCCCCGGATCTCAGCGCATACCGACGCCATGGCCTGCGTGTCCAGATCGACGAGCACCACGCGAGCGCCCTGTTCGCAGAACAACTGACCTGTCGCCGCGCCGATGCCGCCCGCGCCGCCTGTGATGATCGCGACTTTCCCTTCAAGCCGTCCCATGCAGAATTCCCAGGTTGCCTTGATTCGGAGTGCGCAAGGCTACCACTTGGATTCGCACGTGGAACGCGTTCTTGGCGCAGTGCAGCATCACGCAGCTCGGCAAATAATCGGCCTGACCACTTGACCAATCGACCGCTCCGCCGATACGCTCCGCCCGCTCAGAGTTCTCGTTTCCAATCCAGGGAAAACCACATCGCATGCGCCTGCAGGTCGTCGAGCCTCGCCGTCTCTATCTCCAGATCGCCGATCAGATCCGCACGCTGATCGGCAAGGGAGAAGTGGCGCCTGGCGCACGCCTGCCTGCGGAGCGGGATCTTGCACGCCAGCTCGGCGTATCGCGGCCGAGCCTGCGGGAGGCATTGATCGCGCTCGAGGTCGAAGGCCTGCTCGACGTGCGCGTCGGCTCGGGCATCTACGTCACCCAGCCGGGCGAGCGCACCCGGAGCGTGGAGATCGGCAGCGCATCAGGACCTTTCGAAGTGATCCGCGCGCGCTGGATGATCGAAGGCGAATGCGCGGCGCTCGCGGCGAAGCACGGTACCGCCGCGCAGCTGCGCGCCGTCCGCAAGGCGCACGCGGATCTGCAGGCGGAAGCCAAGCGCCACCACAATCCGCTCGACGCGGACCGCGCCTTCCACATGCGCATCGCGGAAGCGACCGGCAACAGCGCCCTGGAACTGGTGGTGCAGACGCTGTGGGACCAGCGCGTCGGACCGCTCTACCGGGCGCTGGAGACGAAACTCGAATACCCGGCGATGGCGGAGGAGACCACGGTCGAGCACGAGGCGGTGCTGGCCGCGATTCTCGCCCGCCAGCCGGCCGCGGCGCGCGCGGCGATGCGCCGCCATATGGACATGACCAAGAAACGCTACAGCAAGGATTGGAAGGAACTCGCCGCATGAACCAACTGGATTTCAAGGGTCGTAGCGCGGTCGTCACCGGCGGCATGCAGGGCATCGGCGCCGCCATCGCGAAGCGCCTGGAGAGTTCCGGCGCCAAGGTCTCCGTCTGGGACCTCGACGGACCGGGCAAGGTGGATGTCTCCAGTGACGACTCGATTCAGTCGGCCTTGAAGAAAACGCTCCAGGACCTCGGAAAAATAGACGTCCTGGTGAACAACGCCGGCATCGCGGGCAAGAACGTACCCACGGTGGATTACCCGATCGAGGAATGGGAACGCGTGCTGCGCATCAACCTCACCAGCCAGTTCCTGTGCTGCCGCGCGGTGGCGCCGCACATGGTGAAGGCGAAGTACGGGCGCATCGTCAACATCGCCTCGGTCGCGGGCAAGGAAGGCAACCCGAACGCGGCGGCCTATTCCGCCTCCAAAGCTGGCGTGATTTCGCTGACCAAGTCGCTCGGCAAAGAACTCGCGCAAACCGGGGTTCTGGTGAATTGCATCACGCCGGCCGCGGCGAAGACGGCGATCTTCGACCAGATGACACAGGAGCACATCAACTACATGCTTTCCAAGATTCCGATGAACCGCTTCGTGAACGTGGAGGAAATCGCCGCGCTCGCGGGCTGGCTCGCATCCGAAGACTGCTCATTCAGCACGGGCGGGGTGTTCGACATTTCCGGTGGCAGGGCAACTTACTAAGGAGGAGTACAACATGAACGCACGCAAGCTGACCGTTGCATTGGCAGTCGCCTTCGCGCTCGCAGGCCCTACGGCCGCGCTGGCGCAACAGAAACTGAAATTCGCGCACGTGTACGAGATCAGCGAGCCGTACCATACGCAGGCTGTTTGGGCGGCGGGCGAGATTGCCAAGCGCACCGCGAACCGCTACACGATGGACGTGTTTCCGGCCTCGCAGCTCGGCAACGAGACTCAGATCAACCAGGCCCTTTCGCTCGCCACGGTCGACCTGATCTATACCGGACAGTCGTTCGCCGCACGCACCCTGCCGGCAATCTCCATCGGCGGTGCGCCCTACATGTTCCGCGACTTCGACCACTGGAAGAAGTATTCCGAGAGCCCGGTACTCGGCGAACTCATGGACGCCTATTTCAAGAAGGGCGGCAACAAGCCGATCGCCTCGTTCTATTACGGCGTGCGGCATACGACCGCCAACAAGGCGATCAGCAAGCCCGAGGACATGAAGGGCCTCAAGCTGCGCGTGCCCGACGCCCCTCTCTACGTCATGTACCCGAAGATCTTCGGCGCGAACGCCACGCCGATCGCCTTTGCCGAGGTCTACCTCGCGCTGCAGAACAAGACGGTGGACGCGCAGGAAAACCCGCTGCCGACGATCCTCGCGAAAAAATTCTACGAGGTGCAGACGCATATCAACCTGACCGGCCACATTACCGAGATGCTGTTCGCAATTGTCGGCGGCCACGTCTGGAGCAAGCTCTCGGACGCGGACAAGAAGACCTTTGAGGCGGTGTTCAAGGAAGCGGCGGCCAAGTCCAACGCGGAGATCATCAAGTCCGAGCAGGCGCTGGTGAGCGATTTCGCCACCAAGTACGGCAAGACGGTGGTCAAGTCCGACCGCGAGGCGTTCAAGAAGATCGCAGCGCCGTTCCTGGTGAGCGCCGACGTGCCCTGGGACAAGGCCTTGTACGACAAGGTTCAGGCGATCAAGTAATGAAGAAGAAAGCCGACTGGCGCAGCGTCCAGTGGTTCGGGCGCGAGGACATCTACGGGTTTATCTACCGCAGCTGGACCAAGAATCGCGGCGTCCCGCAGGACCAGTTCGACGGCCGCCCGGTGATCGGCATCTGCAACACCTATTCCGAGCTGGTGCCGTGCAACTCCCACTTCCGCATCCTCGCCGAGCACGTCAAGGCCGGGGTGCTGGAAGCGGGCGGCTTTCCGCTCGAGTTTCCGGTGATGTCGCTGGGCGAGACGCTGCTGCGGCCCACCGCGATGCTCTACCGCAACCTCGCGTCGATGGACGTCGAGGAATCCCTGCGCGCCAACCCGATCGACGGCACGGTGCTGCTGGTCGGCTGCGACAAGACC
>JBDTRO010000088.1:0-4003 GCA_039931635.1 Betaproteobacteria bacterium | reverse complement strand
GTTCGCGCTGACCCTCGACCTGAAGGACAGCCCGCTGGTGCCGGTGGGGCCGGGTTTCTATCCGCGCATCGTGCTCGCGCTCACGGCCCTGCTTTCGCTGGGATTGGTGGTGAGCGATGTACTGAGTCGGAAAAAGAACTCCAAAGAACAGCCAAAGAAAAAGTACAACTACCCTCTGGTCGCGATCAGCTTCGGCGTCTTCGCACTGTACTGCGCCGCGCTCCCCGGATTCGGCTTCCGTATCGCGACCTTCGCCTACGTCGTAACCTCCAGCGCGCTGCTCGCGCCGCCGCGCGGCGCGAAGGGCTGGGCGGGCGCGCTGCTTCTGGGACTGTTCACGGCGTTCCTGACATGGCTGATTTTCGAGCGCTATCTGTCCGTGCTGCTGCCGCGCGGCAGGTGGACGGGATTCTGAGCCGTGTTTGATCTGCTCGGCGCAGCGCTCGCCAATGTGGCGCAGGCGAAATACCTCATGCCTTTGTTCTTCGGCACGCTCGCCGGCGTGGTGGGGGGTGCCCTGCCCGGCGTGACCATCACCATGACGATCATCGTGGTACTGCCGTTCACGTTCGGCCTCGATCCGCTGCAGGGACTTTCCGCGATGACTGGCGTGTACGTTGGCGGCTCGGCCGGCGGCCTGGTGACCGCCGTGCTGCTCGGCATCCCGGGCACGCCCTCGGCAATCGCCACCACCTTCGACGGCCACCCCATGGCAAGGAAGGGCGAGCCGGGGCGCGCCATCTGGCTCGGCGTCTGGTCCTCGTTCTTCGGCGGCATGCTCGGCGGCGCCTTCCTCATCCTTGCCACCGGGCCGCTCGCCAGATTTGCGCTCGAATTCGGACCCTGGGAATTCTTTTCGCTGTTCATGCTGGCGCTTTCGATGGTGGCCGGACTGGTCGAATCCTCGCTCGCCAAGGGCCTGGTGGCCGGCGGGCTCGGGCTGATCGTGACGATCCTCGGCAACGACCCGGTGATGGGGCAAAAGCGGCTCACGCTGGGCATCCCCGCGCTCGAAGGCGGCATCGACTTCCTGCCGGTGCTGATCGGCGTGTTCGCCTTCGCGCAGATCATGTCGGAGGTCGAGCGCATGGGCGGCGCGCAAAAGCTGGCTGGCGCGGTGGACCGTTCTCTCAGCCTCGCCGTCTCCCATTTCAAGGTCATCGCCGAAATCCTCCGACGGCCGTTCCTGCTGCTCTGGTCGTCCTTCATCGGCGTATTGATCGGCGTGCTGCCCGCGATCGGCGGCAGCGCGGCGAGCATGTTCGCCTACGACCAGGCGAAAAAAATGTCCCGGCAGCCGCGGAAATTCGGCAGCGGCGTGCCCGAGGGCATCATTGCCTCCGAATCCTCGAATAACGCCAACGTCGGCGGCTCGCTGGTGACCATCATGGCGTTCGGCATACCGGGCGACGCAGTGACCGCAGTGATGCTAGGCGCCCTCACCATCCACGGCATCCAGTCTGGACCGCTGTTCATCGCGCAGAATCCCCAGCTCGCCTACGGCATCTTCGCCGCGTACCTGCTCGCGCACCCGTTGATGGTGTTGATCGTCGGCCTGGCGGCGCGCTTCATGCTGCGCGTCGTCACCGTGCCGAAGTCGGCGCTTTTCCCGGTGGTACTGGTGCTGTGCGTGATCGGCGCCTACGCGCTGAATAACACGATGTCGAACGTCTATGTCCTGCTCGCGTTCGGCCTCTTCGGCTACGCCATGGTGAAGGGCGGATTCCCGCTCGCACCGTTCATCCTCGGCGTGATCCTCGGCGACCAGATCGAGATCAACCTGATCCGCGCCATCATGACCGACGCCGACCCGTGGCTTTTCCTCACGCGCCCGATTTCCGGCGCCTTGATCCTGCTATCGGTCGCCTCCCTGGCATTCTCGATCTGGCAGCACTACCGCCACCAGAGCAGGGTTGCACAGGAAGTGGAGGCCGATTTCTGATCCTGCGCGTAAGATTTGTCGGCAGCGGTCACCCGCAGACTGGAAGAAAAACCACTACGCCGTGTTCACCCGGATAGTCCCGTCAGACAACTGGAGAAATCGATGTTCCACAATGCCCTGTTAACTCGCCTGACCCTGTCGGTTGCCGCCCTGGCGTTCGTGCCGCAAGCGGCGGTCGCCCAGGATTCTGCCGCCGCCGTCCTGAAGCGCGCATCCGCCGCGATGGGCGAGCCCAGGACGATCCGCTACGCTGGAGAGGGCACCGGCTGGACCTTCGGCCAGGCCTACAAGCCCGGCATGCCGTGGCCGAAGATCGACATCCAGAGTGTGACGCGGACGATGAATTACGCGAGCAGTTCGATGCGCGAGGAAATTGCTTTCAGCCGCGGCGAACCGCAGGGCGGCGGCGGCTACCCGCTTGCCGGCCAGCAGCGCAACGACCAGTACCTGAATGGCTCGTACGCGTGGAACGGGACCGCGGGCGCGGCAGCACCAGGGCCGCGATTCGTCATCGACCGCACGCACCAGTTGTGGATCTCGCCGCACGGCGTGATCAGCGCGGCGCAGCGCAACAACGCCACCGTCACCTGGCCGGCCAAGGGTGGCAAATCGCTCGCCGCCGTTACTTTCACCGAGGCAGGCAAATTCGCCGCGACCGCGTTCATCAACGACGATTACCTCGTCGAGCGCGTCGAATCGCGCTTCCCGGATCCGGTGCTCGGCGAAGCCAGTACCGTGACCACCTACTCCAACTACCGCGATTACGGCGGCGTGAAGTTCCCGGGCCGGATCCAGCAGTCGCAGGGCGGCCATCCCGTGCTTGACCTCACGATCAAGGAGGTTCAGCCCAATGCGCCGGCCGAATACGCGGTACCCGACAACGTGCGCGCCGCGGCCGAGCGCGTCACCACGGAGAAAGTCGCCGATGGCGTGTGGTTCGTGGCGGGCGGCTCCCACAACAGCGTCGCGATCGAGATGAAGGATCACCTGATTCTGGTCGAGGCGCCGCTGAACGATGCGCGCAGCGGCCTGGTGATCGAGGAGGTAAAGAAGCTCGCGCCGGGCAAGGCGCTGCGCTACGTCGTCAACTCGCACCACCACTTCGACCACTCCGGCGGGCTGCGCGCCGCCGCCGCCGCTGGCGCAACCGTATTGGTACATGCGCAATCCAAAGCGTACTTCGATCGCGCGTTCGCCACGCACAGCAAGGTCCTGCCTGACCTGCTTGCGCGATCGAAGAGGAAGGCATCGGTGCGGGCGGTGAAGGACAGGATGACCCTGAGCGACGGCGCGCGCACGGTCCAGATCATGACGATCGCCGAAAGCAACCACGCCGAGGGATTCATGATGGTGTACCTGCCGAAGGAGCGGTTGCTCATCGAGGCCGATGCGTACACGCCGATCCCGCCGGGCGCGAAACCACCCGCCACGCCGAATGCGAATAACGTGAACCTGGTGGTCAACCTTGACGGGTTCAGACTCGCGATAGACAGGATCCTGCCATTGCACGGCCGCGTGGTACCACTAGCGGATCTCTACACCACCGCGGGGCGCCCGCTGCCGAAGTAGCCGGCGTCAGCCGATGATGTTTGCTTCCGTCATCGGCTGGCCCTCGAGCAGGCGCTGAAAGCCGAGCGGCGCGAGATCCAGCGTTTCGAATCGCCCGCGCAGGATCAGTTCCGCGACGCCGCGCCCGGCGGCAGCCGCGTGCTGCATGCCATGCCCTGAAAATCCGTTCGCGAACCACAGGTTCGGCACCGAAGGGTGCGCGCCGATGATGGCATTGGCGTCGAACAGGTTCATTTCGTAGTAGCCGGCCCAGGCGCGCTCGACGCGCAGGGCCGCGAATGCCGGCACGCGGTGCGCCATGCGCGCCCACAGTGCCTCGTTGAATTCGGCGTGGTTCGGCTCGAGCGGCAGGTCGTCCAAGTCCGGGGACGGCGTGGTGCCAGCGATGAAGTACCGGCCCTCGGGCCGGAACCAGAATCCGCTCGGATCGATGACGAGCGGGCAATTTTCGAGCGACTGCGGGCAGGACAGCACGAACACCGTGCGCCGCCG
>JBDTRO010000087.1:0-13263 GCA_039931635.1 Betaproteobacteria bacterium | reverse complement strand
GCAGGCCGTCGCGCACGCCGTGGCCGACGACGCGGTGCGCGTCATCGTGTTGACGGGCGCGGGACGGGGATTCTGCGCCGGCGCGGACATGAAGCTGCTGCAGAAAATCACCACTGGCGGCGGAGCCGCCACCCAGGGGCAGGAGGTGAAGCATGTTTTCCACACCGGCCTAGGGCCCGATGTCGGGCCGCACTACGGCGGCCGCTTCGGCTACCTGCTGCAGGCGCGCAAGCCGGTCATCGCCGCGATCAACGGCGCCGCCGCCGGACTGGGCCTGGTGCTGGCGCTTTATGCGGATGTGCGCTTTGCCGGCAGCGACGCCAAGCTCATCACTTCGTTCGCCCAGCGTGGCCTGGTCGCCGAGCACGGCATCAGCTGGCTGCTGCCGCGACTGATCGGGCCGGCGCAGGCGCTCGACCTGCTGCTGTCGGCGCGCAAGCTTGGCGCCGCCGAAGCCGAGCGCATCGGCCTCGTCAACAAGGTATTCCCGCAGGAAACCTTCATGCAGGAGGTCCTGCTCTATGCGCGCACTCTCGCCCAGACCGTGTCGCCGCGCTCGACGGCAGTAATCAAGGCGCAGATCTGGAAGGCGCTGTGCCAGGACTTCAACGAAGCGCTCGCCATGGCCGACAGCGAGATGCAGAAAAGCTTCGCGAGCGCCGATTTCAAGGAAGGGGTCGCGCACTTCGTGCAGAAGCGGGCGCCGGCGTTTACAGGCACCTGACCCATGGCGCCCTACCTGCGCCTGCGGCAGGTTTGCCTGGTCGCGCGCGATCTCGCGCGCGAAACCGCGCGCATCAAGTCCCTGTTCGGACTGGAGGAATGCCATCGCGACCTCAATGTCGCCAAGTACGGGCTGGAGAACGTGCTGTTTCCGGTCGGCAGCAGTTTCATCGAAATCGTCTCGCCGACGCGCCCCGCCACCTCCGCGGGCCGCTTTCTCGAACGCCACGGCGGACGCTACGGCTACATGGTGATCATGGATTGCGACGACCCCAGGCGGCGGCAACGCCATGCCGAATCCATGGGCGTGCGCACCGCGAACGTGATTCGGCACGGAGACTATCTCGGCGTGCAGCTGCACCCGAAAGACACCGGTGCCGCGATCCTCGAGTTCAACAATACCGTCGGCGGAGAAGATCCAATGGGGCCCTATGCTCCCGCCGGCCCGGACTGGCAGCGCGCGATCCGCAGCGAGAAGGTACGCCGGCTGATGGCAGTCGAGATCGAGTGCCCCGATCCCGGCAGTTTTGCCTCACGCTGGAGCGGGATCCTCGAGCGGCCCGCCCATGACCTTGGCGAAGGCAAATACCGCATCCCGCTCGATGCCGGCGCGATCGATTTCCTCCCCGGTACCGCGCCGGCAGCCGTATTGGCCGGGCTGGAACTAGAGGCGGCCGCCTCCGCCACGATTGACGTCTGTGGCGTGCGAGTAAACTTGCGCGGCAACCACCAGGGGAATCCATGAGCGACGAACCGCAGGTATCGAAGGTATCCAAGCAAGAGCAGAACTGGGCGATGATCTGCCACCTGTCGGCCCTGTCGGGCTTCCTGTTCCCGTTCGGCAACCTCCTCGGCCCCCTCATCGTATGGCTGGTGAAACGCGCCGAGTTTCCGATGGTCGACCGGAACGGCAAGGAAGCGCTGAACTTCCAGATTACTGTTTCCATCGCGGCCGCGGTCTGCATCCCGCTGATGTTCGTCCTGATCGGCATCCCGCTCATGTTTGCCGTCGCCGTCGGCGCCCTGATCCTCACCATCATGGCGGGCGTGAAGGTCTCGAACGGGGACTTCAACTACCAATACCCGCTGACGATCCGCTTTCTCAAATGATCAGGCGCAGGCAGCGCATCGCGATGCGCGACCTCGCGGCATTGAGCGGCGACGATGCGGAAACCGCGGCGAAGAACCGGATCGGCGGCCGCGACCTGAATATTTTCCGGGTCATGATGAATCACCCGAAGCTGACGCGGCGCTGGACGGTGTTCGCGGGCCACGTGCTGCAGAAGCAGACCCTGCCGGTGCGCGAGCGCGAGTTGCTGATCCTGCGCATCGGCTGGCTGAACCAGTCCGAGTACGAATGGGCGCAGCACGTCGAAATCGCCAAGCGCGGCGGCATCACCGAAGCCGAGATCGAGCGCGTCAAGGCAGGTCCGGGCGCCGGCTGGAACGCGCATGAGACCGCCCTGCTTCAGGCTGCCGACGACCTGTTCGAGAATTCCGTCGTTGCCGACGGCACCTGGGCTGTGCTGGCCGCGAAATACTCGACCGAAGAAATGATGGACGTGGTCTTCACCATCGGCCAGTACAACCTCGTCTCCTGGGCGCTGAACAGCTTCGGCGTGCCGCTGGACGACTTCCTGCCGGGCGCGGGAAACGCCAACGGTTCGGACCGGTAGGGTTAATATGCATTGGTAAGACGCATTGGGGAGGTGTGGTTGAGCGATTCCGGCCTACGGCAACGGCTTGCAGCGATCCTGGCGGCAGATGTGGCTGGTTACTCGCGCCTGATGGCAGCCGACGAGCGCGCAACCGTGGCGGCACTTGATGCAGCACGAGGCGTGTTCAGGGTTCAGATCGAGTCCAACCAGGGCCGCGTCATCGACATGGCGGGGGATTCAGTTCTGGCTATTTTCGAGACGACGACGGGCGCAGTGAATGCCGCACTCGCGGTGCAGGCAGAGCTCGGACCTCCAGCGTCCGTTATTCCGGCAAGTCGTAGGATGCAGTTTCGGATCGGCATACATCTCGGGGATGTAATCGAAAAGAGCGACGGCACGATCTACGGTGACGGCGTAAACATCGCTGCGCGGCTGGAAGGCCTGGCCGAGCCCGGAGGGATCACCGTATCGGAATCCGTGCACACCGCAGTGCGTGGCAAGGCAATTGCGGTATTCGAGGACCAGGGCGAACAGACGGTCAAGAACATCGCACACCCCATCCGGGCATTCAATGTGAAAGTCGCGGTGAGTTTGGCTTCGAATTCGAATTCGGTGGCGGAAAAGCTCGGCCAGGAAATTCGATTCTGCAGCGCGGTGGATGGCGCGCGTTTGGCTTACTCAGCCATCGGAAGCGGACCTCCGCTGGTCAAGACGGGCAATTGGATGACCCATCTCGAGTACGACCTGGAAAGCCCGATCTGGCGACATTTGTGGACCGACCTGGCCAAGGACCACTTATTGGTCCGCTACGACGCCCGGGCTAACGGCTTGTCGGACTGGGACGTCGAGGAACTCACTTTCGACACATTTGTAAGTGACCTGGAGACGGTGGTCGACGCCGCGAAGATCGACAGGTTTGCCTTACTTGGCATTTCACAGGGCTGCGCCGTAGCGATTGCATATGCCGTGCGTCATCCGGAGCGCGTATCGCACCTTGTCCTTTATGGTGGCTTCGCGCAGGGTTCCAGGCGTCGCCCGCAAACTGAAAGCCAGAAGGAAGGTGCGGCGGCGATGCTGACCTTGATGCGAATAGGCTGGGGCCAGGACAATCCTGCTTTCCGTCAGTTGTTCACGTCACAATTCGCGCCGGAGGCGACCAAGGAGCAGACGGACTGGTTCAACGAGCTGCAAAAGATAGCGACGTCGCCGGAGAACGCCGTGCGGTATATGAATGCAGTTGCCGAAGTCGACGTGGTCCCGCTGTTGTCGCAAGTCAAGACGCCCACGCTCGTATTGCACGCTCGCGACGACGCGCGCGTCTCGTTCGATTTAGGCCGCCGAATGGCTGCCGGCATTCCGGGCGCGCGGCTGGTTCCCCTGCAAAGCAAAAACCATCTGGTTCTCGAGGACGAACCCGCGTCCAGGCGATTTCTGGAGGAAGTGCGGCTTTTTCTGAAGTAATCGGAAAGGGCGCTCCGGATCAGCGGCCCTTGATCGCCTCGTTCACGCGCGGCATCACTTGCTCGGCCATCAACTGCATCGAGCGTTTGGCGAGCGCCGGATCGAGCCAGTCGTGGCAGGGATACAGCAGCGTGCCGAAGTCGCCCGTCTTTTCGCGGAACGCGAGTATCTGCTCCACCACGCTGCTCACCGTGCCGGCGATCACCAGCTTCTTGGCGATGTAGTCGGCGGTGATCTCGCTGTCGGGCTGGTTCTGGTCGAGCTTGAATAGGTTACCGCGCCCGCCCGCCCCCACCAGCTTGCGGATCAGCTGCTTGAAATAGAAGTGATACGGACCGTCGGGCGAATGGCCGTAGCGTTGCGCGACCTTGTCGTCGTCGGCGACGAATATGGACTTGGCGACCCGCCAATCTTCTGTTTTGGATTGTTTATTTATGGAAATACAACCCTCAACATAGCGCGGCCAATGGCTGGCCACCCACTCCGGCAGCAGGAAGTTGGCGGAAATCGGCGTCCAGCCGCGCTTGGCGGCCTCGGTCACGCCCTTCGAATGCGGCGCCACGGCGGTCACCACGATCGGCGGGTGCGGCTGCTGGTAGGGCTTCAGGATCGTGCCCTGACCGATTTCCGGGATCATGGTTTTGCCGGTCGTCACGTTGAAAAATTGCCCCGACAAGTTGTACGGACCGACGTTCTTCCAGATGTCGAGCACCATGTTGATGGACTCGAGGAAGATGGCATTGCGGTCCTTCTGGTAGTTGCCGAACACCTCGGCGTCCGACATCAGGCCGCCCGGGCTGATGCCCATGATGAAGCGGCCCTTGAGCATGTGGTCGAGCATCGCCACCTGTGCGGCGATCGCGGCAGGATGGCTGTTGGGCATGTTGATGGTGCCGCTGCCGAGCACGATGTTCTTCGTCTCGTGCGCGACGCTGGCGAGGAACATCAGGCAGGATGTCACGTTCTCCGCCAGGTCGGTGACATGCTCGCCGACGAAAGCTTCGCAATATCCAAGCCGGTCGGCGAGCAGGATCGCCTCGCGATCCTCGGGCAGCGTTTCCGACGGGCTGCGCCCGGGAGGGTGCAGCGGCATCATGAATGTTCCAAGCTTCATTTTTGTCCTCTATCCTTCCACGCGCTCGATGGCGCCGCTGCGCGCCGATTTGAACACCGCTTCCAGCGCCGAGATGTTGCCGATCATCTGCTCCTGCGGCACCGGGTACGGCGCGCGGCCTGCCGCCGCATCCGCGAATGCTTCCAGATTCGCGAGCACCGCCTGCGCGGGCGGGTAATCCCTTGTCACTCTTTGCTGATCCCTGATTTTGAACGTCAAACTCCAGCCCTCCGGCGCTTCCGGATGGGCCTTGTCGCGCACTTCCGCCCAGCCCTTGCTGCCGTAGACCGCGAAGCGGCCATCGAAGGGCGTCGCGAGGATGGCGCTGATCAGCGCGCTGGTCCCGTTCCTGAACGAGACCTGGAGGGAAAGCGTATCGCCGTTCACCAGCCCGCTTGCCAGCTGCCGGACGCGCGCCAGGACGCTCTCGGCAGGCCCCAGCAGGCCGACCGACAGGTCGAGCAGGTGGATCCCGGTGGCCGTCATCGGGCCGGCCGGCGCCTCCTTTTCGGTCAGGCGCCAGTTGTCCGCCGGCATCGCGAGGAATTTGTCCTGGCTGAAATTCGCCTCGATCTGCAGCAGCTTGCCAAGCTCGCCGGCGGCCGCCATGCGGAACAACTCCACGATGGGCGGCTCGAAGCGCTTTTCGTGGCCCACGGCGAGCGCAACCCCGTTGGCATTGCAGGCCGCCACGGCCGTCAGGACGTCGGCGCGGCTGAGCGAGAGCGGCTTCTCGCAGAACACGTGCTTCTTCGCGTTCGCCGCGCGCACGATCTGCCCGCAGTGCTGCGAATGCGGCGTGCAGAGGACCACCGCCTGCACTCCGGGATCATCGACTGTCTTTTCGAAGCTGTCGGAAAACGCGATGCCCTGTTCCGAGGAAAATCGCTCCGCCTCGGGCGTGACGTCCACGCCCTTGACGAGGGAAATTTTTGAATTGCCCTTCAGGAGGCCGGCAATGGTGCGCCCCCACCATCCCAGCCCGACCACCGCGACCTTCAGCATCAGTCGACCGTCGCTCCCGACTCCTTCGCCAGCCTGGCCCAGCGCTGCGTCTCGGCCGCGACAAAGGCGGCGAACACGGCGGACGATGGACTGGTGACAACCTCAACGCCGCCCTTGCCAAGCCGGTCGACGACATCAGCGTGCCTCATGGCCTGCAGCACCACCGCGTAAAGACGATCGACGATGTCTTTCGAAGTCCCGGCGGGCACGAAGATGCCCTGCCAGGAACCCGAGGTGCTGTCCGGGAAGCCCGACTCCACCATGGTCGGGACGCTCGGCAGCTGCGCCAACCGCTTGGGGCTGACCACCGCCAGCGCCTTCAGCCGCCCGCCCTGGATATGGCCCAGCACGGACGAGACGGTGGTGAACATAAGGTGCGTCTCACCCCCGATCAGGCCCGCCGCCGCGGGGCCTGCGCCGCCCTTGTAGGGAATGTGCACCATGTCCAGTCCGGCGGCCTTGCGCACCACTTCCATCTCGAGGCGGTTCTGGCTGCCGCTGCCGGGCGAGGCGTAGTTGATCCTGCCGGGGTGGGCCTTGGCCGCCGCGATGAGCTCCGCGATGGAGCTGGGCTGAAACGACGGATGCGCGACCAGCACGCCCGGCACGTCCACGACCTGGGTCACTGGGATGAAGTCCCTGGTCGGCACCACCGGCAGGCTCGTGAACACGCCCGGGTTGATCGCCACCGTGCCCACGTTGCCGAGGAAGATCGTGTAGCCGTCGGGTGCCGCGCGCGCGGCCGCTTCCAGCCCCAGGTTTCCCGAGGCACCGGCCCGGTTCTCGATCACGATCGGCTGCCCGAGCAACTCGCCCAGCCTCGCCTGGATGATACGGCCGACGAAATCCGACGCCCCGCCGGGAGCGAACGGAATGATCATCTTGACCGGCTTGTTCGGATAGCCCTGTGCAAACGCCAGGCCGCAGGCAAAGGCAAGCAGGCCGATAAGTAGTCTCATGTTTCCTCCGAAGTAATGGGCAATGGGACCGCGCGCTTCAATTTCGCCGACAGGTCGAACGCCTTGGTCAGCATCAGGCGGTTGTGCGCTTCCGCCGCGCTTGCATGCTGGGTCGTGAGGCCCATGGAGATCCGGTTCAGCCACTGCTCGGTTTCCTCGCGCATCGGGCCGCGCAGCTCGCCCAGCGCCATGTCGCCGGGCGGGTAGCTGCCGAGGAAATCCACCCGCCGCGCCGCGTCCGGCGCGTAGCCTTCGCTTTGCGCCTTGTCGGTCGCGAGCACGATGTCGCGGTGCGTGTCGTCGATCGTGAGTACGCCGTCGGTCCCGGTAATGCCGACCTCCAGGCTGTAGACCGCGCCCGGCCAGACGACCGGCAGCGCCCAGGAAATGGACGCGTGGTAGAGGCTGCCGTCCTCGAACGTGATCAGCCCCGCGGTGGCGTCGATGCCCTTGCAGATCGGGCCCAGCGCCTTGTCCACTGAACGCGCGTAGACCTCTACCGGACGCTTGGCTTCCATCATCCACATCACGATGTCGAGCGCGTGCGTGCCGGAAATCACCATCGGCGAGATTTTCGACGGATCGCTGGTGCGCCGGTAGTTGTCCAGCGCGACCAGGCGGTTCATGAAGGCGCGCGACGTCACCATGGTCACGTCGCCCAGCTGCCCGGTGCGGACTTTCTCCTTGGCGGCAAGCCAGCGCCTTCGAAAGCGCTGCGTGTAGCCGACGACGGCATCCACACCGGACTTTTGAATCGCCTCCAGGACCAATTCCGACTGATGCAATTCAGTCGCGAGCGGCTTTTCGATCATCAGCGCGAGCTTGCGGTCCACCGCCGCAAGAATCGGCTCTACGTGCAGGTGCTCGTCGGTCGAAATGATCGCCGCCGTGATTTCCGGTCTTTTCAGCAGGTCCTGAAAATCGTCCGTGACGAAATCGGCGTTCACTTTGGAAGCGACGAGATCGCGCCGGTCCTTCTTCAGGTCGCAAACACCGATGAAATCCACCATCGGATGCCGCGCGGCGACTGCGCCGCGGAACAGCCCGACCCGCCCCGCGCCTATGATCGCGAGGCCGATGCGCTTTGGATTTTTTTTGGCCATGCCAGGGGCAGCGCCACCGGCGCATTGCTTTCAGCCGAAAGGTCGGCGGCGATGTAGAGCTCCATCACCATGCGCGCGTGCTCCGGCGTCACCATCACAGGCCGGTCGTACGCCACGGCCTCAAGGAAATGCACGGTTTCGGCCGCCATCGGCCCGGCGTAGGTGTGCTCCACCGTCTCCCCGGGCATGGTCGACATCGGCAGCTGCATGCCCTTGCCCATGGTATTGAGCACCACGTCGCGATGGCTGTCGTCCACCATCACCGCGCCTTCGGTGCCGACCATCTCGATCCAGGTAGTGGAGAAATTCGGGTAGCCAGGCGGCAGCGTCCAGCCGCCGCCGACCACGAACGACAGCCCGGAATCCATCGTCACGGTGATCCACTGCGTATCGGCGACCGGCGCACCCGTGCTTGCCCGCATCACGCCGTAGTTGACCTGCGAATAAACGCGCACCGGCTTCGCGGGCTCCAGGCACCAGAGCAGGAAATCCAGGTCGTGCGTCGATTCCATCGCCGCGGGCGAAAGCTTGATGCGGCCGCTGATTTTCTTGCCCAGGCTGCGCGTGATGTGCCGGCTGACCAGCGCGCTCACGGGCGTGCCGATGCTGCCATCCCGGATCGCCTTGCGCACGTAGGCGAACTTCGGATTGAAGCGCTGCGAGTAGCCGATCGTGAATTTAAGCTTGTTCTTTCGGGACAATTCAATCAACGCATCCGCTTCAGAAAGCTCCAGCGCGATCGGTTTTTCGAGGAACACGTGCTTGCCCGCGGCGAGGAAGTCGCGCGCCATCGGGAAATGCGTGTCTTCGGGCGTGGCGGATATGTAGACCGCCTCGACGTCGGGATTCCCGACCAGGTCCTGGTATTTCGCCGTTTTTGTTTTTGCCTTTGTTTTCGCCGCAATTTCTTCAAGCCTGTCCGGTCGCGTTTCCGCGAGGTGCAGGCTCTTCACGAGCGGATGCGCGGCGCAGGTTTCGGCGCGGATTCCACCGCACCAGCCCGTGCCTACGATGGCCACGCCGATCTGCTTCATAATATTCACCTGCCTCCCGGAAGCAATAATACGCGAGCCGCCATGCGCACGATAGACATTCACGCCCACTGGTATCCCGAGGAGTGGCTCAGGCTCTTCGAGAAAGACGGCCCGAAGGAAGGCGCGCGGCTCGAGCGCACGCCAAAGGGATTCACCGTCCGGACCGAGCACATCACCAATGCGTTCGACAACGAGTTCGTGAGCCTCGATCTCCGGCTGCAGGGCATGCGCCGCCAGGGCGTGAACCTGCAGGCGCTCTCGCTCACCACGCCGATGGTGTACTGGGCCTCCGCGGGCCTGGGCCTGGCGCTCGCGCAGGCCTACAACGATGCAGCCAGCGGGGCGCACCAGCGGCACCCGGAGCAGTTTGTCGGCCTGGCGATGCTGCCGATGCAGGCGCCGGAGCTGGCGCTGAAGGAACTGGAGCGCTGCGCGAAGCTGCCCGGCATGCGCGGCCTGTACGTTGCGACCAACGTCAACGGCGCCGACCTGGACGAAAAGCGCTTCTGGGACGTGTACGCGAAGGCCGAAGAACTCGGCTGGGCGGTGTACCTGCATCCGGTCGACACCATCGGCCGCGAACGCACCAAACGGTATTACCTGAAAAATCTGCTCGGCAATCCCTACGACACCGGCGTCGCGGCGGCGAGCCTGATCTTTGGCGGCGTGCTGGATGCGTTTCCGAAACTCGAAGTCAATCTGCCGCATGCCGGCGGCACCTTTCCCTGGCTGATCGGCCGCCTCGATCACGGCACCCGCGTGCGCCCGGAACTCAAGCACATGAAGCGGATGCCGAGCGAATACCTGCGCCGCTTCAGCTACGACACCATCGGGCACGACGACCGGATCAACACCAACCTAGTTCGCCTGGTCGGCGCCGACCGGGTGCTGCTGGGGACCGACTACTGTTTTGACATGGGGCTGACCGACCCGGTCGCGACGATCGATCGCCTTGATTTTCTTTCCCAGGAAGAAAAAAACCTGATCAAGGGCAACACTGCCGCGCGGCTGCTGCGGCTAACATAGCGACAGGAGGCATTCGATGAAGACAAATGACGGCATGAAACAGAACCGACGAGATTTCCTGCGCACCGCCGCCGCGGGCCTCGTGCTGGGCGCCCTGCCCTGCGCGCTCGCGCATGGCCAGAATGCGCCCCTCAAAATCGGCGTCATCGGATCGGGCCGGATCGGCAGCACCCTTGGCGGGCTATGGCTGAAGGCGGGGCACGAAGTCATGTTTTCGTCACTCGATATCGAGCACGACAAGGCTTTGGCTGCCCGCCTCGGCGGCAAGGCCCGCGCGGGCACGTCGAAGGACGCGGCGGCGTTCGGCGAAGTCCTGCTGTTCGCGGTGCCGTATTCGGCGATGCCGCAGCTGGGCCGCGACCTGGCGGACTCGGTCAAAGGCAAAGTGGTCGTTGATGCGTCCAACCCCATTCCCGGGCGGGATGGCGAGATGGCGGCCCAGGCGCGCGAAAAGGGTGCCGGCCTCGCCTCGGCGGAATACCTGGTGGGCGCGCGCATCGTGCGCGCCTTCAACGCGATCGGTTACTCGCAGATGGCGGATGCCCAACAGCGGCACGGCGGGCGCATGGGAATGCCAATGGCCGGCGACGACGCGGGCGCCATCGCGATCGCCTCGCGCCTCGTACGCGAGGTCGGCTATGAACCGGTACTGGTCGGCGGGCTGTCGATGGGCAAATTCCTGATTCCGGGAACGCCGCTTGCGGGCGAACAGACACCGGACAAGCTCCGGCAAACCGCCGCCACTCTCAAGTAAGTCTTACGGCCAGCCGGCAGGCCCCCACCAGTACAACCGGTTCTCTGCCCCGACAACGAGGCCTTTGGCATAGGAATCGGTATCCGGCTTGACGGCGTACACCGCGCATTCAGCGGTGTATGTGTTCAGCATTGAGCCCTTGTTCGGGGGCGCCGCTTCGTATCCGTCGCGGTACCCGAGCCGGTACCAGTCGGCGCTCTGGCAATTCTGCGCCGACATGGCGCACCCTGACAGCGCTGCTGCGCAAGCAAGTATCAGAAATTTTTTCACCGGCAACCTCCTACAAGGTCGGATTGGCGATCTCGCCGCCCAGCGCGGCCAGACCCCAGGTTGAGAATTGGACATCGGTGCTGAAGCTGAAGTGCCCGGCAAGCGCATGGGCGTCGCGGAAGATGCGCTGGATCGGATAGCCGTCGTAGATGCCGTTGGCCCCCGCCATCGCGTGCAGGATGTCGACCGCTTCGGTGCACAGGCTCACGGCGTAGGCGAGATTGCGCTTGAAGCGCAGCTTGCGCTCCGGATCGGCGATGACGTTGCGGTTCGCGATCTCCTGGCCTTCCAGGCAATCGTTGCGCAGGAGCTGGCGCGCCGCCTCGATTCTTGCGCCCGCCTCGCCGATGCGCAGCTGCACGGCCTGGAAATCGCGCATCTTGAGGCCCGTGTAGTTGGTGCTGCGCGACTTGACGACTTCGATGCTGCGCTCAAGCGCGGCTTGCGCATTGCCGGCCGCGGCACCGCCGATGCCATGGCTGCCCAGGGTGGACAGTGGCACGCGGAAGACCGGATGGGGGTTTCCGCGCGCACCGGGGAACCGGTTGCCGCCGCGCGCCTCGTACATGCACAGCGCCCGGTGCTCGGGCACGAAAACGTCCTTCGCCACCACGGTCATGCTGCCGGTGGAGCGCATGCCCAGCACCTGCCAGTCGTCCACGACCTCGTATTCCGACTTGTGCAGCAGGCACATGCGGTGATCGACGACCTTGTCTCCATCGCGAACGGTGACGGCGAGCATGTTCCAATCGGAAACATTCACGCCGCTGGAAAAATTCCATCGCCCGCTCACAATAAATCCGCCTTTCGAGGCCTTTCCCTGGCCCTGCGGATAGGCGATGCCGGAGGCGATCAGGGCGTCGGGGTTCTGGCCCCAGACTTCCTCCTGCGCCCGCTCGTCGTACAGTGCCAACATCCAGTGATGAATCAGCAGGTTGGCGGTATTCCAGCCGGTGGAAGCGCAGCCTCGCGCGAGCTCGCCGGGGATATCGACGTACGACACGAAATCCAGTTCCATCCCGCCCCAGCGCCTGGGCTGCAGGATCCGCAGCAGCCCCGTGCGGTGCAGGTCGGCCAGCGTCTCGGGCAGCATGATGCGCTCCGATTCGCTGCGCGCCGCACGCTCGCGCAAGGCGGGTACCAGCGCGCGCGCGCGCGACATCGCTTCCTCGTAGGCGATGCCCGAAAAACCGGGCGCCCCCTTGGCGGGAGCGTTCATGCCCCGGCCACGCGGGCCATCCTGGAGTAGTCCTCGCCGCCCCAGTCGGGCGCCTCCTTGATGCCGAAGAAGTTGAGTTCGATCGTGATGCCGTTGGGATCCTTGATGAAGAGCTGGAACAGCTCCGACTCCGGCAGGCTGCGCGGCCGGAAGCTCATGCCGAGCGTCTTGAAGCGCCGCACGAATTCCTCCGGGTCGTTGGCAAGGAAGGCGATGTGGTCCACCACGCCGGAGTATTCGGTGGCGGCATTCTTCGGCGTGCCCAGGTAATACATCTCCTGGTTCGGGATGCCGGCCGGGCCCATGTGCACCTGGATCTTGCCGTTGACGCCCAGCCAGTAGCCGGGAAACGGGAAATTCGGCCGCTGCATGACCTCGAAGCCGAGGACATTCACGTAGAAGTCCTTGGTGCCCTCCAGGTCATTGGCGCGCACGAAATAGTGGTTCAGTTCGGTCAGTGGCATGGTCGCCTCCTGACGCTATGGTACCCGGAGTTTCTCCATCACATCGCGCGCGAACAGGGCCATCGAACTCTCCACCAGCTCGGGCGCCAGGGCGCCGAAATTGTGCAGCGTAGCGACGTGCCGCACGCCCATCTCCCGCAGCCGCCGCATCTTCGCCGCCACCGTGTCTACCGACCCGAACAGGCAGATGCCGTTGGCGATGATGTCTTCGTAGAGGTGTTTCTTCGCATAGAGGCGCGTATCCACGTACAGGTCGTACGCCTGCTTGCATTGCGCCTTCGCCTCCGCGTCGCTGCGGGCGACGTGGGTATGCAGCGTGTAGACATGGTCGTCGTCATCGGCCGCCAGCCCCGCTTCCGCGCGGCCCTTGCGGTATTCGGCGAGCATGGCGCCGATGTCGTCGAAGTCCTTGCAGGAGGCATAGGGCACGGTGAATATGCGGTTGGCCTGCCTGCCCACGTGGTACGCCGCCT
>JBDTRO010000086.1:0-6017 GCA_039931635.1 Betaproteobacteria bacterium | reverse complement strand
CGGCGTGAAGCGGCGCGCGCTGCTCGTCGCAAGTGGCGCCTGGCTCGCCGCCGCCGCAGCGCCTTCGTTTGCACAACCCTCCAAACCTGTGCGCCGCATCGCTTATTTACATCCCGGGACGGAAGATGGAGGGGGTGCCATTTTCGGAGCTTTCCGGGACGAACTGAGGAAGCTGGGCTACATCGAGGGACGCGACACCTCGATCGAGACTTACTGGGCTGAGGGAAAATTTGAAAGGCTCGCATCCCTCGCGGCCGAAATAGTCACACGCGATCCGGCAGTGATCGTTACATCGGGCTCGGCAGGCGTAGCGGCGTGCAAGAACGCGACCTCGTCGATCCCAATTGTTTTTGCGACTGCCGCCATTCCAGTCGAGCAGGGATTCGTATCGAGCTTGCGGCGCCCGGGTGGAAACATCACAGGAGTGACTCTTCACTTGGATGTCGAAGCAAAGGCGGTAGAGATTATCCGGGAGGCGTTGCCGGCGGCAAAGCGGCTCGGTTTCCTGGTTCACGAACCGGATCCATTTCACAAGATCATGCTAGATATCGTTGAACCGGCCGCCAGGCGTTTCAATTTCGACCTGGTTGTGGTGCGAGTTGTTCGAGGCGATGACTTCGAGCGCGCCTTCACGGAGTTGGTGGCCCGCAAAGTTGATGCCTTATCGGTACCCAATTTTGCTTTCCTAGTCAACAATCGCAGACAGATCATCGAGCGCGCGCGAAGCGCACGCCTGCCGCTCTTCGGCTCCCACTATCAATGGGCCGAAGATGGAGGAGTGCTGTTCTATGGCACCAGGCAGGAAGAAAATTTCCGGCGCGCGGCATCGCTGGTCGACAAGATCCTGCGCGGTGCGAAGCCCGGCGAGCTCGCTGTCGAGCAGCCCGAACGGTTTGAACTGATCGTCAACATGAAAACCGCGAAGGCCATCGGCGTCAATCTTTCGCCGACGACCTTGCTGCGCGCGACCAAGGTGATCGAGTGACGTTGCGGTATGGGCTGATCAGCGGTCTTCGCGGGTGTGGAAGATGCGAAGCACGAATACGTCGCGTCCGGCGAGTTCGTAGCGCAGCTCGTATTCACCGATCAGCAGGCGGCGCACCTCGCGTCCGGTGAACTCGCGCAATCTTTGCCCGAGCCGGGGACGCCCGGGAATTCGCCCTGCGCCTGCGACAATATGACGCACCGCGAGCGCGGCGGCGCGGGGGTTGATCGGCTCGAGAAATTCGTGCAGCCGCATCAGGTCTGCCCGGGCGCTGGTGGTCCAGCGCAACGCCATGCTAGCGGCGGGCCTTGCGCTTCGGCGAGTCCAGGGCGGCCGCCCAGGCTTCGATCTCGGCGTGGTCGTGCGTGCGGCCCGCCTTCACGTCGGCAAGCGCTTCCAGCGTCAGCCGGTGCCTTTCTTCCTCCAGGGCGACGTAGGACGCGATCGCGTCCTTCACGATCCACCCTTTCGGCCTGTCGAGCCGTTCGGCAAGACCGTCGAGCTTCTCGGCGAGGTCGCTTGGAAGGTGGCTGGTGACGACACGCGTTTCCATCTTATGGTCAACTTTAATCAAGATGATTAATATATCCTATCCAATGCATCACTGCCCTGCAAGTACGGCGAGTATTCCGTGAAGCGACCCAACCTGTTGGTCAGGGTCTGGCGCGGGAAGGACGATGGCGTCTTCCAGGAATTCGAGGTGCCGCGCCACGCGAGCCAGACGGTGCTGGATGTCGTCACGCACATCCAGCGCACGCTTGATCCGACGCTTGCCTACCGCTTCGCCTGCCGCGTCGGCATGTGCGGCTCCTGCGCGATGACTGTGAACGGCGTGCCGCGTTGGACTTGTCGGACTCATATTGATAAAGCAGTCAAGATTGAAAATAAATTGACAATAGAGCCGCTGCGCAATCTGCCGGTGATCCGCGACCTGGTCACAGACATGCGCGAGTTCTTCGACAAATGGGCAAAGGCGAAGGGCAGCTTCGAGGGCAGTAGAACCCGGCACGACGACTTTGCATTGATTTCTTCAGAAAATAAAAACAGGAAGGAAGTAAACAAGGGAATCGAGTGCATCGGCTGCGCGGTCTGCTACAGCGCGTGCGACGTGGTCGCCCAAAACCCGGCGTATCTCGGGCCGGCGTCGTTGAACCGCGCCTGGACCCTGGTGAACGACGAACGGGATTCGAAGACACTGGAAAGATTGCGCGCGGTGGCCGGCGACGCCGGCTGCCATTCCTGCCATACGCACATGAGCTGCACCGAGCATTGCCCGAAGCAGATTTCCCCGACGGCCGGAATTGCCGGGTTGAAGAGGGCGGTTTCCCGCGCGGTGTTGAAAGGAATGCTTTGAATTTCAGGACCCAGAGCCTGTTGTGGACGGCGCAGCGCGCGAGTGCCGCGGTACTCGGGTTGTGCGTGGTGGTGCACCTGGCGACGATGATTTACGCGGTGCGCGGCGGCCTCACGGCGGCTGAGATACTGGCCCGGACGCAGGGCAGCGCCGCCTGGTTCGCGTTCTACTCGATATTCGTGTTGGCCATCGTGGTGCACGTGCCGATCGGCCTGCGCGCCGTGCTGGGCGAATGGCTGGGCTGGCGCAGTCCGTCGCGGGATGCGGTTCTGGTCCTGCTGGCCGCGGTTATCGGCTGGATGGGCATGCGGGCTATCCTCGGCGTATTTTCATGAGGAACTTTGCGCTGGTTCACAGGCTCTCAGGAATCGCGCTCGCCCTGTTCCTGCCGCTGCATTTCTGGGCACTCGGCCAGGCTTTGCAGGGCGAAGCGAGGCTAGAATCCTTTTTGCGCTGGACCGACCAACCCCTCGTCAAGGCTAGCGAGTGGGCCATCGTGCTGTTGCTGGCAATTCACCTTACTGGAGGCGTGCGAATCCTCATGATCGAATTCCTACCCTGGCGTGACTGGCAGAAAACCCTCGCCGCAGTCGTGGCGGCAACGGCGCTCGCGATCGGGCTGCTGTTCGCCCTTTCGTCGGTCGCGCATGCGCAGGGCTGGCCGCAGAAATCCGTGCGCTTCATCGTGCCGTTTCCGCCCGGCGGCGCGACCGACATCTCGGCGCGCATGGTGGGCCAGAAGCTCACCGAGATCTGGGGGCAGACGGTGGTGATCGAAAACCGCGGCGGCGCAGGTGGCGGCGTCGGTGCCGCGGAAGCGGCGCGCGCCGCGCCCGACGGCTACACCCTGTTCTTTCCGTCCGGGTCGGTGATGACGGCCAATCAGCACATCTACGCAAAGATGTCCTACGACCCGGAGAAGGACTTCGTGCCGGTCACCAACGTGGTTTCGGGGCCGCAGGTACTGGTGGTGGCCGCAAACGCGCCGTACAAGAGCGTGCAGGAATTGATCGACGCAGCCAGGGCACAGCCCGGCAGGCTGACCTTCGGCCACGCCGGGATCGGCTCGCAGACCCACCTCGCCGCGGAGAACTTCGTCAACGCGGCGGGCGTCAACGCGGTGCAGGTGCCGTACAAGGGCGAGGGCCCGTCGCTGGTGGGTCTCGTTGGCGGCGACACCACTTTTGCCGTGACCAATGTTGCTGCGGCCATCGGCTACATCGGGTCGGGGCGCCTGCGCGCGCTCGGCGTGACGAGCAAGACCGAGTTCGCGCAGTTGCCGGGTGTACCGGCGATCGCGAAGACGCTGCCTGGTTTCGAGAACACCGGCTGGTTCGGCATCGTTGCGCCCACGGGGACGTCGAAGGACATCATCCAGAAGGTGTACCTGGATACGAAGAAGGCGCTTGAGTCCACCGAGATGCGGGCCCGCCTCTATGTGCAGGGGCTCGCACCCGTGGGCAATACGCCCGAGGAGATGGGCGCGGCGATGAAAGCGGAGACCGCGCTGTGGGCGCGAGTGGTTCGCGAGCGGAAAATAAAAGTCGAGTGAAAGTCGATCTGCAGCAGGTCGAGGACGCGGCGAAGGAGCTCTATATCCGCGCGCTCAAGCTATTGCCGCCCGACGTCAAGCAAGGACTCGACCGCCTCTCGGCCGGCGAGTCGGACGCGGGCGCCAAACGCATGCTCGGAACCATGATCAAGAACATCAAGGTGGCCGAGGACACGCAGAACCTGCTTTGCCAGGACACCGGCATCCCGATCTACAACGTGCGCATCGGCCGCGGCGTCGAGGTCGATGGCTACGGGCTCAAGGAAGCGATCCAGCGCGGTTGCGCACGCTCGACGCGCGAGTACTCATTCCGCTCCTCCATCGTGCATCCGACGACGCGCGTGAACGAGCAGAACTCGTCGGGACGCGGCGTGCCTGTCGTTCATTTCGAATTTTCGGATGAAGACAAAACCCTGGAAATCGAAATGATTCCCAAGGGTTCCGGTTCGGAAAACAATTCATGGCTGAAGATGGCGATCCCCGCCGAGGGCTTGGACGCGATCAAGACCTTCGTCGTCGACTGCGTGCTGGAGGCGGGCGGTAAGACCTGCCCGCCGACCATCGTCGGCGTCGGAGTGGGCGGCACCTCCGATCTATGTGTGCACCTTGCCAAGCAGGCGGCGACACGAGCGCTCGGCTCCAGCTGCGAGGATCCGGAAGGCGCGAAACTGGAAGAAGCGCTGACGCGCGCCGTCAACATGCTCGGCGTCGGGCCGCAGGGCCTGGGCGGGGACTCGACTGCATTCGCAGTGCACGTCGAAACAGCCGCCACGCACATCACCATGAATCCGGTGGCGGTGAACATGCAGTGCCACTCCGCGCGCCGCGCGCGCGCCACTTTCAGACCGGGAGGTATCGATTATGGTTATTAGGATCCTGCTTCTGTTCCTGATCGCATTGCCTGCATTCGGCGCTGAAGTGGCCGGCGTAAAGATTCCCGATACGGATCAGCAGCTGGTCCTGAATGGCGCGGGACTGCGCAAGCGCGCCTTCTTCCAGGTCTATGCGATCGGTCTTTACCTGCCGGAGAAGAAAACGGCGGCGGCGGATGCAATAGGCGCAACCGGCGCCAAGCGCATCGCCATCTATATGCTGCGCGACGTGGACGCCGACCAGTTTTCCGGGGCGCTCGCCGACGGCATCAAGGACAACCATAGTGAAGCGGACGCAAAGGCACTCGAGCCACGCGTGAAGCAGCTCGCCGCGAGCATGGCGGAGATGAAGGAAGCGAAGAAAGGCATGCGCATCACGCTCGACCTGCTTCCGGCCGCGGGTACGCAGCTGAGCGTGGACGGCAAGCCGGTGGGAGCACCGATCGCGGGCGACGATTTCCACCGCGCGCTACTCAGGATCTGGCTGGGCGACAAGCCGGTGCAGGACGACCTGAAGAAGGCGCTGCTTGGGGAAAAGCAATAGCCGTGGCGCACCACGACCTCACGGCGCCGTTCAGCGAGGCGCAGATACGCGCCTTGCGCATCAACGACACGGTGACGCTGCAGGGAACGCTGTACGGCATTCGCGACGCGACGCAAATCCACATGTTCGACCGCGGGCGCAAGACGCGCTTCGATCTCGCGGGCCACGCCGTGATCCACACCGCGCCGAACGTGAAGAAGGTCGGAACTGATTATGTGCCGGTCTGTGTCGGCACGACGACCAGCGACCGTATGGAGCGCTTTACCGGTCCGATCATGCAGCAATACGGGGTGCGCCTTATCATCGGAAAAGGCGGCCTGCGCGACGGTTCGCTCAAGGCTTTCGCCGATTTGGGAGGCGCCTACCTGGCGATCGTCGGCGGGGCGGCGGCGCTCGAGACCACCTGGGTCGAAGCGATCGAGGACGTGGACCTGGACGACCTGCATCCGGAATCGCTTTGGAAATTCCGCGTGCACGGATTCGGGCCGCTGGTGGTGGCGATGGACAGCCACGGCGGCAGCTTGTATGCGCAGGTGAAAAGCGAGTCGCAGGGGCGCCGGGCGAGCGCGCTCACGAGTCTTGGCGTGAAGGCGTAATAGAATTCCGCAATCCTTACAGGAGGGAACATGAAATCCACGATTCGTAATGCCGCGGCACTGCTTCTGATTTTTGCTGGTGGAGTCCACGCGCAGAGTATTTCCATCGCAACG
>JBDTRO010000085.1:0-5757 GCA_039931635.1 Betaproteobacteria bacterium | reverse complement strand
TCAGCGGGATCGAAGCCATGAAAATCCTGCGCGCAGATCCTTCAACGGCGCATATCCCCGTCATCGCGGTCAGCGCCAATGCGATGCCTCGTGACATCGAGAAGGCCATCGAGGCCGGATTCTTCAACTACATCACCAAACCCATCAAGATTGACCAGTTCATGAATGCGCTGGACATGGCGCTCGCGTTCGCTCAATCGGCATCAGGCGGACCGGATAAAAAGGACCGACCATGATGGTTACGGTATCCATCGTCATGTGTATGTAAGAGCGAGCTGCTCAAGCTTTCCCGGGATCGGGTGGATTTGAAGGTGAATGTGCTGCGCCTGGAGGGCCGGGACACCAAGAACGGCATGCGGCGCGCGGTACGGCTGAACGAAGAGGCGCGAGGGGCGTTAGAGAACCGTGGCCGTTTTCGTGCGAAGCACTGCCCGGATTCGGCCTGGGTGTTTTCACACAGGGAAGGGAAGCGCATTCTGAACGTGCATTACGGGTTCAAGGCGGCAGTCGGCGGAATTGACCGTCTACGTTCTGGTAACGCTGGTGATGAAAAAGAAAGTGCTGTTGCTGCTTAAGTGCTCGAGCGGGAAGTGGTCGGGGTGACAGGATTCGAACCTGCGACACCTGCGTCCCGAACGCAGTACTCTACCAGGCTGAGCTACACCCCGAATTGCGGACTTCTTACGAATGGCGGACCACCGAGAAGGACGCCAATTCTAGCAAAGAATCCCGGTAGACCGAGGCCGGAAGTTCGCGCAGCGCATGGCGCGCCGCTTCGGCTTCTCTCACCGCGGCCTCGCGAGCGTACTCGAGCGCGCCGGTGGCGATGACTGCTTCGAGCACGCGCGCAAACTCCGTCCGGCCGCCGTCTAGGATCGCGCGGCGCACCACGTCCGCCTGCGCCGGCGAGCCCACGGCCATGGCGCGGATCAGCGGCAGGGTCGGCTTGCCCTCGGCCAGGTCGTCGCCCACGCTCTTGCCGATGGCCGCGGCATCGCCGGCGTAATCGAGCACGTCGTCGATGAGCTGGAACGCGGTGCCCAGGTGCATGCCGTATTGCGCCAGCCCTTCTTCCAGCGGCGCCGGCACGGCCCCCAGCACCGCCCCCAGCCGCGCCGCCGCCTCGAACAGCTTGGCGGTCTTGCGCCGGATCACCTCCAGGTAGCCGCGCTCGTCCACCGCCGGGTCGTGACAGTTCATCAACTGCAGCACCTCGCCCTCGGCGATCATGTTGGTCGCATCAGCGAGCACCTGCATCACGCGCATGCTCCCGGCGCCCAGCATCATCTGGAAGGCGCGCGAATACAGGAAGTCGCCGACCAGCACCGAGGCGGCATTGCCGAATTCCGCGTTCGCCGTCTTGCGGCCGCGCCGTCGGTCGGAGGCGTCCACCACGTCGTCGTGCAGCAGCGTGGCGGTATGGATGAACTCGACCACCGCGGCCATCTCCCAGTGCCGCTCGCCGCCGTCCGTCCCCGGGTATCCGGCGGCGCCGGCCGAAAGCAGCACCAGGGCCGGGCGCAGGCGCTTGCCGCCGCCGGCGACGATGTACTCGGCAACCTGGCGCACCAGCGCGACGTCCGAACCCAGCCGGGTGCGGATGACCTGGTCCACGCGCCGCATATCGGCCGCCACCGGCGCGAGGAAGGCCAGATTCTCCATAGGCGAGCAAATTAGCACAGCAGCCTTTGACCTGAAGGCACGAAATCCCTTATAATTCCAAGTCTTTGCACACTATTTCAGCACAGGTTCAGCCATGTATGCAGTGATTCAGACCGGCGGCAAGCAGTACCGGGTTAAATCCGGCGAACAGTTGAAGGTGGAATTGCTGGCGGCCGAAGTCGGCGCGACGGTGTCCTTCGACCGCGTCCTGATGCTCGGCGAGGGCGACGGCGTGAAGGTCGGCGCCCCCTTCGTGAGCGGCGCCACCGTCAAGGCGACGGTCCTTGCGCAGGGCCGCGGCGAGAAAATCCGCATCTTCAAGATGCGCCGCCGCAAGCACTACGCCAAGACCCAGGGTCACCGACAGGGCTTCACCGAAGTGCGCATCGACGAGATCGTCGGCGCGTAAGCGACCCAGAGAGAAGACACCATGGCACACAAAAAAGCAGGCGGCAGTTCGCGCAACGGGCGCGATTCCAACGCGAAGCGGTTGGGCGTCAAGACCTACGGCGGCCAGACCGCCAATGCGGGCCAGATCCTGATCCGTCAGCGCGGCACCGTGGTTCACGCGGGCGTCAACGTCGGCATGGGCCGCGACCACACGCTGTATGCGCGCGTCGCGGGCAAGGTCGAGTATTCGGTCAAGGGCGCGGGCAACAAGAAAACCGTGAGTGTCCTCCCGGCTTAAAAGCCCACCCGACTCCGCGCGAAAGCCCTATCGGAGTCGATAGGGCTTTTTCATTTCTGGCACCCCTTCCATGAAATTCATCGACGAAGCGAAGATCCAGGTCCACGCCGGCAAGGGCGGCGACGGCAGCGCCGCGTTCCGGCGCGAGAAATTCGTGCCGCGCGGCGGTCCCTCGGGCGGCGACGGCGGGCGCGGCGGCAGCGTCTGGGCGGTGGCGGACCGCAACATCAATACACTGATCGACTACCGCTTCGCGCGCATCCACCGCGCCGAGGACGGCGACATCGGGCGCGGCGCGGACAAGTACGGCCACGGCGGCGAGGACGTCGTGCTGCGCATGCCGGTGGGCACCCTGATCAAGGATGAGGACGGAACGCAGCTGTTCGATCTGGCGGCACACGGCCAGCGCGCCCTGCTGGCCAAGGGCGGCCAGGGCGGGCTGGGCAACCTGCACTTCAAATCGAGCACCAACCGCGCACCCAGGCAGTTCACGCGCGGCGATCCGGGCGAATCCCGCGAACTGGCGCTCGAATTGCGCGTGCTCGCCGACGTCGGCCTGCTCGGCCTGCCGAATGCCGGCAAGTCCACCTTCATCCGCGCGGTGTCCAGCGCCCGGCCCAAGGTCGCCGACTATCCGTTCACCACGCTCAATCCGTCGCTTGGCGTGGTGCGCATCTCGCACGAGGCGAGCTTCGTGGTTGCCGACATTCCCGGCCTGATCGAGGGCGCGTCCGAGGGCGCGGGCCTCGGCCACCAGTTCCTGCGCCACCTGTCGCGCACGCGGCTGCTGCTGCACCTCGTGGACCTCGCCCCGCCCGAGGACGACGCCGATCCCGCCAAGGACGCGCGCGCCCTCGCCAACGAGCTTAAAAAATACGACCCGGCGTTGTACGACAAGCCACGCTGGCTGGTGTTCAACAAGATGGACCTTGCGCCGGATGCGGAGGCGCGCGCGCGCAAGATCGTGCGCACGCTGCGCTGGAAGGCGCCCTGGTTCATGATCTCCGCGATCAACGGCAAGGGTTGCCGGGAACTGTCCGGCCGCGTGTACCAGTTCATTTCAACGATCGAAAAGAAGCAGGACGACCGTGCAGCCTAGCGTCCTGGCCGCCGCCACCACGCTGGTTGTCAAGGTGGGATCCTCTCTCGTCACCAACGACGGGCGCGGGCTGGACGCGGCCGCGATCGCGGTCTGGGCCGCCCAGATCGCGCAGCTGCGCGCGCTGGGCAAGCGCTGCGTGCTGGTGTCCAGCGGCGCGATTGCCGAGGGCCTGCAGCGGCTGGGCTGGACGCGACGGCCGCACGCGATGCACGAACTGCAGGCCGCGGCGGCCGTAGGACAGATGGGCCTGGTGCAGTGCTACGAGGCGAGCTTTCGCGAGCACGGACTGAAGACCGCGCAGGTCCTGCTGACGCACGCCGACCTGGCCGACCGGCAGCGCTACCTGAACGCGCGCTCGACGCTGCGCACGCTGCTCGAATTCGGCGTGATCCCGGTGATCAACGAGAACGACACCGTCGTCACGGACGAGATCAAGTTCGGCGACAACGACACGCTGGGCGCGCTGGTCGCCAACCTGGTCGAAGCCGACGCGCTCATCATCCTCACCGACCAGGCCGGGCTCTACGACGCCGACCCGCGCAAAGTACCGGACGCCAAATTGATCCGGGAACGCGAGGCAGGCGATCCCGCGCTCGAGCCGATGGCCGGTGGCACCGGCTCGGCGATGGCCAGGGGCGGCATGCTGACGAAGGTGCAGGCGGCAAAGCGTGCGGCGCGCAGCGGCGCGCATACGGTCATCGCATCGGGCCGCGAGGCGGACGTACTGTTGCGCATCGCGCGCGGCGAGCGGGTCGGCACCTTGTTGACGGCCGGCACGCTGCCGATCGCGGCAAAGAAGCAGTGGCTCGCCGACCACCTCAGCATGGCCGGCTCGGTATCACTGGACGACGGTGCAGTGAAGGCTCTGGCCAGCGGTGGCCGGAGCCTGCTTCCGATCGGAGTAACCGGCGTCGTGGGGGAATTCGAACGCGGCGCAGTCATCGCCTGCCGGGATGCGCAGGGGCGCGAAGTGGCGCGCGGCCTGGTGAACTATTCGGCGGCTGAAACGCGCCAGATCATGCGCAAGCCATCAATCGAGATCGAAATCATCCTGGGCTACGTGGACGCGCCCGAATTGATTCACCGGGACAACCTGGTCCTGCTTTAGCGCCGCTAGCGGAAGCGGGTAATGGAGACGTCCGGATGCCCGCCCTTGCGCAGGGCGTTCACGCCTTCAGCGGCAGTCTGGATCCCTCGCCGGTCCGGGCAGAAGTAGTTCACGCGCAACTCGTAATGCCAGGAATTCGTGCTTTTGGATTCGATGCGGCGCCATTCCGAGTCCCGCGCAGACCACTTACCTTCGTTGCCGAAAGCGAACGTCTTGTACTCCGCGGTGGCGCAGCGGATGCCTTCAAAACTGACATTGGTGTAGCCCGAGGGACTGCGCGCGACGAATGTATAGCGGACCACGCCGTCCGGCCCCACCGCCACTGATTCCGGATCGACGAAAAACCGAAACCTGTTGGTGCCCTGCACCTGCAATTCGATCAGGCCCTTGTCGCCCGGATAGGCGGGCAGCTTCAGCTCGACCTCTTTCCAGTTGCGCAGGTCCTGCTCTTTTTCCCAATCGGTTTTCTCGTCGCGCACCGGCTGCGCCGCAACAGTGACTGTGAAGAATGCGAGCACGAACGAAAGGAGCAGCTTCATGCAAGGTCCGCCGTCAGTGACCGCTTCACGTCGGGCCCGACCTGCACGCTGGCGCGATAGTTCGGGTGGTCGACGCCGATTGCGAGGCCCGCGCCGCCTTTGAGCGTGGCGCGCATTGCCGGGTCGAGCTCGAAGCGTACGAAATGCACCGCGGACGTTTTTTCCTCGTTCTCGCGCTCCAGATCCTCGTCGGCGATCGCATGCACCCGCGCGCAACCCGCGACTTCAATCCAGGCGCGGTCTTCGATGCCCTTCAGTTCTGTCAGGCGGACGCGCCGCTCTTCGGCATCAGGATACTCGATCAGCATCGTCGCCTTCCAGTTGCCGCCGTCGGGAATCAGCGGATTGTAGGCTTCCAGCTCGCCGCGAATCCCTTCTGCCTCGAATATTTTCTCGATGCGCAGCATCTCCTGCACCTGATAGCGGACCGTCACCTCGTCCTCGAAGATGAGCGTCACGTTCCCGCCCACGTGCACGGTGCGCAATTTCTTGTGGGCGATGACCCGGGAGCGGTAGGCATTACGCTCCCGGGCGTAGACCTCCAGCGGCAGCAGGCTGTCGGCCGCGATCTGCACCATCACTCCACTAGCTGATCAAGCGCTTTCTGGAAGCGGTTGGCGTGCGAACGCTCCGCCTTCGCCAGCGTCTCGAACCAGTC
>JBDTRO010000084.1:0-11137 GCA_039931635.1 Betaproteobacteria bacterium | reverse complement strand
CGTCCACGGCGGGCTTGCCGCCGTCCACGGCAAGCTTGCCGTCCTTCACGACCGCCTTGCCATCGAGTTCGACCGTGCAATGGCGCAGCGGCAGGTCGAAGTGGCCGAGCGTATGGCGGCCCGCGACTTCATTCGCGCCGGTCGAATACAGGAAATTCCCGGCGAAGGCGCGCTGCTCGGTGCCGTTGACATCGCGCCGGTCGTACATCGCCATCGCATCCCAGCGGGCGCGTGTGTTCGTGCCCCAGCCGACGTGCGAAACCGCGTAGGCGTCGCGCTCGCCCCAGGCGGCGAAATATTCGCGCATCAGTTCGGCGTCCAGCGAATCGCCGTCGATCTTGGTCACGTAGTCGTTCTCGATCGTGAGCCGCACCGGCGACTCCAGGTAGCGCTTGAAGGTGAGGTTCAGGTCGCCGGGCGCCAGCACCAGCGTGCCGTTGACGCTGCCCGACTTCGGAAAACCAAGGCACAGCCCTCCCGGCCAGTGCGAGAGCGTGCCCGGCTTCTCGGTGTAGCCCCAGACGCCGCCTACCTGCGCGCCTTCGATGCGGATGTCGAGCTTCGTGCCGGCAGGGGAGGTGACCTTCATCACCTTTGCGCCGCGCAGCAGGCGCATGCCCGCCCTCACCTGCTGTTCGTCGTCGGGGGAGGGCGCCAGGCGCTCGAGCACGTCTGGATGCTCGTTGGAGACGTACAGCACCCGCGCGCCGCCCTTCAAGATGGCCGACAGCTCGGCGGCGTGCATCAACCCTTCGAGCGAGCAATCGGCGACGAACACGGAGCTGGCGAGGGCGCCGATGGCCGGAGCGAGGTTTTGCAGCGCCACCGAAGCACCGGTGGAACGGATCGGCACCGGCGCGCTCTGGCGCGCCGTGGGCACCACCACATGGAACGGCCGGGCGCCGAGGCGCGCGAGGGCCAGTTCAGCGAGCTGGACGTTCAGGGCGCGCGATTGCGATTCGGAAAGCACCGCGCAGATGTCGCCCGGCGCCACCTTGCAGCGCGCGAATACCTCCGCGAACAGGTCTATCCACTTGCCTTCGATGCGGTCCGCGATCATCGCTGCCGGCTCCAATGGGAATTGGATATTACCGTGTAAGATCAAGCTTCCATGATCGTGTACAACCTGCACTGCAAAGACGGCCATCGCTTCGAGGGCTGGTTCGGCTCGGCCAAAGACTACGCGTCCCAGAAGAAGCGCGGCCTGCTGAGTTGCCCCAGCTGCGGCGACACGGCGATCGAGCGCGGCCTGTCCGCGCCGCGGCTCAATATGGGCGCCCAGGCACCGAAGCAACCGCCCCAGGCCCCGGTCCAGAGAACGGCCGACATGGAAGGCAAGGACCCTTTCGCCGTCGCCCAGATGCTGTACTCCCGCATGCTGGACGAGATCCTCACCAAGTCAGAGGACGTCGGCGCCAAATTCCCCGAAGAAGCCCGCAAGATCTACTACCAAGAGTCCCCTGGCCGCTCCATCCGTGGCCAGGCCACCCAGGAAGAGCACGACGCGCTGGTGGACGAGGGCATCCCCGTCGCCCGTTTTCCGGTACCCACGTCGGGGCGCCTGAACTAGTTTCTCGTGTGTGGTAGCGAACGCACATTTCCTGCCGATTGTGATTTAGTCTGGCCGGAATCATGCCTACCAATATTCCTTGCCTCGATTGCACGTCCCTGGTCGGCGCCGGTCCCAGCACGCAGCCTCACGGCGCACTCAGTTCGTTAGCGATGAACGCTACCGGAAAGAGCGACGTTTTCCGATGCGCTACCTGCCAATGCCGCTGGTCTATCGGGTCGCTGGGGTGGTCGCGGTTGGTGGATTGAAAAATGCACAATGTGTATTATGTAAAGTAGTAGATGGGCCTGATTCGGTCAATCCATCAATAACTTAGCTATTCCACCGCCCCGGCTCTGGTCAGCAGCGCCTCCAGCTCCACGTCCTTCCTCGCCTTCGCGATCGCCAGCGCGGTCTCGCCGTTGGGACCGCGGGTTCCAAAGTACACGTCGGCGTACAGCAAGGCACGTGCGGCTTCGAGGTGGCCGCTGCGGGCGGCGAGCATCAAGGGCGTGTAGCCATTCGGTGCGATGGCGTTTTTATCGGCTCTCCTCTCGAGCAGCAATTTGACGATTTCGGCATGGCCCTCGAAGGCGGCGTAATGCAGCGGCGTCCAGCCGGGCTGCGCGAACTCAGCGCCGTTATCCAGCAGCAGCTTGGCGATCTCCAGGTGACCTTTGAGGCTGGCAATCATGAGCGCGGTGTCACCATGCGGACTGCGGCGCGTGACGTTCGCCTTGCGGTCGATCAAAAATTTGGCCAGTTCAAGGTGTCCGAGGCGCGCGGCGATCATCAGGAGCGTATTGCCGGTTCCATCGGCGCTGTTGGGATCGAGGCCCTGGTCGAGGAGCTTGATGGAAGTCGGGATGTCGCCTCTGTTCACGGCGCTTATGAGCGCCTCGTAGGATTGCGCGGCGGCAAAAGCCGGCGCCAAGCCAAGGCAAGCGACCGCCCAAACCCGCAGCAACTTCCGCAGCGTCATGTCAGTTCTTCGGCATGCCCGCGACCATTTCGGCGGCGAACAGTTTCTGGTTCAGCGGATGGCGCGTGAGCGAGCGGTTGCGGCCCATCTGGCGCGCATAGGCGAGCCAGGCGCGCGCGTTGCCCGGCACGTTGGCGCCGCCGTACTTGGTTTGCCCGGAGAGCGAGGCGAATGCGCGGTCGAGGGCCATTTTCTGTAAGACCTCGGCCAGCGGTTCGAGTTCGCCGCGATCCTTGATATCGGCGAGCACGGCGCGATTGCCTGAGGCGAGGCCGCGCAACACGCGCTCGATCGCCTCCCCGCGCTCGCCCGTGGCGTAGTCCAGCGCGCGCAACGGAGCGCCGCCCGCGAAGGCCAGCCAGCGTTCGGGGGCCTTCACGCCCCGCGCGGCGAGCCAATGTGCGGCCGCTTTCGGTTCGGGCAAAGGCACGGGAACCGGTACGCAGCGGCTGCGTATCGTCGGCAGCAGGCGCGACGGCCGGTGCGACACGAGAATGAACATCGCGTTCGCCGGCGGTTCCTCGAGGTTTTTCAGCAGCGCGTTTGCCGCGCTGGCATTCATGTCTTCCGCGGGATGGATGACGGCGACGCGCCGCCCGCCGCGGTGCGAACCCAGGTTGACGAATCCTTCCAGCGCACGCACCTGCGAGATCTTGATCTCTGTGCTTGGATTCTTCTTTTCCCTGGGGGATTCCTCGTCGCCCTCCTCCGCGGCCGCGGCATGGCGGGCGAGGGCCTCGGGCTCGAGGAAGCGGGCGTCGGGATGGTTGCCGGCCAGGAACCAGCGGCAGCCTTCGCAGGCACCGCAGGCGATGGTGTTCGGCCCCCGTTTTTCGCACACGAGGAGCTGCGCAAACCGCTCCGCCAGTGCCAGTTTTCCGATCCCTGACGGCCCGTGCAGGAGCAAGGCATGTGGCAGCCGGTCCAGCTTGGCGACGAGCCGCGCCCAGGCTTCATTTTGGAGAATAGAAATCATATTAATCAGTTAGATATAAGTATCTTGTTAATTTCTGCTTTAACTTCATCCGACCCCTTGGAAGCGTCGATGAGCCGCGCCCTGCCCGGTTCCTTCCGGGCAATGTCCTGATAGGCGGCCCGTACCCGCTCGAAGAAGGCCTGCCCCTCGGCCTCGAACCGGTCCAGGGCCCGCCCGGAGGCGCTCATCCGGCTGCGGCTGACGTCATACGGACAGTCGAATATCAGCGTCTGATCGGGCATCAGGCCGGGATGGGTGGCCTCCACCAGGCGCCTGAGCAGGTCTGCGGACACGCCCTTGCCGCCGCCCTGGTAGGCGGCCGTGGCGTCGGAAAAGCGGTCGCAAACGACCCAGGCGCCGCGCGCGAGTGCCGGCAGGATCACTTTTTCCACGTGGTCGCGGCGCGCGGCGAACATGAGGAAGGTCTCGGCCAGCGGCGCCATCGCTTCGGTCAGCACCAGCGCGCGCAGCTTTTCGGCCAACGGCGTACCGCCCGGTTCGCGCGTCAGCACGACTTCGCGCCCGCCGGTCTGAAGAGATTGCGCGATCCAGGGAATATGCGTGGACTTGCCCGCGCCGTCGACGCCTTCGAGCGTGATGAACCTGCCGCGCTTATTTACGCCCGCCATTCAACTGGTATTTTCGCACGGCGCGATTGTGCTCATCGAGCGTGCGCGAGAACGCGCTGCTGCCGTCGCCGCGCGCGACGTAGTAAAGGGCATCGGTCTTCGCGGGCCGCAGCGCAGCGCGCAGCGAACCGAGCCCGGCGGCGGCGATCGGCGTTGGCGGCAGTCCGGCGCGCGTGTAGCTGTTGTAGGGCCCGTCGGTGAGCAGGTGGATTTTCTTCAGGTTGCCGTCGAAGGATTCTCCCAGGCCGTAGATCACGGTGGGATCGACCTGCAGCAGCATGCCGATCCGCAGCCGGTTGACGAGCGCGCCGGCGATCACGTCGCGCTCGGCGGCGCGCCCGGTTTCCTTTTCGATGATCGAGGCCATCACCAGCGCGTCATAGGGCGATTTGTAGGGCAGCGACGGCTCGCGCGCCTCCCATTCGCGGGCAAGGTGGCGCTGCATCGCCTGATAGGCGCGCCGCAGGATGTGAAGATCGCTGGTGCCATTGGCGAACAGGTAGGTATCGGGAAAGAACAGGCCCTCGGCTTTCGGCTCGGCCGCGCCCAGCTTCTGCAGCAACGCGGCTTCGCCCAGGCCCTGGGAGTCGTGGCGCACGAAGGTGTTCGCGTCCAGCGCGGCGCGCAGCTGGCGGAAGGTCCAGCCTTCGATGAAGCGCAGTTCGGCCTGCGTGACGTCGCCGCGCGTCAGAATATCGAGCAATTCGAGCGGCGTCGGCGCCGTGGCGAGCTCGTAGCTGCCGGCCTTCACATCCTGGGCGCGGCCCAGCGCCCTCGCCAGCAGTTCGAACTGCAGCCTGCCGAGGGCGACCCCCGCGGCGTCGATGCGCTGCGCGGCGGCGCGCAGGCGCATGCCCGGCGCGATCTCGAATTCGGCCGGCAGCTTGTCAACCACGACCGGCGTCGCCACATACCAGACGGAGTATCCGGCTGCGGCGAGCGTGCCAACGACCACGAAGGCGAAGAGGGTTTTGAGCAACGGAAGGGAATAAAATTCACCGCATTCTACTGTGAGCACGATGAACGTCTCCAAGCTGGATCAATACGGGCTGCTGCAGGTATCGGGCGAGGATGCGCGCACGTTCCTGCACGCGCAGCTGACCAACGACATCGAGAATCTCGCGCCGGGGCGCGCGCGCTACGCGGGCTGGTGCTCGGCCAAGGGCCGCCTGCTGGCGACGTTCCTCGTCGTGCCCGCGTCCGGTGTTATCCCGTCCGGTGTTATCACATCGGGTAGCTTCCTGCTGCAGCTATCGCTCGATCTCGTGCCGCAGGTGCTCAAGCGCCTGTCGATGTTCGTCCTGCGCGCCAAGGTGAAAATCACGGATGCGACCGGACTGTGGTCGCAGTACGGTCGCTGGGGACCGGGCGATGGCGAGCTGCTTTCCGTGCGCGAAAGTGATGGCGAGATCGTGATCCGGGTCGA
Source organism: Betaproteobacteria bacterium (assembly GCA_039931635.1). Taxonomy (GTDB): domain Bacteria; phylum Pseudomonadota; class Gammaproteobacteria; order Burkholderiales; family SG8-39; genus RBG-16-66-20. The sequence goes on along the minus strand of JBDTRO010000084.1, from coordinate 5,575 downwards.
ATCCGACCGGGCGCTCATCCTTTCGAGCAGCGGCCACACGCCGAACGTGCCCGCCTCCGATTGGGCGCTCGCCGAGATCCGCGCGGGGCGGCCGTTCATCCAGCAGCTCACCCAGGACCAGTTCGTGCCGCAGATGGTGAACCTTGAGCTCTCGGGCGGCGTGGATTTCAAGAAGGGCTGCTATCCGGGCCAGGAAATCGTCGCGCGCGCCCAGTACCGCGGCGCGGTGAAAAGGCGCATGGTTCACCTTCGCGGCGGAGCGCTGCAGCCCGGACAGGAACTCTACGGCGACGAGGCGAACGGCCAGCCGATCGGCTCCGTGGTCAACGCGGCCGGCGGCGAATCGCTGGCCGTGCTGCAGGTGTCGGTGATCGAAGCCAATTCGCCGGTGCGCGCGCAGCCGCAGGCGGCGGCGCTGGAAGTATTGCCCCTGCCCTATTCCCGGTGACGAATTACTACGTCTACTACCGGGTCGATCCGGCGCGGCTTGCGTCTCTTCGGGTTGAAATAGAAAAGTTTTTTGAAGCAATGGAAAAAGAGTCCGGCGTGCGCGGGCGATGGATGCGCCGCAGCGACGGATCGGCAACCTATATGGAAGTCTACGAAGGAGTGCAGGACGAATCTGCATTCGAAGCGGTGCTCGAGCGCGAGTCGGCAAAACTGGGTCTGGAGCGCAAGGTCGAACGATTCGTGAGCGTTTGACCCATTCCTATATGTGCTTGATTCTGGTCGCGTGGAAGCAGCATTCTCAAATCCCGCTTGTCGTCGCCGCGAACCGCGATGAGTTCCATGCACGTCCCTCCGAGCGCGCGGGATTCTGGCGGGACCAGCCGCAAATCCTCGCCGGGCGCGACCTGGAGGCCAAAGGCACCTGGCTGGGCGTTTCCCGTTCGGGACGTTTTGCCGCGGTGACCAACTATCGCGGCGGGCGGGATCCGGATGCGAAGGAATCCAGGGGCGCGCTCGTCACGCGTTTTCTCCTGAGTGGCCTGGATTCGACGGCATTCATGGCGGCGGCCGAACCATCCAAAACCGGATTCAGCGGCTTCAATCTGCTGGCCGCCGACCGCGACCAGCTCCACTGGCTGTCGAACCGGGACGGCGCGTCCAGGAAGCTGACGCCGGGATGCCACGCGCTGGGCAACCTGCTGCTGGATACTCCTGAAGTCGCCGACGTCAAAGCGCGCTTCGAAGGCACTGCGCTGGCGATCGAGTCCCTGTTCGCGCTGCTCGCAACCGCGAAGATCGTTGCGCCCACCTACGGAACGCGCTGTTCGACGGTTCTGCTGGCCGGGGCCGACGGCAGGACGCAATTCGCGGAGCGCTCTTTCGATGCCTCCGGCGCCGACGGCAGCACCTTGCGTTACGAGTTTCAGCGCGCCGCCTGAAAATCCGGAGCGCCGTCATTCCCGCGAAGGCGGGAATCCACGTGGGTCCCCGCCTTCGCGGGGACGACAAATTTGCCGTCATTCCAAATTTGCCGTCATGCCAAAGTCGCCGTCATGCCAAAGTCGCCGTCATTCCCGCGAAGGCGGGAATCCATGTGGGTCCCCGCCTTCGCGGGGACGACAAATTTGCCGTCATTCTAAATTTGCCGTCATGCCAAAGTTGCCGTCATGCCAAAGTCGCCGTCATGCCAAAGTCGCCGTCATTCCCGCGAAGGCGGGAATCCATCTAGGTCCCCGCCTTCGCGGGGACGACGAATTCAGAGCGTCTTGCGCATGTTCTGGTGCAGGATGGCCGCATCCTCGTACACCTTGCCTTCGGCTTCGAAGCCGAAGCTGCGGTAGAACTCCATTGCCTGCAGCTGCGCGGCGAGCACGACTTCCTTGTGCCCGCGCTTGCGCGCCTCGTCCATGAGCGCGGTGAGGATTTCGGCCCCGATGCCCCGCCGGCGCCATTCCACCACCACCGCCATGCGGCCGATATGGCCGTCGGGCAGCAGGCGGCCGGTGCCGATGGCCTTGCCGTCCACGTCGAAGGCGACGGCATGCAGGCAGTTCGAGTCCATGTCGTCCAGCTCGATCCCCGGCGGCACGTTCTGCTCGCCGACGAAAATGGCGAAGCGCAGGGGCCCGGCGGTCGGCTGCGCCTGCTCCCAGGTCATGAGTTCAATCCGGGCCATGATCCGAAAGTATAATCCGCGGCGATGAAAAGTCTCTGGAGCGATGCCGACGCCGCCAAGTTCAGCGGCCCGCTCGGCCTGCGTGTGTACACCTCCCGCCTGCTCGGCCGCAACAAGTCGCTGGTGCTGCATGGCGGCGGCAACACCTCGGTGAAGCTGCCGGAGAACGATTTGTTCGGCGAAAAGGACGAGATCCTCTATGTAAAGGGCAGCGGCTGGGACCTGGAGACCATCGAACCGGCCGGATTCGCGCCGGTGAAGCTGGACTATATACGGCGGCTGGCTTTCCTGACGTCCTTGTCAGATCCGCAGATGGTGAACGAACTGGCCACGCATACGCTGCGTGCCGGTGCGCCGGCGCCCTCGGTGGAAACCATCCTGCACGCCATCCTGCCGCACAAGTACGTGGACCACACGCACGCGGACGCCGTGCTGTCGGTCTCGAACTCGCCCGACGGCGCGAAGCGCATCCGCGACATCTACGGCGACAAGGTGGTGGTGATCCCGTACATCATGGCGGGCTTCGATCTCGCGGCCTACTGCGCGCGGGAATTCCCGCGGCAGAAGACGAAAAATACCGTCGGCATGGTGCTGCTGTCGCATGGCGTGTTTTCGTTCGCCGCCGACGCGCGCGAATCCTACGAACTGATGATCGAGCTGGTCTCGATGGCGGAGAAATACCTGGCCGCGCAGAAAGCCTGGAGCGTCGGCCTGCCGCCGGCGGCCGCGGGCGCCTTCACGCGCGAGGACGCGGCGAAACTGCGCAGCGATGTCTCGAAGGCCGCGGGATTCCCCCTGCTCTGCCGCTGCAACGACGCGCCGGCTTTTCTCGGCTTCGCGCGCCATCCCGACGTGGCGCGCATCTCGCAGAGCGGCCCGGCCACGCCGGACCACGTGATACGGACCAAGCCGCGGCCGATGCTGGGGACAAATGTGGCGGGTTTCGTTTCTTCCTATAAGAATTATTTTGAAATAAACGCGAAGCAGGCAAAGGAACCCAAGACGATGCTCGATCCGGCGCCGCGCATGGCGCTCGATCCGCGCTTCGGCCTTGCCGCGTTCGGGCGCACGGCGAAGGACGTCGGCATCGTGGAGGACCTCTACGAGCACACCGTGGACGTCATCCTGCGTGCCGAGGCACTGGGCGGCTGGAAGGCGCTGGAGGACAAGCACACCTTCGACATCGAATACTGGGACCTGGAACAGGCCAAGCTGAAGAAGGTCGGCGCGCCGCCCGCTTTCGCCGGCGAAGTCGCGATCGTCACGGGTGCCGCTTCCGGCATCGGCAAGGCCTGCGCCGAGGCGCTGCTCAAGCGCGGCGCCGCAGTCATCGGGCTCGACTTGAATCCCGGCATCGAGACCTTGTGGAAACGAGCGGACTATCTTGGGTTGATTTGTGATCTTGCTGATTTTTCGCAAATTAATACTGCAATCGACAAGGCAACCAGACATTTTGGTGGCGTGGACATGCTGATCCTGAATGCCGGCATCTTCCCCGCCTCCCAGCCGGTGCAGGACATCGCCGGCGCCATGTGGCGCAAGGCGATGACGGTCAACGTCGAGGCAAACCTGCTTGTCATGCAGGCCTGTTACGGCTTGCTCAAGCTCGCGCCGCGCGGCGGCCGCATCGTGGTGATCGGCTCGAAGAACGTGCCCGCGCCCGGTCCCGGCGCCGGGGCCTACTCCGCGTCCAAGGCGGCGATGAACCAGCTGGCGCGCGTCACGGCGCTCGAATGGGGCAAGGACGGCATCCGCATCAATTCCATCCACCCAAACGCGGTTTACGACACCGCGCTGTGGACCGATGAAGTGCTCGCCTCCCGCGCCAGGGCCTACAACCTGACGGTCGAGCAATATAAAAAGAACAACCTTCTCAAAACCGAAGTTACGTCGAAGGACGTCGCGGAACTGGCGGCCGAAATGTGCGGCCCGCTGTTCGCCAAGACCACCGCCGCGCAGGTGCCGGTAGATGGCGGCAACGAGCGCGTGGTGTGATGATTGAACCTATCCGCTGGCAGGGTGACCGGCTCGAACTGCTCGATCAACGCCTGCTGCCCGACCAGACCGTCTACGTCAGCTGCAGCACTGCCGCTGAAGTGGCCGCTGCAATCCGGGACATGGTGGTCAGGGGCGCACCGGCAATCGGCTGCGCTGCTGCGTTTGGCATGGTCCTTGGCGGTACGAATTCTTTCGACGTGCTCGCGAAAAGCCGGCCAACCGCAGTAAATCTGTTCTGGGCGCTGGAGCGCATGCAGCGCGCGAAGAATCCCGAAGCCGAGGCGCTCGCGATCTTCGCCGAGGATCAGGCTGCGAACCGCGCCATCGGCGAGCACGGCGCAAAGCTGATTCCGGAGCGCGCCCGCGTCATGACCTATTGCAATACCGGGGCGCTGGCGACGAGCGGGCACGGTACCGCCCTTGGGGTGATAAGGACTTCTTTTTTAAATAGCAAAATTTCAGTGATTGCCTGCGAGACACGCCCGTACCTGCAGGGCGCGCGCCTTACGGCCTGGGAATGCATGCAGGAAGGCATTCCCTGCACGCTTATCACCGACAACATGGCCGGTTATCTGATGAGCAAGGGCGAGGTGGACGTGGTCATCGTCGGCGCCGACCGCATCGCCGCCAACGGCGACACCGCCAACAAGATCGGCACCTACATGCTCGCGGTCCTCGCGCGCCGGCACCGCCTGCCTTTCTACGTCGCGGCGCCGGTTTCGACCTTCGACCCGGCGATTGCCGACGGCTCGGCGATCGAGATCGAGGAGCGCCCGGCGCAGGAAGTGACCGGCTACCGGGGCGTGCGCTGGGCGCCGGAAGGCGTCGCGGTGCGCAATCCGGCGTTCGATGTGACGCCGGCGGAGCTGATCACCGGGATCATCTGCGAAAAGGGCGTGATCCTCGAACCCAACCGGGAGCGGCTCAGCCGCCTGCGGGCCGGGTAGCGAAGTGCCGCCGACTATAACGATTCGTCTTTTCCCAGCACGCCTACGGACTTGAGGAGCTCGGGGACCCACGCCTGAGCCAGTTCGCCGCGGCCGATCGCGGCCATGCGCTGGTCCTCGCTGTCCACCTTGGCCTGCGCGCCCTTGACGATCGCGGCCGCGGTTTCGCGCGGGATCACCACCACGCCGTCGGCATCGCCCACGATCAGGTCGCCCGGGTTGACCGCGGTGCCCGCCAAAGAAACCGGCCAGTTGATGCGCCCGCCGGAGGCCTTGAGCGGGCCATTCGGATTCGCGCCGGCGGCGAATATCGGAAAGCTGCCCCTGGCGCAGTCCTCGCTATCGCGCACTGCGCCGTCGATGACGAATCCGGCGATGCCGGCCTTCTGCGCGTGCGCGGCCATCAGCGCGCCGGTCAGCGCGCAGCTCAGGTCGCCTTTGCCTTCCACCACGATCACATCGCCGGGTTTGGCCAGCTGGAGCGCGGCGTGGATCATCAGGTTGT
>JBDTRO010000083.1:0-5559 GCA_039931635.1 Betaproteobacteria bacterium | reverse complement strand
ATCCGCAGCTCGTTGCCAGGCAGGCGGTCCAGGCTCAGCAGCAGCCAGCGGCACAGTTGCTGCTCGACCGCGTGGTGCCGGTTGCACACCGCCGTCTGCGCCATCTGCGTGATCAGCGCCTGCGTGAAGCGCAACGCGAGAAGCTGCAGTTTCCCGCCCAGCGCGAATTCGGTTTTCAGCACGCTCGCCTTGAGGCGGTAGCCGTTGCCCGCGCTTTGCACCACCGCGCGGCTCGGCGTGCTCTCGCCGCCCATGAAGAGCGAGATGCCGACCAGGCCCTCATTGCCGGTGATCGCGATTTCGGCCGAAGCGCCGTTTTCCAGCACGTAGAGCAGCGACACGATGCTGGTGGTCGGGAAATACAGGTAATTCATGTGGCCGCCGGACTCGTAGACCGCCCAGCCCAGCGGCATGGGAATCAACTCGAGTTCGGGCAGCAGGTGCTTGTAGTCTTCTGGCGAAAGCGCTGCCAGCAGGTGGTTCTGACTCGGCACATGTGGCGACGCCATGGACAGTCTCCTTTGGAGGAGCTACCCCCCCCCCTACTCTACACTCTATGTCCGATAGCGCACATTCGGCAGAAGAAATATTCGTCCGCATATGTGCCTTACCGTACAGATACATACGGGTACCTGGTGCATGCTTGGCCCGGGTGTCCAGGCCGTTCCCCCTGACCGGTCAATCCTCCCTGGTGGACACCTGACGTACCGAGGCCCGAGACGGCAATCCCGTTCCGGGCCTCTTTTTTTGCCGACCTCGAGGCGGGACGATTGAGAATCAGCATCAACAGCATTTCCAGAGGCCTGTTCCAGCTGCTCGCCCTTTTCCGGCGCGGCGGCTGGCAGGCGGATTTCGCGGGCGAAGAGCCGCCGCTGCGCTCGGAGCTGTTCAGCGCCGAGCAGATGGAACTGCACGGCAAGGCGCTTGCCGCCGCCCATTCGCCGGGTGCGAAGCGGACGCGCGACCTGCTGCTCGCGCGCCTGGTCGCGAACGAAGACGTGCTGCTGCGCGCCTGCGGCCTGCTGACCGCGGCGATCAAGGACAACCGTCCCGGCACGCCGGCCGGTGAATGGCTGCTCGACAACTTCCATCTGATCGAAGAGCAGATACGCACCGCCAGACGGCACCTGCCCAAGGATTACAGCCGCGAATTGCCGCGCCTGGGCAACGGGCCCTCGGCAGGGCTGCCGCGCGTCTATGACATCGCGCTGGAAACCATCTCGCACGGCGACGGGCAGGTGGACGCGGAGAGTTTCGGCCGCTTCATCGCGGCCTACCAGAGCGTCACCCCGCTGACCCTTGGCGAGCTGTGGGCCGTTCCGATCATGCTGCGCCTGGCGCTGATCGAAAACCTGCGGCGCGTCGGCACGCGCATCGTCGCGCACCGCATGGGCCGCAACGTGGCCGAATTCTGGGCCGGCCAGATGACCGAGACCGCCCAGCACGATCCGAAAAGCCTGATCCTCGTGGTCGCCGACATGGCGCGCTCCAACCCGCCCATGAGCAGCGCCTTCGTCGCCGAGCTCGCACGGCAGCTGCAGGGGCAAAGCGCCGCGCTCGCGATGCCGCTCAACTGGATCGAGCAGCGCCTGTCCGAACTCGGCCTGTCCATCGCCCAGCTGGTGCAGTCGGAGAACCAGCAGCAGGCGGCCGACCAGGTCTCCATCGCCAACAGCATCGGCAGCCTGCGCCTGCTGGCCGCCACCGACTGGCACGCGTTCGTCGAATCCATGAGCGTCGCCGAAGGCGTGCTGCGCGCGGATCCCGGCGGCGTGTACGGGCGGATGGATTTTGCGACCCGCGATCACTACCGCCACGTGCTGGAAAAGATCGCGCGCCGCAGCGGGTTGGCCGAGGAGCGGGTGGCGCGCAGCTGCCTGCAGCTGGCGCAGGAGGCGGCGGCGCGCAACGATGACGACGATCGCACGGCGCATGTCGGCTTCTACCTCGTGGACGCGGGCCTGCCACAGCTGGAAGCGCTGCTCGGCATCGAAGGCCTGCGCACGATCCGGCGCGTCCATCCCGGCCTCGCCTACTTCGGACCGATCGCGGCGCTGACGTCGGTGCTGACCGCGGCGCTGCTCGCGCAAGCCTGGGCCGGCGGCGCGCGCGGCTGGCTGCTCGTGCTTTTCGGCGCGCTCGCGCTGACAGGCACCAGCCAGCTTGCGCTCGGGCTGGTGAACTGGCTGGCGACGCTGCTGGTCACCCCATTGCTGCTGCCGCGCATGGATTTCTCCAAAGGCATCGCGCCGGGATCGCAGGCCCTGGTCGTCGTGCCGACGATTCTCCACAGCGCGCAGAACGCCGAAGACCTGGTGGAAGCGCTGGAAGTCCGCTTCCTCGCCAACCGGGACGAACGCCTGCAGTTCGCCCTGCTGACGGATTTCGCGGACGCGGACCAGGAGAGCCTGCCGCAGGATGAACCGCTGTTGCAGCTGGCCGCGCAGCGGATTGGCGAGCTGAACGAAAAATACCGCGCCGGCCCGGAGGGCGACGACGTCTTCTTCCTGTTCCAGCGCGCGCGCCACTGGAACGCGCGCGAGCGCGCCTGGATGGGCTACGAACGAAAGCGCGGCAAGCTGGCCGCGCTGAATGCATTGCTGCGAGGCGCGGGCGCGGGCGCGGGCGCGGACGTCGGCGATTCCTTCTCGCACATCGTCGGCCGCGTCGCCGTGCTGGCCGGCGTGCGCTACGTGATCACGCTGGACACCGACACGCTGCTGCCGCGCGACACCGCGCGCGAACTGGTCGGCACGATGGCGCATCCGCTGAACCGCGCGCATTACGACCCGGCCTTGCGGCGCGTGACCAGGGGCTACGGCATCCTGCAGCCGCGCGTAGCGGTGAGCCTGATCGGCGTCAACCGTTCGCGCTACGCGCAATTGCATGGCGATGAGGCCGGCATCGATCCGTATTCGCGCATGGTGTCCGATGTCTACCAGGACCTGTTCGGCGAAGGCTCGTTCATCGGCAAGGGCATCTACGACGTGGACGCGTTCGAACTCGCGCTGAAAGACCGCCTGCCGGACAACCGCGTCCTCAGCCACGACCTGCTGGAAGGCTGCTACGCGCGCTCCGGACTGGCCGCCGACGTGCAGCTCTACGAGGAGTATCCCTCCCGCTACAGCAACGACGTCAGCCGGCGGCATCGGTGGATGCGCGGCGACTGGCAGCAGGCCGCGTGGCTGGGCCGGCGTGTTCCGGCGCGCGACGGCGGCACGGAACCGAATCCGCTCTCCGGCCTGTCGCAATGGAAAATTTTCGACAACCTGCGCCGCAGCCTGGTCGCGCCGGCATTGACCGTCCTGTTGCTGCTCGGCTGGGCGCTCCTGCCACCGGCGTGGCTCTGGACGCTGGCCGTGCCCGCCATCCTGCTGGCCCCTGCGCTCTGCGCTTCAATCGTGGCGCTGTTGCGCAAGCCCGGCGATGCGCAATGGCAAACCCATGTCGCCGGGATTCTGCGTTCGGCCGCGGGACGCCTGGCGCAGGCCGTATTCACGCTGGCCTGTCTGCCCTTCGAAGCGAGCGTCAGCCTGGACGCGATCCTGCGCAGCGCGGTGCGCATGCTGATCACGCGCCGGCGGTTGCTGGAATGGACGCCCAGCGACAATGCCGGCAGCCGGCCCGATGCCAACGGCGGCGCGGGCATCGCCGCGTCCCTGCGCCTGATGTGGATCGCACCGATGCTGTCCGCCGCGACGCTGCTTTTCCTGCTGCACGTCCGGCCGGATGCCGTCGCCGCCGCCGCGCCGGTCCTGTTCCTGTGGCTCGTCTCCCCGCTCCTGGTGTGGTGGCTGAGCCGGCCGCTGGCGCGCCGTCCGCTGCGGCTAGCGCCGGAGCAGAACGTGTTCCTGCGCCTGGTCGCGCGCAGGACCTGGGCGTTCTTCGAGAATTTCGTCGGACCGGAGGACCACTGGCTGCCGCCCGACAATTTCCAGGACAGTCCCGCGACAGCGGTGGCGCACCGCACCTCGCCCACCAACATCGGCCTCGCGCTGCTCGCGAACCTGTCGGCGTACGACTTCGGCTACCTCTGCGCGGCCCAGCTCATGGAGCGCACGCGCAATACCTTCGCCACGCTGCAGAAGCTGGAGCGGCACCGCGGCCATTTCTACAACTGGTACGACACGCAGTCGCTGCAGCCCCTGCTGCCGGTTTATGTTTCCACGGTCGACAGCGGCAATCTCGCCGGCCACCTGCTCACGCTGCGGCCTGGCCTGGCCGCGCTGGCCGATGAGCCCGTGCTCCCTGCGCGCTGGCTCGAGGGGCTCGAGGACACGTTGCGGGCCTTCCGCGAAGCGGCGCCCGCCGGCGCGCGCCGCGACCTGGACCGATTCGACCTGGATCTCACCAAGGCGCTCGTGGAGCGGCCTGCCACGCTGCCGGCGGCGTGCCGGATCCTGGAGCAGCTTGCCGCAAATGCCGCAGCCATTCCGGCGCTCGACCGGCAATGCCGCGAACTGCTGGCCGATTTGACGCTGCTGTCGCCCCCGACGGCACTCGCCGGCATACCGACGCTGCGTGAGCTGGCGGCACTGGGTGTCGCGCCGGCCGGGGAGCGCCTCCAGGAAATCGCGCGGCTCGCGTTGCTGGCAGGCGAGATGGCGCGCGTGGATTACAGCTTTCTCTACGACAACGTGCGCCACCTGCTCGCGATCGGCTACCACGTGGCCGAGCGCAGGCGCGATGCCGGCTACTACGACCTGCTCGCCTCCGAAGCACGACTCGCCGTGTTCGTCGCCATCGCGCAGGGCGAACTACCGCAGCAGAGCTGGTTCGCGCTGGGCCGCCTGCTCATCAACGCGGGCAGCGGGCCGACGCTGCTGTCCTGGAGCGGCTCGATGTTCGAGTACCTGATGCCGCTGATCGTGATGCCGTCCTACGACGACACGCTGCTGGACGAAAGCTGCCGCGCGGCGGTCAGGCGGCAGATCGAGTACGGCTCGCAGCGCGGCGTGCCCTGGGGCATGTCGGAGTCCGGCTACAACACGGTGGATGCGGCGCTCAACTACCAGTACCGCGCGTTCGGCGTTCCCGGCCTCGGCCTGAAACGCGGCCTGAGCGAGGACCTGGTCGTCGCGCCCTATGCCACGGCGCTCGCGCTGATGGTCGAGCCCGAGGCAGCCTGCGAAAACCTGCAGCGACTCGCGGCCGAAGGCAACCTCGGGCAGTTCGGCTTCTACGAGGCCATCGACTACACGCCGTCTCGCCTGCGCCGGGCGCAGGCCAGCGCCGTGGTGCGATCTTTCATGGCCCACCACCAGGGCATGAGCCTGCTGTCGCTGGCGCATCTGCTGCTCGAGCGGCCGATGCAGCGGCGATTCGCCGCCGATCCGCTGTTCCAGGCGACGCTGCTGCTGCTGCACGAGCGCATTCCGAGGGCCAACGCGCTGTTCGCGAACAACCCGGAGCGCGTCGATTCGCGCACCGCCGTCGAGGCGCTCGAGATGCCGATGCGCGTCTTCAACACGCCCGATACCCGGGCGCCCGCGGTGCAGCTGCTTTCCAACGGCCGCTACAACGTGATGATCACGAATGCCGGCGGCGGCTACAGCCGCT
>JBDTRO010000082.1:0-9379 GCA_039931635.1 Betaproteobacteria bacterium | reverse complement strand
TGAACAGGTTCCGCACTTTTTGCAGCGTCCTATCGAAGAGATTCGGGTTCTGCACGACTTGCGCGCGATAGAACGAAGGACAGAGGATCGCCGCGTGCGCATTCTCGCCGCACAGGCCGCAGCCCACGCAGCCGTCGATCACCGTGGCCACCGGGTCGCGCCGCAGCGGGTCCGGGTTGTCCTTGACCGTGAGGGTGGGGCAGCCCGAGAGCCGGATGCAGGAATGGTCGCCGGTGCAGGTGTCCTCGTCCACGCCGTACTTGACCCGGACCGTTCTTTTTCCTTCGGCAAGGTCTTTCGCGACCGCGGGGCGCAGCCTGCGCTGACGTTCGAGCTGGCATTCGCCTTCGGCGACGATGACCTTGAGGCCCTTGTGCTTCGTGGTCATCGCCTCCCGGTAGGTCTTCGTCATCGCGCCGACGTCGTAGTTGTCGACCGTGCGCAGCCATTTCACGCCGATCCCGCCCAGGGTGTCTTCGATCGAGTGTTCCGAATTTTTCGGCGAGGAAAGGAGTTCCTGGGTGCCGGTAGCAGAGGCGTAGCCGTTTTTCATGATGATGAGAACGCCGTCGCCCTTGTTCATCAGGTTCGAGGCGACGCCCGAGAGCAGGCCGTTATGCCAGAAGCCGCCGTCGCCCATCACGGCGACCGGCCGCCTGGCCGACATCGGCGTCACGCCGGCGGCGCTGGCGAGGCTCATGCCGTAGCCCAGCAGCGTATTGCCCTGCGAAAAAGGCTCGAACGAAGCAAAGGCGTGGCAGCCGACGTCCATCGACACGTGCGGCCGCCCGATTTCCTGCGCGACCAGCTTCATCGCCGAGAACACCGGCCGCTCCGGGCAGCCGACACAGAACGTCGGCGGGCGCTGCGGCATCGAGCCGAGCAACGCGGCTGCTTTTTCCCTTGTACTTTGAATTGAATTCAACCAAACAGAACCTGAAGATAAATTCAGTTGCAGCGCATACCGGGAGAGGAATTTCGCCAGGCCGCCTACCAGCAGTTCGGTGTTGTATTCGCCCGCCATCTGCAGGAAGTCCTTGCCGTGCAGTCTGGCCTGCAGGTCGGCGCGCCGCAGGTGGGTGGCGATCTCGTGCTCGATGAATTCGGGCTGGCCTTCTTCGATGACCAGCAACGCGGCCTTGTTTTTTGAAAAAGAACGTATTTCATCAGGCACGAGCGGATAGACGGCGTTCAATACGTAGATCGGAATCCGGCAGTTGCCGAAATCGTCGGCCAGTCCGAGCAGGCGCAAGGCGCGCATCAGGCCGTTGTAAAGGCCGCCCTGCACGATCAGTCCGACACCGCCCACGTCGCCCTCGAATACCTCGTTCAGCTTGTGTTCGGCGATGTACTTGCGCGCCGCGGGCAGGCGCACGTCGTTCTTCAGCTTCTCCTGGCGGAAGATGGCGGGCGGATGCGCGAGCCGGTCGTAGATGAACTCCTTGGGCGGTCCGTCCAGGCGATGACGCATGGACACCGCCGGGGATTTATTGTCCTTGGAGACGAAAGATCCATGAACATGACAGGCGCGGATGCGCAGTTCCATCATTACCGGCGTATTCGAGATTTCGGACAGCGCGAAGCCATGCTCGACCATGTCCACGATGGTGGTCAGGTTCGGCCGCGGATCGAGCAGCCACATGAGCGATTTCATGGCGAAGGAATGGCTGCGCTCCTGCGCCACCACGCCGCCTTCGCCATAGTCTTCGCCCAGCACGATAAGCGTGCCGCCCATCACGCCGGCGCTGGCCAGGTAGGACAGCGCATCGGCGGCGACATTGGTGCCGACGACCGATTTCCAGGTCACGGCGCCGCGTGCCGGATAGTTGATCGAGGCGCCCAGCATGGCCGCGGCCGAGGCTTCACTGGTGCAGGCTTCCACGTGCACCCCGAGTTCATCCAGGTAGTCGCGCGCCTGCACCATCACGTCCAGCAGGTGCGACACCGGCGCGCCCTGGTAGCCGCCGACGTAGGAGACGCCGGATTGCAGCAGCGCCTTGGTCACGGCGAGAATTCCTTCGCCATGGAAGGTTTGCCCGTCGCCGAGGCGAAGCGATTCTATTTCCTTGGTGAATTGACGTTCCACAGCTTGTCCCACCAGGTTGGGTTTTGAATGACTTCCGCCCTGTAGAAGGACGGGCAGAGGACCGCGGCGTGCGCGTTTTCGCCGCACAGGCCGCAGCCCACGCAGCCGTCGATCACGGTGGCCACCGGGTCGCGCCGCAGCGGATCCGGGTTGTCCTTGATGGTCAGGGTTGGGCAGCCCGAGAGCCGGATGCAGGAGTGGTCGCCGGTACAGGTGTCTTCGTCCACGCCATATTTGACCCGCACGGTCCTTTTGCCTTCGGACATCTGTTTGGCGATGACCGGTCGCAGCTTGCGCTGGCGCTCTAGCTGGCATTCGCCTTCGGCGATGATGACCTTGAGGCCCTTGTAGTCGGTGGACATGGCGTCCTTGAGCACTTTCGCCACGTCGCCCACGCGATAGTTGTCCACCGTCTTCATCCAGCCGACGCCGACGCCTTCGAGTGCGCGCTCGATCGCCATGTCGCCGGACTTGAATTCGCTGTGCTGCGGGCTGGAAGGAAGCTCCTGGGTGCCGGTGGCGGAGCTGTAGCCGTTCTTCATGATGACGAGGATGCCGTCGTCCTTGTTGAAGACGGAATTCGCGATGCCCGAGGTGAGGCCGTTATGCCAGAAACCGCCGTCGCCCATGATGGTGAGCGTGCGCTTGCCGAACATCGTATTGACGGCGGAATTGGAAGCCAGCCCCAAGCCGTAGCCGAGAACCGTGTGACCGATCTGGAACGGCGGCAGCGTGGCAAACGTGTGGCAACCGATGTCGGCGGAGATGTGGAAGGCGCCGGTCGTTTTTTCCGCGACTTTCATCGCCGCGAAGACCGGGCGCTCCGGGCAACCGACGCAGAAGCCGGGCGGGCGTGCGGGGACTCCCCCGAGCAGCTGCAATGCTCTTGCCTTGAGGGTCCTTATCGTATCGATGGCTTTTTCCGAATTCAGGAACTTCGAGATTCCGGCCAACACGGCTTCGCCGGTGTACTCGCCCCCGAGCGGGAGCACGTCCTTGCCATGAACCTTGACCACGTTGGCTGCGGCGCGGCGCAGTGCCGCCTGCACTGCATCCTCGATGAACGCGGGCTGGCCTTCCTCGACCACCAGCACGCGCTTCCTGTGCGCGCAGAACGAGACGATCTCTTCCGGGATCATCGGATAGGCGACGTTCATGCAATAGATCGGCACGCGCGTGGCGCCGAAGGCGTCGGCGAGGCCCAGCAACTGCAGCGCGCGGATCACCGCGTTGTACATCCCGCCCTGACAAAGGATGCCGGTGTCGCGCATTTCCCCTTCTGTGTCGCCAGGGAATACTTCATTCAGCTTGTTTTTCCTGATGAAGGCAACCGCAGCCGGCCAGCGCACTTCGATCTTGTGCTTCTCCTGCGCATAGGTGGCTGGCGGCAGGCTGATGCGGCCGAAGTCGAAATCAGGCTTTTCGATGGGATTGTTCTTCGAGTACTTCGAAGCCACATTCTTTTTCGTCGCGAACGACCCATGCACGTGGCAGGCGCGGATCCGCAGCTCGAGCAGGACCGGCGTGTTGGAAGCTTCCGAGAGTTCGAAGCCCTTTTCCACCATATCGACGATCGTGGGCAGGTTTGGCCTGGGGTCGAGCAGCCACATCTGCGACTTCATGGCAAAGGCGTGGCTGCGCTCCTGGATGATCGAAGAGCCCTCGCCGTAATCCTCTCCCAGCACCACCAGCGCGCCGCCGACCACGCCCGCCGAGGCGAGATTGGAGAGTGCGTCGGAGGCCACGTTGGTCCCCACGGTGGACTTGAACGCCACCGCGCCGCGAATCGGGTAGTTGATAGAGGCGCCGAGCATGGCCGCGGCGCCGGCTTCGCTGGCATTGGTCTCGACGTGCACCCCCAGGTCGTCGAGGATGTCGCGCGCGTCGTTTAGCACGTCCATCACGTGCGATACCGGTGCGCCCTGGTAGCCGCCGACGTAGGCGACGCCGGACTGCAGCAGAGCTTTGGTGACCGCGAGGATGCCTTCGCCGTGAAAGGTCTCGCCATCCCCCAGCTTGAGCAGTTCCACTTCCTGTTTGAAGGAGCGCTCCATCACGTTATCCGATCAGGTTCGGGAGCCAGGTCGCGACGCCGGGGGCGAAGAACACCAGCACCAGCACCACGATGCTGATCAGCAGAAAGGGCATCACCGCGCGGAAAATGTGCAGCATCGTGACCTGCGGCGGCGCCACACCCTTCATGGTCATCAGCAGCAGTCCGTGCGGCGGCATCAAGAGGCCCAGCTGCATGCAGATCAGGAACATGACGCCGAACCAGACCAGGTCGACGCCCATCTGCTGCACCACCGGCATGAAGATCGGCAGGGTGATCATCATCATGCTCACCTGCTCGACGAACACGCCGAGGAAGATCAGGAGCAGCATCATGCCGGCGATCACCGCCAGCGGCGGCAGGCCCATGCCGGTGAGCAGCTGCGCGAGACCGTTGCTCGCGCCGGAGAACGACAGGATCTGCGAGAACGTGGTGGCGCCGACGATGATGAACAGGATCATGCCGGAGATGCCGGCTGTTCCGCGGAGACTTTGAATCAGGTTTTTTATGGATAGAGATCTGTATAAGAAAGCCAAAACAATCGTCGCGAACGCACCGAGCGCCGCGCACTCGGTCGGCGTCGCCCAGCCGACGATCATGGCGCCCACCACGACGACGAAGATCGAGACCAGTGGCAGCACATATTGGAAGAACGGCTGGAATCGCCGCCAGCCATGGTATTCGTCGAAATCCGTTTTTGGCGCGAGGGCGGGCTCGTACCGGACCCGCATCACGATGTAGGCGATGAAGATGGCCGAGAGGATGAGTCCGGGCACGATGCCGCCCACCAGCAGTTTGGAGATCGAGATGCCCGAGAGGCTTCCCAGCAGCACCGTGAGCGCGGACGGCGGGATCAGCATGTCGACGGCGCCGATCGCCATGATCGGGCCGGTAGCGATAGTCGGGTGGTAGCCGCGCGCCAGCATCACCGGCAGCATCAGGCTGCCCAGCATGGCGGTAGTGGCGATGGTGGAGCCGGAAATCGCCGAGAAAACCGTGCCCGCGACGACCGCGATCACGGCAAGGCGCCCCGGCACATCGCGGATCAGGCGCTCGACGCCGTCGATCACCTTCACCGCGAGCCCGGTGTGAAACAACACTTCGCCCATCAGGATGAAAAGCGGAATCGGCGTCAGCGCAAAGCTGGTCACGGACTGCACGCTGTTGCGCGCGAGTTGCATCATGCCCGCATCGCCGCCCAGAAAAATCGCCGCGCCGATCAGGTTGATGGCGAGGAACGCGAACGCAACCGGCAGGCCGAGGAACATCAGCGCCGTCGAGCCGCCGAGCAGCAGCCACGCGGCGGTTTGCCAGGTCACGCCGCGCTGACCGCATCGGTGCGGGGTCCGCGTACGGCGGCATGAAGGCGCTGCATCCGGAACAGGATTTCGATCGCGAGCAGCATGAAAGCCACCGGCAGCGGCGCGAGCAGCCACCACTCCGGTATCGACAGCACCTTGACTACCATTCCGTCGATCGCGTGGCTGGAGAGCACCGCCTTGACGCCATAGAACGCGATCGTGACGCAGCACGCCAGCGCGATCAGGTCGACCGCCCATTCGCAGTACCACGCCAGCCTGCGCGGGATGGCGCGCAGCAGCACGTCAATGCGGATGTGCTGGCCCTGGCGCAGCAGCCAGGGCGCGGTAAGCATGGTGATCAGGTACAGCGCGTACTCCGTGACCTCGTTCGCCCACGGCACGCCGAGCAGGCCAGGGACGATGCGCACGTTCCGCAGGAACACGTCTGCGCAGATCACCAGCATCGTCAGGAGCAGCACGGCGCAGCCGGCGAGCGAAAGGCCCGCCAGGAAACGGCCGTACTGCTCCGCGCATTGCTCCGAGATGCGTTGCTGCATTTCCCGCAGGCTAGTTGCCGAACAGCTTGCGCATTTGCGGGCCGTAGACCGGGCTCGCCTTGATGAGGTTGGTCCAGGCCACGTCGTAGGCCTTGTCCACGTACTGTTTCGTGGTCGCCGCGTCGAAGGTGATCACCTGGATGCCGGCCTGCGCCTGCTTCCTGATGTCTTCCTCGTTGATCCTTTTCCAGGACACGGCGTTCGCCTCGTGAGCGATGACGTGGCGCATCAGCAGATCCTTCTGCGCCTGGGTGAGCGACTTCCACTTGTCCAGGTTCATCACCAGCGACACTTCGGCACTGTAGAAGCCCGGATCGACTCGGAACTTGGTCTTCTCCTGCCAGTTGAAGTCGAAGATGCCGTTGATCGGCCAGCCGTAGCCGTCCACCACGCCGCGTTCGAGCGCGGTGTAAACCTCGCCTGGCGCGGTCTGCACCACGGTGGCGCCCAGCGACTGGAAAAAATCGCGGTACACGGGCGTGATGCGCAGCTTCAGGCCGGTCAGGTCGGGCTTGTCGATTTTCTTCGTGAGGTAGAGATGGAACGGCGTGTAGTCGATCACGCGGCCCAGGTACTGCATGTTGGCCTTCTCGTTCCACACCTTGTTGATCAGGTCGGTGGCGCCGTTCTTGCGCAGTTCCGGTGCCGACATCTGTGTCAGCTTCAGCGCGTCGGCCTCGGGCATGATGTTGGTGTAAAAAGCGCCGGTGCTCATGCCGATGTCGACCACCCCGGTGCGCACCGCGTTGCCGACCTCGAAGGGCGGCATCGCCTTCGGCCCGCCGATGAAGTTGATCTGCAGCACGCCCTTGCCCTCGGCGTTCAGCTTCTTCATCATTGGCTCGAGGTCCTTCACATAGGTGGTGTTTTCGGCGAACGCACTCACCAGGCGCAGGGTGACTTCCTGCGCGACGGCCTGCGCCGGGACCAGTGCAACGGCCAGCAGCGCCGGCCAGTAACGGGATTTCATGGCTCCTCCTCCTAGAGGGAAAAATGCAGCCCTCAGGCTAGGAGGCCGCCTATCATTTGTCAAATCAATGCGCTGCATGGTATGAATCACGAGTATGAATGCTCAGGAACTCGATCTCAACCTGTTGCGCGTGTTCGACACCGTGCTGCGCGACCGCAGCGTGACCTTGGCGGCGCGGCATCTCGGATTGACGCAGCCGGCGGTGTCCAATGCGCTCGCGCGCCTGCGCGTGCAGTTCGGGGACGCGCTGTTCATACGCACGCCCTCGGGCATGGATGCCACGCCGTTCTCGCGCGAGCTGGCTGAACCGGTGCGCCAGGCGCTGGCGCTGCTCGAAGCTGCGCTCTCGCATGGCCCGGGCTTCGATCCGGCGACCTCGACGCGCGCGTTCCGCTTCTACATGTCTGATCTCGGCCAGATCGAATTCCTGCCGCCGCTGGTCGAGCGCGCGCGGCGCACCGCGCCCGGTGTGCGACTGGAGGCGGTGGCGTTGGAGGTGGAGGATATCGGCGACGCGCTCGCGGCGGGTTCGCTCGACCTTGCGGTCGGTTTCCTGCCCGGGCTGGGGCCGCCGGCGCGGCGGCAGCCGCTGTTCCGTGATCCCTATGTCTGCCTGATGCGCGCAGATCATCCTGCGGCGGGTTCGCGCCTGACAAAAAAGGCGTTTCTCGAGGCTTCGCATGCACTTGTTTCGTACAAAGGCGGCCACCGCGTCATCGAGGAGGCACTGGAACGTGCGGGCCTCGCGCGCAAGATCGCGCTGCGGGTGCCGCATTTCACCGTAGTGCCCATGGTCCTCGAGCGCTCGGACCTGATCCTCACGCTGCCCTCGAAAGTCGCGCGGGTCTACCAGCAGCGCGGCAAGTTCAAGTCGCTGCCGCCGCCCGTGCAGATCCCGCCCGCGGACGTGGCCGCGCACTGGCACGAGCGCTTCGAGCGCGATCCGGGCAACCGCTGGTTGCGCGAGCTGGTGATCGAGCTGTTCACGGAATGACGCCATGAAAATGTTGATCGCAGGCGCCGGACCGGCAGGACTTTACCTTGGCCATCTCGTTCAACGGCTCCTGCCGGGATGGCAAGTCCGGATTGTCGAGCAGAACGCGCGCGATTCAACTTTCGGCTTTGGCGTCGTGTTTTCCGAGCGCGCGCTGGAATTCCTGCGCGCCGACGATCCCGAAACCTACGATTGCATCACACCAGCAATGGAGACCTGGACCGATATCACGGTGGTGCTCCGGGGGCAGCCGGTCGTCATCGACGGCATCGGCTTCTCCGCAATTGGCCGATTGAAATTTCTTCAGCTACTGCGCGGCCAGCTGGAGGGAGAAGGGGTTTCGATGAATTTCGAAAGAAATATCAGTTCTGAAAACCTGAATGACTACGATCTCATTGTTGCCGCAGACGGAGCGAGTTCAGCGGTCCGGAAATCCGCCGATTTCGGCACCACTGTCGTGCCGCTCACCAACAAGTTTGCCTGGTTCGGCACGAGCAAGGTGTTCGATACGCTGACGCAGACGTTCGTCCAGAGCGATGCCGGCACATTCAACGCGCACCACTACCGGCATTCGCCATCCATGAGCACGTTCGTTTTCGAGTGCGATGCCGCGACCTGGGAGCGTGCGGGCTTCGAGCGCATGGACGAGCCGGGGACCCTCAAGTATTGCGAGCAGGTGTTCGCCGATGCGCTGCAGGGCCACAGGCTGGTCTCCAACAAGTCGATCTGGCGCAATTTCCCCAACGTGCGGAACCGCCACTGGTCGAGGGGCAACGTCGTGCTGATCGGCGACGCGCAGCGTACCGCGCATTTTTCCATCGGCTCGGGCACGCGCCTGGCGATGGAAGACGCCATCGCGCTGTCGCAGACCCTAGCCGAATACAAGAACGACATTTCCGGCGCGCTTGCGTCGTTCGAAGCAGCCCGCCGCCCGATCGTCGAGAAACTCGTCGCCGCGGCAGACGCGAGCGCAAGCTGGTACGAGAAATTCCCGGAGCACATGCAGCTGGCGCCGCGCGACTTCGCCTGGAGCTACATCCAGCGCAGCGGCCGCATCGATCCCGAAAAGCTGCGCAGGATCGCGCCGAAGTTCGTGGCGGGCTAAGGCCTGATTACGTCGGGCGAATTGGAGTAGAGCCGCTCTACTTCCGCGGCGCGCCGTTCGAGCACCGCGCGCTGGTTGATATAGCCCTTGTCTGTGATTTCATTGCCGTCGATCTGCGGCGGCTCGGCAGTGACGAGAAGCCGGACGGGATGCGTCGAGCTTCCGCCTTCCCTGGATAATTCCTTCAGTGCCTGAGCAAGCCGGGCCCGGACGTCGACATCCTTGGCGGCCGGCGTCAGGAAGACCAGTGCACCAATCTCGTTGCGGTCGTGGCCGGTGATAACCGCGTCCTGGATCAGCGGGTTGCCCGCCG
>JBDTRO010000081.1:0-14969 GCA_039931635.1 Betaproteobacteria bacterium | reverse complement strand
GCGCGCAGGACGTGATCAAGAACTACGAGATGGGCAGCTTCCACCAGGCGATGGAATTCTTCGAGATCATCATCAACAAGAAGAAGTGGGACGCCATGCCGAAGGACCTGCAGGCGATCTGGCAGCACTCGGTCGAGGCGGCCTCGCAGTCCAACTACTGGACCGCGATGGACAACTACTCCAAGGACCTGGTGGTGCTGCGGGACAAGCACAAGGTCAAGGTGATCCGCACGCCGAAGTCCGTGTTCCAGGCGCAGCTCGTGGCTTGGGACGTCCTCACCAAGAAGCTTTCGGACGAGGATCCGTTCTTCAAGAAAGTAGTCGACTCCCAGCGCGAGTGGGCGAAGCGCGTGGTGCCGTACTGGTTCCTCAATGATGCCGAGTTCAAGATGGGTTATGAGCACGTGTTCAAGACGAAAATCGGCTGATTTGACGCGGGTTTGAAATCCACAGGGGCGGCGCCGGCGGTGCCGCCCCCGTTTTATCTGGGGACCTGATCCATGTTTGATCGATTCATCTATGCGGTCGACTACCTGAGCCGGACGGTCGGACATGCGTTCGCCTGGTGCATCGTCATCCTGACTTTCGGCACCTCGTACGAAGTGTTCGTGCGCTACGTCCTCGACGACCCCACGAGCTGGGCCTTCGATTTCAGCTATCTCATGTATGGCGCGCTGTTCTTCATGGGCGGCGCGTACACGCTTTCCCGCAACGGCCACGTGCGCGGCGACTTCATCTACCGCATGTGGCGCCCGCGCACGCAGGGCACCGTGGAACTGGTGCTGTACGCGCTGTTCTTCTTTCCGGGCGTTCTTGCCCTGATGTACGCCGGCTGGTCGTACGGATACGATTCGTTCAAGATTCGGGAAGTGAGCGTCAACAGTCCGGTCGGCATCCCCGTGTGGCAGTTGAAACTGCTGATCCCGTTCGGTGCCGCGCTGCTCGCCCTGCAGGGCCTTGCCGAGGCATTGCGCTGCGTCCTGTGCATCCGAGACAACCGCTGGCCGCAGCGCCTGCATGACGTCGAGGAACTCGAGAAGGTGTTGATCCAGAAGCATGCGTCGGAAGTCGCCGCCGCACAGGAGCAAGCGAAATGAGCGATCCCGTCATCGCCCTGGTGATGCTGGGGCTGTTCATCTTCCTGATCCTGCTCGGGTTCCCGATCGCGTTCACGCTGATGGGAATGGGCGTCGCCTTCGGTTACTACGCCTATTACCAGGCAGGGACGGAGTTTTTCGACAACCGGGTGTTCTACCTGCTGACGCAGAACACCTGGAGCATCATGAGCAGCGACGTGCTCGTGGCAGTGCCGCTCTTCCTGTTCATGGGCTATGTGATCGAACGCTCGAACATCCTCGACAGGCTGTTCTACAGCCTGCAGGTGGCGTTGCGCCACATTCCAGGCTCGATGGCGGTGGCGGCGCTGCTGACCTGCGCGCTGTTCGCCACGGCGACCGGCATCGTCGGTGCGGTGGTGACGCTGATGGGGCTGTTGGCATTCCCGGCGATGCTCAAGGCGGGCTACGACCAGCGACTGTCGGCTGGCGTGATCTGCGCCGGCGGCACGCTGGGGATCCTGATTCCGCCTTCGATCATGCTCATCGTCTACTCGGCGGCGTCTTCGGTGTCAGTGGTGCGGCTCTATGCCGCCGCGCTGATCCCCGGGTTCCTGCTCGCCGGCCTCTACATGGTTTACGTGATCACGCGCGTGGTAATCAACCCCAAGCTCGCGCCGCCGCTGCCCAAGGAGCAAAGCAACGTGCCCTGGAGCAAGGCGTTCCTGCTGCTGGCAGAAGCGTTCGTGCCGCTCGCAGTACTGATCCTCTCCGTGCTGGGATCGATCCTGTTCGGCCTCGCAACGCCTACCGAGGCGGCGTCGATCGGCGCGCTGGGCAGCCTGATCCTGGCCGCGGCCTACCGGGCGCTCACGTGGCAGCGCTTGCGCGAGGCGGTGTATCTGACCTCGCGCACCTCGGCGATGGTCTGCTTCCTGTTTGTCGGTTCCTGGACTTTTTCGTCGGTGTTTTCCTACCTTGGCGGGGAGGGGATCATCAAGGAATTCGTACTCAGCATGAATCTCAACACCATCACCTTCCTGCTGCTGTCCCAGCTCATAATCTTCCTGCTCGGATGGCCGCTCGAGTGGAGCGAAATCATCATCATTTTCGTGCCGATTTTCCTGCCGCTGCTGCCGCACTTTCACGTCGACCCGATCATGTTCGGCATCCTGGTGGCGCTGAACCTGCAGACGTCGTTCCTGACGCCGCCGATGGCGATGTCGGCGTATTACCTGAAGGGCATAGCGCCGCCGTTCGTCGACCTGTGGACCATCTTCAAGGGATGCTTTCCATTCCTCGGGCTGGTGTTCGTCACCATGTTCCTGGTGTACGTGTTCCCGCAACTGATGTTCTGGCTGCCCAATCTCTTCTACGGCAACTGAGCGCGCCGTGGATGCCTCCAGGCTGAACTGGCTCTCGGCGACCGACGCGGCGCGCGCGATTCGCGAAGGTGCGATCGGCTCCGAGCAGCTCGTCGGGGCCTGCCTTGAGCGGATCAGGGAATCGGAGCCGCAGGTGCAGGCCTGGACCTTCCTCGATCCCGAGTACGCGTTGAAGCAGGCGCGTGCTCGGGACGATGCGCGCCGCGAAGGCAAGCCGATTGGCGCGCTGCATGGGGTGCCGGTCGGCATCAAGGACATCTTCGACACCGGGGACATGCCGACGGAAGACGGCAGCGTCCTGCACGCCGGCCGCACGCCCGCGCACGACGCGACGGCGGTGGCGATGCTGCGCGGCGCCGGCGCCGTGATCATGGGCAAGACGGTCACCACGGAATTTGCAACTTATACGCCGGGAAAGACGCGCAATCCGCACGATTCCGCGCATACCCCGGGCGGATCTTCGAGCGGCTCGGCGGCGGCGGTAGCGGCGGGCATGGTGCCGCTCGCGATCGGCAGCCAGACCAACGGCTCGGTGATCCGGCCGGCGTCGTTCTGCGGTGTCTATGGCTTCAAGCCCACGCACGGATTGATCCCGCGCGGCGGCGCAATGCGCCTGTCGCGTACCCTGGATCACGTCGGGGTATTCGGGCGGACGCTCGACGACATTGCGCTGATCGCCGAACAGCTGGTCGGCGAAGATCCGCGCGATCCGGACACGCGGCCGCGCGCGCGGATGCCGTTCGTCGCAACGGCCGGCCAGGAGCCGCCGCTGCCCCCGTTCCTGGCCTTCGTCAAAGGCCCGGCCTGGGAGCGCGCCAGCGAGGAAACCCGGCAGGCTTTCGACGAATTGAAATCCGCGCTCGGCGACCGGGTGGTCGAGGTGGAACTGCCGTCGCTCGCGCAGAAGTCGCTCGACTGGCATCGCACGATCATGGAGTCCGAGATGGCGGCTAATCTCGACCTCGAATGGGAGAGGGGGCGCGAGCGGATTTCGCCCGCCTTGCGCCGCCAGCTCGAGGCGGGCCGCAATACTCCGGCACTCGCCTACCAGCAGGCGTGCGCGCGCATCCCGGTGCTCAATGAAGGGTTCGACGAAATCTTCGAGCGCTGCGACGCGATCATCACGCCCGCCGCGGCGGGCACTGCCCCCAGGACACTCGACGCCACCGGCGATCCCGCGTTCTGCACGCTGTGGTCGCTGTGCGGAATGCCGGCGCTCAGCCTGCCGTTGATGCGGGGCGAGAACGGACTGCCGATCGGCGTGCAGCTGGTGGGGCGCCGGCATGCGGACATGCGATTGCTGCGCACCGCGCGCTGGCTGGCGGCGCGCGTCGAAAGCGGCTGAAGGATTCGGAGGCGCAAATCATGAAATGGAAGATCTTCTCGGGTGTGGTTGGCGCGATCCTGCTGGTGCTCTTTATCGGACCGGTGGTGGTCAAGCTCAAGGACGTGGCGCTGACGATCGTCGCGCTGATCGGCATCGTGATGATGGTGATCGACGTCTGGCAGACGCTGCGCTCCGAGGACGACTGATTACCCGGCCTTGCTGACTCTGCGCCGCTAGGGCGCCGCGGCGATCGCCCTGAGTACGCGGAGTTCCTCGCGCATGCGCGCGATTTCACCGCGGTCGGCGAAGGCGAGCACCCAGTGGGTAAGCAGTCCGTCGACGCCGTGCACCATGCCGATCGAAAGCTCGACCTCGGCGCTCGCGCCGTCCTTGCAGCGCGCGCGCATCTGCACCCGCGCCGGGGCTTCGTTGAACATGCTCGCCGCGCCGTCGGCCTCCGGAAACAGCAGCGTGATCACCGGACGGCCGATCACCTCGTCGGCGCGGTAGCCGAAGTAGGCCTCGAACGCCGGATTGACGTAGGTGAGCGGCCTGCCCTTTGCCGAGGCGTCCGATAGTGCGACCGGGAAACCACAGGCTGCCAGGGCGGCCCTGCTGAGGGCGCTGTCCGAAAGCAATTGAGCCAGCGCCGGCGCTTGCCTGGCGCCGTTGGACAGCTTGTCAGAAACCGTCATGCCACGCTTTTGCCATGACTGGTTCCCCGCGGCAAGTGGGGAATGCCAAAAAGCGCAGTTAATTCAGCGGGGTGTGACAAACCCCACAGATTCAGGCGGCTTTGCTGTGCCTGCTGGAGAGGGAGTAGCAGGTCCTGCGCAGCCGGTTCAGGTCGGCGGTTTCGATGGCTTCGCGCAGGTAGCTCATGTTGCTGTCGATTTCGCTCTGGTAGAGGCTGGGACCGTCGAAGTGCGCCTCGGCATAGCGGTCCGCGGCGCCCAGTTTGCGGTTGATGCGGTCGCGCGCGACGTACTCATAGAAGCCGGGCGTCTTGTAGATCAGGTCCTCGGGCGACGAATAACGCACGATCTCGCGCCCGTCCGGGAGCGTCTCCCGCGCAATCGAACCCAGCACGAATTCCTGGTACAGGTACTCGCGGCATTTCTCCAGGTACATGCGGTCCGACATCTGTCCGATCAGGTCGGCGGTGCCGACCATGTGGCCGAGCAGGCGGTCCTTGGGATCCGCAACCTTGATGTCGTCCACGTCCATTTCATAGCCGGTGAAATGCACCACCCGCGCTGCCGTTTCCGCCTCGGCGGCGAATCCTATGGTGGGCAGGTAGCGCGCCAGGAAATCGGCG
Source organism: Betaproteobacteria bacterium (assembly GCA_039931635.1). Lineage (GTDB taxonomy): Bacteria > Pseudomonadota > Gammaproteobacteria > Burkholderiales > SG8-39 > RBG-16-66-20. The sequence continues at coordinate 9,884 of JBDTRO010000081.1, read as the reverse complement.
CTGCGGCTGACATGCACCTTGGTGAATACCGCGCCATTTTCGACGCCGGATTCCGAGGCACGGCGCATGTAGCCCGAGTCGTGCAGCAGCGCGATCACTACGCCCAGCACCGCGCGGCGCCCGCCCAGCATTTCGGCGCCCGGATGCGTGCGGTCGTGGCCTTCGACCAGGCGCGCCATCGCAAGCGTCATGTCCAGCGTATGGCGCGCATCGTGGTACAGCGTGTCGCAGGGGAGGTAGCCGGGGTAGTTGCCCTCGAACAGCGCCTTCACGTCATCGAATGCGCGGGCGAGCGGAACGAGATCGACCCCGGGGTAGCGGGCCGCGTAGATCGCGATCACGGCATCACGGACCTGGCCGGCGTCTTCGACGTTGACGAGGTTGGTGACGTCGTTCTGATTCAGGCGCGCGTGCATGCCGGGAAGGGGGCCAATGCGGGGAAGGGGTCCAAAACGGGAATCATTATCCGCGCATGCCCAGCCACGGGGCAAGAGGATTTATCCCGTTGTCCCACAAAATCTGACACCGGAAAGCGGGAGCCGGCCGATAAGCCGGGTTCTGTGGCAGGGAACCCCCCGAAAGGGGCCCCCCCGACAGCCATTCCTCTGGTCCGGGAGTCTCCCCCCGGATCGTCGGGTTCCGGCGGCTTGCGCCCCCGGAACCCTGTTGCCACCTACCCGCAAGCCCGACCGAGCCGGCCTCCAGTGCCGAAGTTGCCTTCAGTACCCTGCTTGCCTATTTGGTGTTGCTCCGGATGGAGGTTGCCGCGTTTCACCCGCACGCTCGAGCACCCTTGCGAGTGTTACTAGCCGTGCGACTCGTCTCTGTGGCCCTGTTCGTCGTGTCGCCACGCCGGGTGGTTATCCCGCATCCCGCTCTATGGAGCCCGGACTTTCCTCTGCCCCGCATTGACTGCCAACGGATACAGCGGCTGCCTGGCCGACTCCCGAAGTCATTCTATCTGGAACGCACCCGTGCCCGGCAGGAACGCACTTATGTGTTAGCGCGCCGCAGCGGACGAAAGTACCGCTCGTCCGAGTAAAAGTCCGCGCGTCCGCTGCCCTCAAACCAGCCCGGATAGCCGAAAACCGGCAGCGGCGGCATGTCGCGGGGAGTTTTGCCCACTTGAGCGAGCCAGTTCGCGGCATGGGCGTCAAGATCGCAGGCAGGGTCGGCAAAGATGACTTTGCAGGTAATGCCGGGGTGCGGCGCGAGCGCCTGTTCCAGCACCGCGTGCCCCACGACCGTGATGCGAAACTCGCGATGGTGTTCGACGAACAGTTCTCGCCATTTCGCCTCGCGTACCAGTTTCCCGATCGATTCATGGCAGGCCACGATCGCGCCGCCTTCATCGAATATCGTGAGCATGTCGCGCAGCCGGCCGCGCTTGCCGCTGCTTTTCTCCCGCTCTCGCGGAATTTCCGCGGCGTGCATCGCATTGATCCGCGCTTTCGTTGCCGGAAACGCAAGCCAGGCCAGGGCGTTGAACAGGTCGTGCCGGTTGTCCGGCCGCGTCTGCACGTGGCCGGTCTCGAAGACATGGACTTCGTAGTACGGATCGGAGGCCGAGGGCGGGACAAAGCGGATCGGCTTGCCGCTCTCGCTCTTGAGGCCCCGCTCCTCCGAAAGCGAATTCAGAAAATCCAGCGAAGGTGCGCTGCCGGTGCGTTCGAGCCAGGGCCGGACCGGCTCGAAAATCGGGTGACTCACTCCATCTGCCACGGAATGGTTTCGCCGGCGCGCAGCGGCACCACTTCTTCGCCGCCGAAACGCAGCGTTTTCGGCACGGTCCATTCCTTGCGGATCAGCGTGATCGTGTCCTGGTTGCGCGGCAGGCCGTAGAAGTCTGCGCCGTAATGGCTCGCAAAACCTTCGAGCTTGTCGAGCGCACCGGCTTCCTCGAACGCGGCGGCATAGAGTTCGATCGCGCCATGCGCGTTGTAGACGCCGGCGCAGCCGCAGTCCGCCTCCTTGGTGCTGCGCGCGTGCGGCGCACTGTCGGTGCCGAGGAAGAATTTCGGGTTGCCCGAGGTCGCCGCCTCCACCAGCGCTTCGCGGTGCTCCTCGCGCTTCAACACCGGCAGGCAGTAGTGGTGCGGGCGCATGCCGCCGAGGAACAGCGCATTGCGGTTGAGCAGCAGGTGATGCGGGGTGATCGTCGCGCCGACTTCCGGTCCGGTAACTTCGATGTACTGCACCGCATCGCGCGTGGTGATGTGCTCGAGCACGATCTTCAGGCTGCTGAAGCGCTCGACGATCGGCCCGAGCACCTCGTCGATGAACGCCTTTTCCCGGTCGAATATGTCCACCATCGGGTCGGTCACTTCGCCGTGGATCAGGAGCGGCAGGCCGAGCTGCTCCATCTTTTCCAGCGCGAGGAAGCAGCGCGAGATGCGTGTTACGCCGTCCGCCGAGTTCGTGGTCGCGCCCGCCGGGTACAGCTTGACGGCGCGCACATGGCCCGAGAGCTTGGCGCGCCCGATTTCCTCGGGTGGCGTGTCGTCGGTGAGGTAGAGCGTCATCAACGGCTCGAAGGTGGAGCCTGCCGGCAGCTCGCCGAGGATGCGTTCGCGGTAGCGCAGCGCCTGCTGCGTTGTGCGCACCGGCGGCTTGAGGTTCGGCATCACGATCGCGCGGCCGAAGCGCCGGGCCGTGTCCTCGAGCACCGAGGCCATCGCCTGCCCGTCGCGCAGGTGCAGGTGCCAGTCGTCCGGGCGGGTAAAGGTAATCCGGTCCACGAACCGGATTTTACTTGCGGGTGAGCCGGTCCATGCAGCCGATATTACGTTGTTGTCCGCTTTTCCTGCTTCACGCGCTTCACGGCGATTGCGTAGAGCTCCTTTTTGGGTACGCCCGTGATCTTCGAGGAAAGTTTGGCCGCTTCACTTGCCGGCAGGTGCTCCAGCAGGATGCCGAGAATGCGCTCGCCTTCCGCGAGGCCGGCGCCTTTTTGCTCCCCCGGTCCCAGCACCAGCACGAACTCGCCGTCCTGCCGGTGCGGCCCGGCGAGCCAGCCAGGCGCATCCGCCAGTTTCATGCGCGCCACTTCCTCGAATTTCTTGGTGATTTCGCGCGCGATCACCAGCTCCCGTTGCGGCCCGAAGTGCTCGAGCAGCGCCGCAACGGTCTCGAGCACGCGGTGCGGGGCTTCGTAGAGAATGACGGGCCAGGGGACATCGATTTCTTTTAGCGAATTCTTCTATTTTTTGGAAAGAAAACCCACAAACTGGAAGCTTTCAGCGACGAATCCGGAGGCCGAGTAGGCCGCGATGGCGGCATTCGGACCGGGCACAGGAATCACGCGCAGGCCCTCGCGGTGCGCGGCGGCCACCAGCAGCGCGCCAGGGTCCGAGATCGCGGGCGTCCCGGCGTCGCTCACCAGTGCCACGTCCTCGCCTGCGCGCAGGGCGCGCAACAGCTTCTCGCCGGCTTCGCGTTCGTTGTGGGCATGCAGCGCAACCGTGCGCGCTTCGATGCCGTGCCGGGCAAGCAGCGTGTGCGAAGTGCGGGTGTCTTCACAGGCGACGATGGCGGCCGATCGCAGGATCTCGATGGAACGCGGGCTCGAATCGGCGAGGTTGCCGATCGGCGTGGCAACGATATAGAGCGTTCCTGGCATGGCAATCTAACCCGGGGGGTCAACCTTCTGCGGTGCTGGGTCGTTAAGACTGCCATGAACCGGGCCGCAGAGCGAGCGAAGCGAGCGCAACTGGGGCGAGCGAAGCGAGCGCAACTGGGGCGAGCGAAGCGAGCGGAACTAGGCGTACGAGCCGAGGAACTGTGCGCGGACCTGCTGCGCAGGGCGGGCCTGCGGGTGCTGGCGCGCAACTGGCGCTGCCGCCACGGCGAAATCGACCTCGTGGCCGAGGAGGGCGGCACGCTGGTGTTCGCCGAGGTGCGCTACCGCCGCGACCAGCGCTTCGGCGGCGCCGCCGAAAGCGTCACCGTGGCCAAGCAGGCGCGGCTGGTCGCTGCCGCGCGCCTCTACCTGATGCGCCGCCCCGATGCCGACTGCAGGTTCGACGTGCTGCTGCTGGATGCGCTCGAGGCCGGGCGGATCGAATGGATCCGCAATGCGTTTTCTGCCTAGCCTGCTGCTGTTTCTCGCGCTTCCCCTGCAGGGCCAGACCGTGCAACTGCTGGTGCAGAGCTCGCCGCTCGCGGGCTTCCGCTATGCCGATGCAGCCGCCGTGATGCCGATGTTGCAAACCGGCGACGCGCTCGATCTCGTGCGCGAGATCGACAACCCGCACGATCCGCATGCGGTGCGCGTCGAATGGCGCGGCCGCAAACTGGGCTACGTGCCGCGGCGCGAGAATGCGGCGCTCGCGTGGGGCCTGGACCGGGGCACGGCATTGCGCGCGCGGGTGAGCAAGCTTGCCGAGCATCCGGATCCCTCGCGCCGGATCGAATTTGAGGTTTACATCGAGTAAAATCCGGCGATGGAAATCGCGTCGCTTGAATTGCAGGTTGCGTCGCATTTTGCCGACAGCGCGAAGCTCAAACTGGACGCCGCGAAAGTGCTTTCGGCGCCGATTGCGCGCGGCATCGAGCGGATGGCGGCCTCGCTGCAGGCGGGCGGCAAGGTCCTCGCCTGCGGCAACGGCGGCTCGGCGGCCGACGCGCAGCACTTCGCCGCCGAGCTGGTCAACCGCTTCGAGCGCGAGCGCGCGCCGCTCGCGGGGCTCGCGCTTACCACCGATTCGTCCACGCTTACCTCCATCGCCAACGACTACAGCTACGAGCAGGTGTTCGAGAAGCAGCTGCGCGCGCTCGGCCGCAAGGGCGACGTGCTGCTGGCGATCTCGACCAGCGGCAATTCCGCCAGCGTGGTCGCCGCCATGCGCGCGGCGCGCGAACTGGGCGTGGCCGTAGTGGCGCTCACCGGCCGGGGTGGCGGAAAAATGGCGGAACATCTGGCGCCGGGCGATGTCCATGTCTGCGTGCCGCACACCCGCACCATGCGGATCCAGGAAGTTCACCTGCTGGTGCTCCATTGCCTTTGCGATGGCATCGATAGCCGTCTTTTCGGAGAACAAAAATGAAAATAATCCGACCTCTGTCCTTCCCGTTGCTCCCGATCTTTCTCCTGCTCGCCGTTGCGCTGCAAGGCTGCGTCGAAATGGCGGTGATGGGCGCGGGCGCCGCGGCGATCTCCGCCTACGACCGGCGCACGACCGGCGCCCAGGTGGATGACGAGGCCATCGAGCTGCGCTCGGGCAATCGCGTAAGCGAGCGTTTCGGCGACAAGGTCCACGTCAACATCACTTCCTACAACCGCAGCGTGCTGCTGACCGGCGAAGTGCCGAACGGGAGCGCCAAGGCCGAGATCGAGAAAATCGTGGCCGCCACGACCAACGTGCGCAGCATCACCAATGACCTGCAGGTCGCCGGCGGCTCCTCGCTGTCGTCGCGGGCCGGCGATGCGGGTATCACCGGCAAGGTGAAGGCACGCTTTCTCGACGCCAACAGGTTCAATACCCTGCAGGTAAAGGTTGTGACCGAGGCTTCGGTGGTCTACCTGATGGGCATCGTGACCGAGGCCGAGGCGGCGGCTGCGGTGGAGGTCGCGCGCACCACGGGCGGCGTGCGCAAGGTGGTGAAGGTGTTCGAATACTGCAAGCCGACCGACGCGGTCTGCGCCCCGCCCAAGCCGAAGGCCGAGGAACCGAAGAAGAGCGGGTCCTAGGAGGGGGTTGCGGGGGAACCCGGGTTTCCCTGTTCCGAGTACATGAGATTTGAAGAAAAAATAAAATCACCCGCTCGCGCGGCGCAATGGGCCGCCGGGCTCGTACGGCCGCTAGTCTTTACGAATGGCGTTTTCGACCTCCTGCACCGCGGCCATGCGACCTACCTCGCGCAGGCGCGCGAACTGGGCGCCACGCTGCTGGTGGCGCTGAACGGCGACGCGTCCGCGCGCCGGCTCGGCAAGGGCGAGGGGCGCCCGGTAAATGCGCTGGAAGACCGCATGGCGCTGGTGGCCGCGCTCGAATCGGTGGACGCAGTTACCTGGTTCGATGAGGACACGCCCGCGGCGCTCATCGAAATGCTGCGCCCGGATGTGCTGGTCAAGGGAGGCGACTGGCCGGCGGAGAAAATCGTCGGCGCCGTCCAGACGCTGGCGCGCGGCGGGCGCGTGGTCTCGATCCCGTTCGAGCACCAGCGCTCGAGCACGGCCCTGCTGGAAAAAATCAGGCAAGCCTGAGTTCGAAGCAGAGCGCGCCCGGCGTGGGCGACGCCAGGTAGGGGCCGGTTTCCCGGAACCCCAGATCACGGTAAAGAGCGACCGCCGCCACGAGCTTCGGCAGCGTGTCCAGCACGATGCGCGAGCACTTCCTCTGCCGCGCCTCTTCGATGATCGCGAGCGCGAGCTTGCGGCCCAGGCCGCTGCCCCGGCAGGACTCGCGGACATACATCCGCTTCATCTCGCCAGTGCCGGCGTCGATGCGCCGGAGCGCGACACAGCCGGCCGCCGCACCGGCGTCGCGGGCGATCAGCAGGGCGCCTCCGGGCGGTGCATATTCGCCGGGCAGCGCATCGAGTTCCTGGTCGAAGTTCTGGAAGCACAGCGCCTCGGCGACGAGGCCCGCATATTCCCGGCACAGCATGCGAACGTCAGCTATGTCACGGGCCGAACTCGCCGGAGCAATATTCAGCATCAAAGCATTCTACAATCCGGCTTCCCGCCATGCGCCTGCACCAGCTCAAGATCGACTACACCGCCGAGCAGGACCGGATGCTGATGCTGATCGCGGCCAGCGAGCAGGTCGAGGTGCGCATGTGGCTGACGCGGCGCTTCGTGAAGCTGCTCTGGCCGCTGCTGGTCAAGCTCGCCGAAGAGGCGAGCCCGCGCATCCGCACGCAGCCCAATCCGGAGGCGCGCAAGGCCCTGCTCAGCATCGAACACGAGCAGGCGGTTTCGAAGGCGAATTTCTCGCAGGCCTACGACGACAGCACGCGCGCCACGCCACTGGGCGCCGAGCCGCTGCTGCTGGCGCGCATCCAGACCGGCAGCGACCCGAACGGCCACCCGGTGGTCGCCATGCACCCCTCCGAAGGCCAGGGAGTGACGCTGACGCTCGACCCGGTCCTGCTGCATTCCGTCTGCCGCCTGCTGCAGGCGGCGGTGAAAAAAAGCGATTGGGACATGGAATTGAAACTTCCCGGCGTGGAACCGCTCGAAACACCAGAGCGCGCCCGCCGCACGATCAACTGAGGGTTCCTATGGCGATACGAAAGCTGGTTGCAGCAGGTTTGACGGTAGTTGCATGCGCGTTGAGCGGCGCCGCAGGCGCGCAGACGCGTTTTACCGACGCCGAGATCGTGGGCGCCATCGGCAAATGCCTGACGGAGAATGCGCCGGAAAACTGGCAGACCGTGATTTTCACGATGGACCAGCTGCCGGCGGCCGCGGGCAAGCCGGCCGCCACCGTCGTCAAGCACCAGGTGGTCGTCGGGGCCGAGGGCAACCCGCCGCAGGACCTCAAACCCTGCCGCCCGGACTACGCCGAGAAGGCGTCCTATACGTTTCGCGAGAACCAGGACGACAAGGCCCGTACCTGGACCGGCGTTACGGTTACTTTGCAGCGCGACAGGCGCTACAGCATCGCCTACCGCTATCCGAAGTGACGGCCGTGAATATCGCGGCGTCGATGCAGGAACGGGTCAAGGGCCTGCTGCCGGACCTGCTGGGGATCGAATTCACCGACGTGACGCCGGACAAAGTTGTTGCCCGGCTGCCCGTGCGCAAGGACCTGTGCACGCTCGGTGACAACCTGCATGGCGGGGCGATCATGGCATTCGCCGACACGCTGGGCGCGGTGGCGGCGATTCTCAACATGCCGGAGGGCTCGCGCACCACGACCATCGAGTCGAAGACCAATTTCATCGGAGGCGCGCCGGCGGGCACCAGGGTCGTCGGCGAGGCGGTTCCCGTGCATAAAGGCCGTACCACGGTGGTTTGCCAGACCACCATCCGCAGCGAGGCCGGGAAACTGGTCGCTTTGGTCACGCAGACGCAACTCGTCATAGCGGCGTAAATGCGGCCCCCAAAGGCGTATAATCCGACTTCTTTAGTTTTCAAGGTGTTACGCCATTAGCTCAGGTTTCGAAAAACTGGGCTTGATCCCGCCGCTCCTTCAAGCGGTGAAAGACCTGGGCTACGAACAGCCAAGCCCGATCCAGGAACAAGCCATTCCCCTCGTCCTTGCGGGCCGCGATCTCATGGCCGGCGCCCAGACCGGCACCGGCAAGACCGCCGCCTTCGCGCTGCCGACGCTGCAATTGCTGGCGCCCCACGCGAGTACCTCGGCATCGCCCGCGCGCCACCCGATACGCGTGCTGGTGCTCGCGCCGACGCGCGAGCTCGCGATCCAGGTCGAGGAAAGTTTCCGCGATTACGCCAAGCACATGCCGCTGCGCACCGCGCTCGTCTACGGCGGCACCGACATGAACGCGCAGATCGCGCAGCTGCGCAAGGGCGTCGAGATTCTCGTGGCGACGCCCGGCCGGCTGCTCGACCACGTGCACAACAAGACGGTGATGTTCAACCAGGTCTCGGTGCTGATCCTGGATGAGGCCGACCGCATGCTGGACATGGGCTTCATGCCCGACATCAAGCGCATCATCGCGCTGCTGCCCCCCGTCCGGCAGAACCTCCTCTTTTCGGCCACCTTCCCGGACGAGATCCGCAGGCTGACCAAGACGCTGCTGAATAATCCCGCCGAGGTGCAGATCGCGGCGCGCAATGCCACCGCCGATCTGGTCACCCACGTGGTCCATCCCTGCGCGCGCGAGAAGAAGCGCGAATTGTTGTGCCACATCATCCAGTCGCGGGACCTGAAGCAGGTGCTGGTGTTCACCGGCACGCGCATCGGCGCCAACCGCCTCGCGCACCAGCTGCGCGCCAACCACATCCAGGTGGACGCGATTCACGGCGACAAGACGCAGGGCGAGCGTGAAGCCGCGTTGGAGGCCTTCAAGACGGGCAAGACCACGGTGCTGGTCGCCACCGACGTCGCCTCGCGCGGCCTCGACATCGAGAGCCTGCCGCAGGTGATCAATTTCGACATTCCGCATTCGCCCGAGGACTACGTGCACCGCATCGGCCGCACCGGCCGGGCCGGCTTGACCGGCGAGGCGATCTCGCTGGTGGCGCCGGAGGACCTGGAGGCGCTGGCGGCGATCGAGAAGCTCATCAACAAGAAGCTGGAGCGCGTCCTGGTGCCGGGATTCGCGAATGCCGGCACCGTGGCGACGATGGTGAGCGGTGCTTCGGGTGCAAGCGCGCCGGGCGGCAACGCCGGGCGGGGGCGGCAGGGTTCGCAACGCCGGCAGGAGCACCGGCCCGCGGTGCAGAAACCGCGGGATGACCATGCGCCGCGCGCGATACCGCAGCGTAGTACAGCGCCGCATTCGAGTTCCCAGCCCAGAGCCGCGCAGAAAGCCAGCGATCCGATATTTTCCCTGCCCTACGAACCCGGTACCGCGCCCATCGTGGCCAAGGTGCAGGAAGCCGATGGCGCCCATGCGAAGCGGCGCGAGCGTCCGGTGGGGGCCCTGCTGGGTGGGTTGAAAAGGGCTTAAGGCTAGTAGGGCAAAGCCGCATCGGACTTCAGCGGCTGCAGGACCCTGCGGAATTCTTCCTGGATGCGCGCCAGGGCTTGCGCGGTATTGCCCTCGAAACGCAGCACGATCACCGGCGAGGTGTTCGACGCGCGCGCGAGGCCGAAACCATCTTCGTATTCCGCACGCACGCCGTCTATCGTCAGCACGCGGCTCGCGGCGGCGAACGGCTTCAGCGCCTGCAGTTTCGACATGATCGCCTGCGGTTCGCCTTCGGCCAGCTTCCAGTTCAGCTCCGGCGTCGAGGGCGCGTCGGGCAG
>JBDTRO010000080.1:0-2630 GCA_039931635.1 Betaproteobacteria bacterium | reverse complement strand
GCCATGCCAAGTGAGCGAGCACTGGCTTCCAGGCCTTGCATGTCCTGGCGCGCCACCGCGGCCGCGATCAGCAGGATGCAATCCGCCCCCAGCGCACGCGATTCGTACACCTGGTAGGGCTCGGTGATGAAGTCCTTGCGCAGTACCGGCAGGGCGCAGGCGGCGCGCGCCTGGGCCAGATATTCATGCGCACCCTGGAAAAAGTCCCGGTCCGTCAGCACCGACAGGCAGGCCGCCCCGCCCACCTCGTAGCTCCTTGCGATCGCCGCCGGATCGAATTGCGCGCGCAGCAAGCCTTTCGAGGGGCTCGCCTGCTTGATTTCGGCGATGACGGCGGGCTGTCTGGCGGCAATCTTCGCGCGCAGCGCACCGGCGAAATCGCGTGGCGGCGGCGCGGCGGCGGCCAGTGCCTGCATCTGCGCGAACGGCACCGCCACGCGCGCCGCCTCCAGCTCCTCGCGTTTGCGCGCGAGGATGCGCGTAAGGATGTCGGACATCATCGATCCTCCTGCAACGCCGCGGGAATGTCCCGGGCGCTGTGGAGCACGCGCAGCACGGCGATCCGGTCCAACGCCGCTTTAAACTCGTCGAGCAGCTTCAGCGCCGCCTCCGGAGCGCTTTCCTGCAGCAGAAACTTTACCGCGGCATCCACATCCCGGTCTGCCTCCGGACGGACGCGAACCGGCTTCACGCCCGGCCGCGGCGGAGCGCCTTACGCTTGCGTACCCAATAAGACTTGGTGATCGGAATGCCCTCGCCCGACTCGATGCCGGCGCGCAGCATAGCGACCAGTTGCTGCTCGGCCTGGCGCAGTTGATCGGCGCGGATCAGTTCGCGGACGTATTCGCTCGAGGTGCTATAGCCATCCTTGCGCACGCGATCGTCCACGAAGTCCTTGAGCGAATTCGGCAAAGATACGTTCATCGTGCTCATGTGCGCAGGCTACCCGCCTTGGCAAACTTTGCCAAGCCACTCAGCCCTTGCCGTGCTTCTTGGTAAAGGCGACGAACTCGTCGAGCTTCTGGCGCGCTTCGCCCTTGGCGATGGCCTTGCGCGCGCGATCGATGCCCTCCTCGAGCGTCTTGGCGACGCCGGCGACATAGAGCGCGGCGCCGGCGTTCAGCACCACGATATTTAGCGCGGGCCCGGGCTGGTTTTCCAGCACCGCAAGGACCATCTGCCTGGATTCCTCGACCGAATTGACCTGGATCGCGCGCCGGTCGTACACCTCCAGCCCGAACTGGGACGGATGCAGTACGTATTCCCGGATCTCGCCGTTCAGCAATTCGCCGACCAGGGTTTCGCCGGAGATCGAGATCTCGTCCAGGCCGTCCCGGCCGTAAACCACCATCACGTGCCGCGCCCCCAGGCGCTGCAGCACGCGCGTCTGGATGCCGACCAGGTCAGTGTGGAAAACCCCCATCAGCTGGTTCTGCGCGCCGGCCGGATTGGTGAGCGGGCCCAGGATGTTGAAAATCGTCCGCACCCCCAGCTCCTTGCGCACCACGCCCGCATGCTTCATCGCCGGGTGGTGGCTGGGCGCGAACATGAAGCCGACGCCGACGGTCTCCACCGACTGCGCGATCTGGGCCGGCGTGAGTTCAAGCTTCGCGCCCAGCGCCTCAAGCACGTCCGCGCTGCCGCTGCGCGAGGAAACCGAGCGGTTGCCGTGTTTCGCGACCCTGGCGCCAGCGGCGGCGGCGACGAAGGTCGCGGCGGTCGAGATGTTGAAGGTATGCGCGCCATCGCCGCCGGTGCCGACGACATCCACCACATGGCGATGATCCTTGAGAGGGACCAGGGTGGCGAATTCGCGCATCACCTGGGCGGCGGCGGCGATTTCGCCGACCGTCTCCTTTTTCACCCGCAGGCCGATGATGAAGCCGGCGATCTGCGCCGGCGTGAGTTCCCCGCGCATGATCTGGCGCATCACGTGCAGCATCTCGTCGTGAAAAATCTCGCGGTGCTCGACGGTGCGCTGAATCGCTTCGGCAATCCCTATTTTCATGGCCTGCTCCCCTCCAGAAAGTTCTTCAACATGGCATGGCCGTGCTCGGTGAGCATGGCTTCGGGATGGAATTGCACCCCCTCGACCTGCAGCGTCCGATGGCGCAGGCCCATGATCTCGCCCTCCTCCGACTGCGCCGTAACCTCCAGGCAGGCGGGCAGCGACTCCCGCTCGACTGCAAGCGAGTGGTAACGCGTCGCCGCGAAACCGTCCGGCAGGCCCGCGAATACGCCCTTGCCGTCGTGCCGGACCGCGGACACCTTGCCGTGCATGACTCGCTGCGCGCGCACCACTTTACCGCCGAATGCCTGCCCTATCGCCTGGTGGCCGAGGCAGACCCCGAGGATCGGCAACTCGCCGGCGAACCTGGCGATCACATCCAGCGAAACGCCGGCGTCGCTCGGCGTGCAGGGCCCCGGCGAGATGACGATCTGCGCCGGCTTCAGCCGCGCCACCCCGGCCAGCGAAATCCCGTCGTTGCGGACCACTATCGCGACGTTGACCCGGCGACGATGCGTCAGGAGACAGTGGCGGCGGATCGTTTCGCCCATGTCTCATATCGCATCAACGACCGCGTGTTCTGGACGAAGAAGAACGTGCGGATCTATGCCGGTGAGACCAT
>JBDTRO010000079.1:0-8403 GCA_039931635.1 Betaproteobacteria bacterium | reverse complement strand
TCCAGGCGCTGAATTTCACGCCCGGCGCGATCTCGATGATCTTGTGCGTGGTGTCCAGGCGGATGGTCTTCACCGGCGAGGGATCGAGCGGTTTGAGCTCGGCGCCGAAGCTGAGCGCGGCGCCCTCGGCGAACTTGCCGGTATGGCGCTCGGCGGAGACCTTGGCCGGCACCGGCTTCAGGTCCATCTTCGAGATGTCGTAGGGATCGGCCGCGGGCGGCGGCGCAGAGGGGCTGCAAGCGGCCAGCAGGATGGCGCAGAACGCAACGATCACGAACTTCAGGCGTGCCTTCATTGATTCCTCCCTCTGAATACCGATTTTTCTGCCAATAGCCTAGCGTTTCACTTGGGTATCGGATTGATGCAGATCAAATGCCAGCCGGACCGAGGATGGCGCACACCTGCGCCAGGCGTATGTACGGTGGCGAACGCTGCAGGGAAAAGAAGAAAAACGGCAGGAACGCGACGCTGCTCCTAGGCACGCGTCTGCACGGTCCGCGCCACCGACTGCAGAACGACGATGACGAACACGATGCCGCCGGCGACCGCCAGCAGGCCGCCGAGGCCCATCACGCCCATCGCCGCGAACTGCGCCGCGCCCTGCAGCGCCTGGTCGGCGCCCGCGACCTTGCGCTGCACGCCGTAGCCGCCGGACCAGACCAGGCCTGCGATGTGCATCAGCTGGCCAGTTCCGTAGAGGTAGGGCTGCCACGCGGCGAGCCGGGATTGCGGCGCGGCAAACCCGAGCCGCGGCAGGAGCAGGTAGACCACCGTCATCATCGCCAGCGTCACGCCGACGATGCAGCCGTGGTAGTGGGCCGGAATCCGCACGTCGCTGCCCGCAATCAGGAAGCCGATGGCGCCGCCGGCCGAGAAAAGCGCCAGCGAAGCGATCAGGCCGGCTCGCAGCGGGCGCTGGCTCGCGTCGGGCGAGCGCAGCTGCAGCAGCGACCACAGCACGGCGAGCGCGATGGGCGGTATGACGAGTCCGCCGCCGAACCGCATCAGCAGCGTCTGCGCGCGGTGGAACTCGACGGAGGTGAGGTCAAAGGCAAGGTAGGTGATCGGTGTGAGGAACACGCTCAACAGCGCGATGCCGAATAGCAGCGTCACCACGCGCGGCGATAGCGGCAGCCGAGCGCCGATGGCGGAGGCGAGCCAGATCCACCCGACCAGCATCAGCAGCGTGTAGGCGAACTGCAGGACGTGCCCGCCGCCCCAGAAGAGCAGTTCGTAGTAGATGCGCGGATCGAGCGTGCGCGGCACTTCCGCCCATGACCACGCGAACGCGATCACCGCCACGGCGCTAGCCACCAGCGCGGCGTTGAGGCCGAAGCGCAGCGCGCCGCCACCGCTGATGCGCATCCCCACCGGCGTGACCGCCAGCATGGAACGCAGGCACAACAGCGCAATGCCGGCGCCGAACAGCAGCAGCCCGGCGAGGAACAGCGGACCGTCGAGCACCGGCACGTAGTTGGCCATCACCGGCGCCGCGCGCTCGACGAAGGGCGAGGCGCACATCGCCAGAGTGCCCGCCGCCGACAGCGCAAACGCGAGCCAGGCCATCGGCAGGTGGCGCGGCGATCCGCTCAGGGTCCAGAGCGCGCCGCCGAAGGCGAGGAACCATACCAGCACCGAGAGGTCGACGTGCACGACCAGCGCGACGCGGAAGAAATCGGCGACCGGGAAGAGGCCCTGCAGTTGTGGCGTGCGTGCGAGCACGAGCAGCACGGAGAACAGTCCCGATGCGAGCAGGGCGCCCAGCCCCAGCCCGAGCCAGGCGAGCGTCAGAGGCCGGCGCGCGTCCTGCGGGACGGCGATGTCGAATCCGGTAGCCGCCTCAGCCATGACGCAACCTCGATTGCAGCGACGCCACCTCGCGCTGGAGGCGTTCCGCGTCGCGCCCCGCCCAGGACAGCGCAATGCGCTCGCGCGGAACCGTGGCCCGCAGGTGCGGCTCGCGCGCGCCGCCGATGCGCTCGCGCACCCAGCGGTCGCCCAGGCGGAATTCGCAGTCGCCCTCGCGGCAGCCGGCGATCATCGCGCCGTCCGCGCCCAGCCGGAGCGCGTATTCGATGAACGACGGCGGCACCATGGCGGCGCACTCCACCGGCATCACCGCCGTCCGCGCGTCGGCGAGCACCGTGTGCCTGCCTGCCTGCCGGCAGGTAAACAGCATCACCCTGGGGGAAGCCGTCAGCGCGGCGATGCCGCTTTGCAGCTGCTGGCGCATGCGGGCGACGGGCGCGTCCGGTAGCTCGATGCCTGAGACGAGGTCTTCGATGCTGCGGAACGGCGTCGAGGAAGGGCAGGCGCCGACGCAGATGCCGCAGGCCGTGCACAGGTCCTCGACCACCGAAGCCTGCCGCGGATGGCGGCGCTGGTCCGTGCGCGGCACCATGACGACCGCGCCGAACGGACAATCGGCGGCGCAGCGCGCGCATCCGTTGCAGTTGTCCAGGTTGACGCGCGCGGGCGCGGGCGCGCGCCTGGGCGCGAGCCACGGCAGGCAGGCAAGCAGGATAGTCAAAGCAGCGGCGAGCAGCCACGCGGCCTTCGCGGATAGCAGGTCGGCCAGGGGATGCGCGAACTGGTAGAACCAGTCGAGCGAAATCCGCGCGGCAACGTGGCCGGGGTCGGCGGGACCCAGGCTCCCGGCGGGAACCGCCAGCGCGAGAAGCGTGAACATGGCGAGGCAGCCGGCGGTTAGTGCGCGCGGCGGCCAAAGGCGTGCCCGCGACGCGCGCTGCACGTGGATCCACACCGCCGCGAGCGTCAGCAGCGGCACGCCGATGTGGACGAACATGACGAGCGAATAGAACCGGTCGTTCAGCGCATCCGGCGTGAGGAAGTTGCGCGCGAGGAGGTCCGCCGCGAGCGGCAGGGCCTGCAGCCATTCCGCGGTCGCCGTCACGCTATACAGCGCGCGTTCATCGGCCAGCAGCCAGAGGCCGGTGAGGCCGGCGATCCAGAGCAACCACAGCAGCGGCACGCCACTCAGCCAGGAAAACCAGCGCGCGCCGAGAAAATGCCCGCGCGCGGCCTCGCGCATCAGGTGCAGAACGGTCAGCAACACGAACGCGTCGGCCGCGTAGCGGTGCAGGCCGCGCAGCAGGCGCCCGAGCAGCAGCGGGTCCCGCTGCAGGCGCAGGCCGGATTCGTAGGCGCCGCTGACGCTGGTGTCGTAGAGCGCGTAGGCAACGATCCCGCTCGCCACCGCGATCACGAGGCACAGGAAGGCGAGTGCGCCCAGGTGGCGCCACGGATTGCCCGCCGCGGGAAACGCGCGATCGAACACCGCGCCCAGCGTATCGTCGGCATCGCGCAGTCGCCGCAGGAGGCTGGGCATGGAGGCGTCAGCCGCGCGTGAACACAAAGCCGCTGCGATCGGTCGCGAAATCGACGATCAGTACCTGGCCGGGTGCCAGATCCACCACCGTCTCCGCGGTAAAGGAGAATTCGCCGTCCGGCCCGTCGGCGAGGCGGGCGCGGAAACGATGCCGGCCCGCCGGGATCGCGAGCCGCCGGTACACCGTCGAGGCGCCGTCCCGGTGCAGCCCGGCGGGCGAGGCGCCGATGCGATAGAGCGGCGCACCGTCCATGTCGAGCTCGACCTTCACCTCGACGCGCTCGCGCGGGCAATCCATCTTGTTGCGCATGTTCGGCGCGAGCCTGGCGAGTTCCTCCGCGCTGCGCTCGCGGCACGGCCGCGCCAGTTGCGCTGCATGGGTGAACGAGAGCTTCACTACCGCCTCGTCGTCGGCGCGCAGGCGGTAGGCAGGCGAGGTGGAGAAATAACCGAGGACTGCGGCGAAGGCGGCGTAGGCGAGCGCCTGCAGCGCATAGCGCAGCGGCTTCGGCAGCATGCCGTCAGGCATTGGAGCCCCCGAGCTTGACGAGGTCGGCGTGCGCGCCGTCGAGCGGGCGCTGCGGCGCGAGGTGGAATGCATCCGAGAAGCAGTCGTCGCTCGAGATGCCGCGTTCGACGAATGCCGGCTGCGCGGCCTCGACCATCTGCACCGAGCCGCAGGCGTAGACCTGGTGTGCCGACAGGTCCGGGTAGTCGGCGAGGATCGCCTCGTGCACGAGGCCGGTGCGGCCCGTCCACGCGTCTTCCGGCGCGGGGTCCGACAGTACCGGCACGAAGGAAAAATTGGCGTGCTCGCGCGCCCACCGCTCGGCCAGGGCGCCGAGATAGAGGTCGGCGCGGTGGCGCACGCCCCAGTAGAGAATCATGCGGCGCTGCAGGCCGGCGTGGAATGCGTGTTCCACCATGCTCTTCACTGGCGCGAAGCCGGTCGAGCCCGCGACGAACAGGATCGGTTTCTCGCTGTCCTCGCGCAGCGTGAAGGCGCCCAGCGGGCCTTCGAAGCGCAGGCTGTCGCCCACCTTCATGCGGGTGAACACCTCGGTGGTGAAGCGCCCGCCGGGAATCCGGCGCACGTGCAGCTCGATTTCATCGGCGGCGTGCGGCGCGGTGGCGAAGGAGAAGCTGCGTTTCGCGCCGTCGGCGAGCAGGACGTTGATGTACTGGCCGGCGTGGAAGCGCAGCGCCGCGCCGCCCTCCAGCCGCAAGCACACGCGCATCACGTCCGCGGCGAGCGGCTCGAGGCGCGCGACCCGCGCCACGTATTGCCGCACCGGCAGCGCCTTCGCGCCGGCCAGCGGAACGTAGTCGATCTCGACGTCGCTGAGCGGTTCGGCGCAGCACAGCAGCGTCTTGCCGGCGGCGCGCTCGGCCGCCGTCAGCACGCTTTCCTGATAGGGCTGCAGCCGCACTTCGCCGCGCAGCAGGCTCGCCTTGCACACGCCGCAGCCGCCATTGCGGCACTCGAACGGCATCGGCAGTCCCTCGCGCAGGCCCGCATCGAGCAGCGTCTCGCCGGCGCGCGCCGCGACGATGCGCTCGTCCGGATGAATCGCCACGCTCCAGGATCTGCGGCCGCCGCGCAGGCGGGGCGGCAACCAGGGCAACGCGGCAAGCAGCGCGGTGACGCCGAGCGCGAGGAACCAGGTATTCGCCGCGCCCCAGCGCTCGATCAGCGGATAGAGCGGCAGGTAGAACCAGTCCAGGTCGATGCGCGCGGGCAGCGTGGCGAGGTCCGCCGGCGGCTGACTTACCGCAGGCTTGACGATCGCGAGCAGCGTCAGGCCGGCGAGGATGCCGATCATCAGCGCCCGCGGCGGACTGGTCTTCGCGCCGGGCGTGCGCTGCGTGTGGATCCACAGCACCGCCAGCATGCTCAACGGCAGCCCGATGTGGATGAACGACAGCAGCGAGAACAGGCGGTCGCTGACGTTGGCGTTGGCGATGAAGTTGCGCGTCATCGATCCGCCGATCACCGGCAGCACGTCGAACCACTCCGTCGTCGCGGTGACCACGAACTGGGACAGCCGGTCCCAGGGCAGCATGTAGCCGTTGATGCCCGAGGCGAAGGCGAGCCACAGCAGCGCGACGCCGGAAATCCAGGAGAACCAGCGGAAATCGCGGTGCCGGCCGAAGGTGAAGTGGCGCAGCAGGTGCAGCAGCATCGCCAGCACCATCGCGTCGGAGGCGTAGCGGTGCAGGCTGCGCAGGATGCCGCCGGCGAACCACTGGCTGTGCGTCAGCGCCTCGACCGACGGATAGGCGCTTGCGGCGCTGGTTTCGAAGAACGCATATAGGTACAGGCCGGACGCGATCGCGATCCAGAGCAGGAAGTAGGCGATGGCCCCGAGGTAGTAGAGCGGATTCAGCCGCTCGCCGAAGATGGCGTTGAAGGCCTTTTCGACGGAGAGGAACGCGCTTTGGGCGGTTTTCTGCAAGGTGTGCGCAGGCTAGAGAGTGCGCGCACCGGCGTCGTGATCCAGGTCAAGGGTCGCGCGCCGCGCGCGGCGACGCGCCAGCCATTCGCCGAGGAAGAACCAGAGCATCGCCAGCGCGAAGGTGATCCCGCCCGCCACCTCGATCGCGAGGCCGTACTTGAAGCGGTACCGGCCGGTGGCCGGGTCGTAGACGGTGCACAGGACGCGCACGCGGTCGATGAAGTCCTCCAGCCGGAACTGCGGCGGTGCCGGTGCGTCGCGCAGCAACTGCGCCAGCGGCTCGCCGATCGCATCGGCGGAGAGGTCCGCGCCGTAGATCTGCCGGTAGATGCGGCCGCCGGCGTCGAGCAGCGTGGCCTGCAGGACGTGGTCGAAGCCGGCCGGCGTGGCGGCGTAGCTGAAGCCGAAATCGCGCGCCAGCGGCTCGACGATCGGTGCGGCCGGGCTCAGAAATTCCCAGTTTGGGGCATCAATGCGGTGCTGCAGGGCGAACGCCTTGAGCGCCTGCGGCGAGTCGGCGGGCTGGTTGAAGCCGATGCTGACGACGTTGAACTGGCCGGTGCCGAAGGCGTCGCGGCCGGCCTCGAGCGCGCGCTGCAGCGCGCGGGTGGTCAGGGGGCAGACCTGGAAGCAGCCCGTATAGATGAAACTCACCAGCAGGGGCTTGCCGCGGTATTGCGACAGGCGCACCGGGCGCCCTTCGCGGTCGAGCAGCGTGTAGTCGCCGACTGCGTTGCCGACGACGGCCTGGCTTGCGCGCAGCGCGGCGCCCGGGTCCATGCCCTCGGGTGCGGCGGCGTGCGCCTGGCCCAGGCACAGCGCGGCGATCGCCAGCGCACGGTTCAGGCGGCTCGCCATCGGGCCATCTCCCGTCAACGCAGCAGGCTGTCGAGGGTGGCGGCCGCGAGCAGCAGGCTCAGCTGGATCAGGGAGGCGAAGAAGGAGGCCATCGCCGTCTTGCGCGACGGCGCACGTGCCAGCTGCCAGGCCCGGTAGACAAAGTAGCCGCCGCCGGCCAGCGCGCCGGCGAGGTAGACGAGGCCGGCGCCGAACAGGACCGGCAGCAACGCGGTCAATGCCAGCGCGACGGTGCTCCAGAGCACGATACGCGCCGCGCGCGCCGTGCCGACCACGACCGGCAGCATCGGTACGCGCGCCGCGGCGTACTCGGCCTGGTTGGCGATCGCGAGGCTCCAGAAATGCGGCGGCGTCCACAGGAACAGCACGACCGCCAGCAGCAGCGGCAGCGCCCCGATCGACGGGTCCGCCGCGGCTGCGCCGGCCAGCACCGCGAAGCTGCCCGCAAGGCCGCCGACCACGATGTTCAGGCAGCTGCGGCGCTTGAGCCATACGGTGTAGACGATCGCGTAGAAGAAGGCGCCAAGGAAAACGTAGGCAGCCGAGATCGGGTTCAGTATCCAGGCGGCCGCCGAGATGGCGCCCACGAGCAGCACCGCCATCAGCACCAGCCAGGCCGGTGTGTACGGCAGCGCGCCGGTCACGAAGGCCCGCCCGCGGGTGCGGGCCATCAGGCAGTCGCTGTCGCGGTCGTGGTACTGGTTGTACGCGCCGGCGCTGGCCGAGGCGACCAGCACCGAGAGCGCGAGCACCAGCACCTGGAACACGCTGAGCCGCGGCCCCGGCGAGACCACCAGGCCCACCAGCGCGGTGATCATGATGAGGACGCCGATGCGCAGCTTGAACAGCCCGAGCACGTCGCGCGCCACCCGCAGCGCGGGCGACGCGCCCATCGGCACCGATCTACCCCGGGCTAGCTGAGTCCCCATACCTGCGACAGGTACTTCCAGTTGATGAAGTAGTAGAGGACGAACGAGACGAGGAACACCGACGCGAGCACGAAAGTGCCCGGCGCCGCGAAGCCGGCCGAGCCGTAGCTCTGCGCGATCGCGGTGGGCGCGGTCGGCGGGATCGGCGTGAAGCTTGCGCTGGTGCTGCCGGCGTCGAGCCTGCGGCCCCACAGCAGCGAGCCGACGGTGATGTAAATGTAGATCGCACCCCCCGCGATGGCGGCGATGCCGCCGATGCCGACGAGGCCCATCAGCAGGTACGCCGTGCCCGGCCATTCATAGGCCATCGCCGAGCCGTTGAAGGCCATGTCCCAGTGGCGGCGCGATACGCCCAGCGTGCCCGCGCCCATCATCACCAGGCAGAAGAAATACATCGACAGGCCGAACAGGTAGGGCTGCCAGCGCGCGAGGCCCGGGTTGATCATCTCGCGCCGGAACAGCACCGGGATGAGGAAGTAGGTCAGCGCCATGAACGAGAGCGTGGTGCCCACCACCACCGTGGCGTGGAAGTGCCCCGGCACGTAGATGGTGTTGTGGATGATCATGTTGAGCTGCTCGGTGCCCATCATCACGCCCGAGATGCCGCCCAGGAAGCCGAAGCCGATCAGCGCGATGAACATCCCGGAGAACACCGGATTGCCCCACGGCGCCTTGCGCAGCCACTCGAACAGGCCGTTGGTGTAGCCCTTCTGCCGTTGCGCGACTTCGATCGCGCCCGGGATGGTGAGGCCGTGAATCATCGAGGCGAGCACCGCGAAATACATGAAGTAGCTGGTGTTGACGACCTTCC
>JBDTRO010000078.1:0-9101 GCA_039931635.1 Betaproteobacteria bacterium | reverse complement strand
GGAAACCGGCATCAAGGTGATCGACCTGATCTGCCCGTTTGCCAAGGGCGGCAAGATCGGCCTGTTCGGCGGCGCCGGCGTAGGCAAGACCGTGAACATGCTTGAACTGATCAACAACATCGCGACCCAGCACTCAGGCCTGTCGGTTTTCGCAGGCGTCGGCGAGCGCACACGCGAGGGCAACGACTTCTATCACGAGATGATCGAAGCCGAAGTCGTGAAGCTGGACAACCTGCCCGAATCGAAGGTGGCGATGGTATTCGGCCAGATGAACGAGCCGCCGGGCAACCGCCTGCGCGTCGCGTTGACCGGTCTGACGATGGCCGAGAGCTTCCGCGACGAGGGGCGAGACATCCTATTCTTCGTCGACAATATCTACCGCTTTACGCTCGCCGGCACCGAAGTGTCGGCATTGCTTGGCCGGATGCCCTCCGCGGTGGGCTATCAGCCGACGCTGGCCGAAGAAATGGGCCGTCTGCAGGAGCGCATTACCTCGACCAAGGTCGGCTCGATTACCTCTATTCAGGCAGTGTACGTGCCCGCCGATGACCTGACGGATCCGTCGCCCGCCACCACCTTCGGCCACTTGGACGCGACGGTCGTGCTGTCGCGAGACATTGCCTCGCTGGGTATTTATCCGGCCGTGGACCCGCTCGACTCGACCTCGCGCCAGGTCGATCCGAATACCATCGGTGAAGACCACTACAACACCACACGCTCGGTGCAGGCGACCCTGCAACGCTACAAGGAACTACGCGACATCATCGCGATCCTCGGCATGGACGAACTCGCGCCCGAGGACAAGCTCGCGGTTTCCCGCGCGCGAAAAATCCAGCGCTTCCTGTCGCAGCCGTTCACCGTGGCGCAAAACTTCACCGGGACTCCCGGCAAATACGTCTCGCTCAAGGACACCATCAAGGGCTTCAAGATGATCGTCAACGGCGAGTGCGACGCGCTGCCCGAGCAGGCGTTTTACATGGTTGGCGCGATCGAAGAAGCGTTCGAGAAAGCGAAAACGCTTCAGTAATGGCCAACGCCACCATACACGTCGACGTAGTCAGCGCCGAAGCGTCGATATTCTCCGGCGAGGCCGAATTCGTCGTGCTGCCCGGCGAAGCGGGCGAGCTCGGCATCTACCCGCGTCACGCGCCGCTCATCACGCGAATCAGGCCCGGGGCCGTGCGCATCCAGAAGCCCGGTGGCGAAGAGGAGTTGATATTCGTCGCCGGCGGCATCCTGGAAGTGCAGCCGAAACTCATTACCGTCCTCGCGGATACCGCGATACGGGGGCACGATCTCGACGAGGCTAAGGCTAACGAGGCACTGGAGAAGGCAAAAGTTGCCCTGGCCAGTGCACAGGACAAGCAGGAAGTTGCAACCCTGCAGGCTGAATTTGCGATGCAAGCCGCGCAGATTGCCGCAATTCGGAAACTGCGCAAGAAGTAGCCAACCTTCCTGGCCGTCGCATGCCAGGTTACAGAACGACGGTCCCGCTTACGACGGGGCAAACAGTCCCGCCGATCCAGGTGTCTTTGCCGGTACGATCGACGTGGACGCGCCCGCTGCGCCGGAGCTGTGTTCCCTGGCTGGCCACATAGTGATCCGGTGCAATTCCGGCGTCGATCATCCACAACGCAAGCCCTGCATTCAGGCTGCCCGTGACGGGATCCTCCACGCCGGTTCGCGTGAAGGCGCGTACCTCAAATGCGCAGGGTGCGCCTTGCGGATACGGTCCAACGGCGCCCACCGCCATGCCTCGCAGCGCTGCGTAATCCGGCTTTAGGTCGAGAACCGCCAGTGCGTCACGAAGCAAAACGCCGATCCAAGGCGGGCCGTTTTCGACCCACTGCATGTCGCGCACCGCATCTTCGCCGATATGCAATGCCGCCAGTACTGATGCGCGCTCGCCTGCCGCGACCGGACCACTGCGGCGCAGGGGCGGCGCGGCAAACGCCAGCCGCTCGCGGTCACGCCGCACGCGCACCTGGCCGATGCCGCATTCCTGCACCACGAACTCCGGATTCTTCGGCTTGCCGCCCGCCGAAAGCCATGCGTGGCAGCTGCCGAGGGTTGGGTGGCCGGCAAATGGCAGTTCGCTCAGCGGCGTGAAGATGCGCACGATATAGTCCGCGGACGGATCCTTCGGTGGCAGAAGGAAGGTGGTTTCCGAAAGGTTCGTCCAGCGCGCAAATGCCGCCATCTGCTCGTCTGTAAGGCCGCCGGCGTCGTGTACCACTGCGAGCGGATTTCCGAGCATGGCGACCGACGTGAAAACGTCGAGCTGCGAGAAACGGCGCGCGACTGGCATGGCTCAGCTTGGCGCCGTCGCGTAGGGCTCATCCACGGCAACGAATTCGGTTTCCTTGACCGCGTCCGCGCTCCAGGCCTTTACCCCGGGAGACTCGAGCAATGCCAGCTGGTACTCGCGAGCTGCGCCCTTCAATTCGACGCCGTAGGTGACAAAGCGTGTCGCCACCGGCGCGTAGAACGCGTCCGCGGCGCCGAATGCCCCGAAAAGGAATCGTCCATTGCCTCCGAAGGTCCCGCGGGCATCCGTCCAGAGCGCGCAAATGCGCTCGATGTCCTTCGCCACTTCCGCGTTCATGCCCTTGCCGGGATAGCGGCTGCGGATATTCATCGGCATCGCGCCGCGGAATGACCGGAAGCCGGAGTGGAATTCGGCGCATAGCGAGCGCGCGCGCGCGCGTGCGCGCGCATCAGACGGCCAGGCGCCGGCTGCCGGGAACAATTCATGCACCCTCTCTGCGATGGCAAGCGTGTCCCAGGTCGCGAATCCGCTGCCGGGCGCGCCTTCCCAGAGGATCGGCACCATGCCCGACGGCGAGAGCCGGCCGATGTTGTCGCTCCAGTCCCTAGACTCGAATTTCACCAGCCGCTCCTGGAACGACAGGTTCAATCCGCGCAGAAGCACCCAGGGGCGCATCGACCACGAAGAATAGTTTTTGTTTCCGACAACGAGAATAAGAGTGGTGCTCATAGCGTTCCATTCTATGTAGGATTCGTGCCGACGGTGTACCAGTCCACTCGGCGAGTCGCGACCATGGTTGCGGCCATTGCGGCGAACACCAGAATCGATCCCATCAGGAGCGCATGATCCTCGGCGCGCAGCAGAACATAAAGCAGACCGTAAAGGCAGGCAAGCGACGCAGCGAAGCCGGCACCGCGCCGCAGACTGTGCAGCACGTGCGCGACGTAATAGCCGAGCAATGCAACGCAGGAGCCCCCGGCAGCAACGTAGGCGAGTGCAAAGCCGATATGCTCGGAAAGCGCAATCAGCAGCAGAAAGAAGATCGCCAGCGCACTGCCGACCAGCGCGTACTGAAAAGGGTGAATGGCCAGCCGCTGCAGCACTTCGAACAGGAAGAATGCCGCAAAGGTCAGGCCGATGAACAGGAATCCGTATTTTACGGCGCGCTCCACGGTCTGATACAGATCGACCGGTTCAATGAAAGATACGGCAAGGCTGTGCTGTTGGAACGCATCGCATTGGCGCGACTGAACGCAGCGTTGGTGCAATTGCGCCAGGTTGGTGGCGAAATGCGATGTGCGCCAGGTGGCGGCGAAACCGTCGCTCGAAATTCGGGTTCCGGAATCCGGCAGGATTCTGCCGGTGAAGCTCGGGTGCGGCCACGGTGAAGCGAGCGAAACAGTCGTGACGGCGCCTACCGGCACGATGTCCAGTCTCTCGGTGCCAAGCAGGGAAAGCGCGAATCTGAACTCGTGAGTGACGGAATTCTTGCTCGCGGCAAGAACCCCGAGGTCGGCATGCAACCCATTGGCCACGCCCGCCGCGTCCACGCCGCCCGGGAACAGCGCTGGTTGCGTACCGCTCCAGTCGAGCTGTATGCGGTCCCGGATGCCGCGCGTGTCGTGAATGCCGAGCACCAGATACGCGCGACCCCACTCCAGGGCGCCTGTCCCCTCCGAGATCCCCAGGCCCGGCGGGATGGCGAAGCTGCCGCGTAACGTTGCTTCCAGCGCGTAGACATGCGCCTTGTAGATCCCACGATGCTTCTGCTGCAGGTAAATCTTGCCGTCCACCAGCAGCGTGGAGGGGAGCAGAACGACCTGACCATGCTCGACTTTCTCCTTGCTGGACGTCCGGCTGCGCCCGCTGTCGTCAGTGCTGGTGGTTGTCTCGGTGCCTCGGCGGGTCCAGGGGACATAGAGCACCGGTCCGACGATTCTTTGCGCCTCGCTCGAACCGCGCGCTATTCCGGCAATAACGCCGTCGCGCGCCTGTTTACGTTCGGCCACCAGGCCGCGAATCATGTCTACCGGGATCAGCAGCAGCAGCGCGACGATACCGATCAGGGCGATCTTCCACAGCAATGTCTTTTGCATCGGCATTCCTCGCGAAGGGTGTTTCGTTGCCGAAGCTGGCGGGCGCCGCCGGTACCGTGACCCGGCCCTCCTTTCCGGTCCCCGCGCGCCCGCCGCCGCGGTTCTTCAGGTCCAGCGCCTAAGCGCTGCAATCAGCCAGATGATGTAACCCGGCCTGCGGCGCAAGCTCCCGTCCGACCGGACAAAAGCGGGCAGAGCGGACTCAACGCCGAGCGCGACGTCGCCGTATTTCATTCCATCGCTCATGAAGCGAGGAGCAGCGTTGCGCCTGCCAGCACGATGCTGACAAGCAGTCCAATAGCGGCCGCCATCGCGATCTGGGTGGCGAGTTCTGCGGCGAACAATGCGGATCTGGTCATTTCCCTCTCCCTCGTTGGTTGATGCCATTAAAAGGGGGAAAAGAGCCGCGCCCGGGTTCGCTATCTGACAAGGTGAAGAAGAAATATGGCTGAAAAATAGCAACTCCCCTTCCGGTATATTCAGTGCATGGCCCGCCGCATTGCAATCGTCGAAGATGAAGCGGCAATTCGCGCCAACTATGCCGAGGCGTTCAAGCGCCATGGCTACGAGGTTTCTGCCTATGCCGCCCGGCACGAGGCGATGGAGGCATTTCGCCTGCGGCTGCCGGATCTGGCGATCATCGATATCGGTCTGAGCGACGAAGCGGAAGGAGGCTTCGCCCTGTGCCGTGACCTGCGCTCCCTGTCGCCGCAACTTCCGATCGTTTTTCTCACCGCTCGCGATTCGGATTTCGACGTCGTTTCCGGATTGCGCTTGGGGGCGGATGATTTCCTTACCAAGGGAGTCAGCCTGCCGCATCTGATGGCGCGCATTGCCGCGCTATTCCGGCGCGTCGACGCGCTCGCCGAAGAAAAACCGGTCGAGGAACGGATCGTGCGCGGCGAATTGGAGCTGGATCTCAAGCGCTTCAGCGCGCAGTGGCGCGATCGTCGCGTCGAACTTACGCTTACCGAATTCTGGATCGTGCATTCCCTCGCGCGCCACCCGGGTCACGTCAAGAACCGCGACCAGCTGATGCGTGATGCCGAGCTGGTTGTGGATGATGCGACGGTCACCTCACACGTCAAGCGAGTGCGCGCAAAATTCCTCGCCGCCGATCCGGCCTTCGACGCGATCGAGACGGCCTATGGCCTCGGCTACCGCTGGAAGGCCTAGGCGCCCGAAGTGAGGGTGGTCCCCGCGCCATGACCCGGTTCCCGCTGCGCGCCAAGCTTGCATTGGTTGCGCTCGCGTTGCTGGTGCTGCCGTGGGCAGGCTGGCGCTATGTGAGGGAAATGGAGCGCTTCCTGCTCCACGCCCAGGAAGAAGCGCTCGCTGCCACTGCCCGCGCGGTGGCCACCGCGCTGCATGAGCGCCCGAAACTGCTGGCGTACCGGGCGCGCAGCGAAACCGAATTGCGTAGCGAAGCGGAACGCGAACTTCAGCGCCTGACCGGCGGTGTGATCGGGCGTGAGGAAGTTTCCCCCGATAACGACGCCGAAATTACCGCGATCCTGAAGGGGCTTGAGCGCGCAAGTTCGAGGATCTGGGTGGTGAGCCGCGAATACCGCGTACTCGCGCTTGCTGGAAGTCTGAAGCGTCCAGACCCCGCACCGCTCAGCCTTGCCGAGCGTTCGCTCGCCTGGTTGCTGGCACCGCCGACCGAGGAATTCGACGATGCGATTGCGGAAAATGCAATTGCCGCGGGGCGCGAGGTAGCTGGTGCGTTGCAGGGCGCCGCGGGTATCCGCACGCGCAACACGCGCGATGGCCGCGCGGTGGTCGTTTCGGCGGCGCATCCGATATGGGTTGGCGACCAGGTCTACGGCGCGGTCGTGGTAGAGGAAACCACGAACAGGATCGCTTCGCTGCGCAGCCAGGCGCTCGAGCAGCTGCTGGTGGCGACGCTAGTCGTGTTCTCTCTGGTGGCAGCAGTGCTGCTCTGGTTCGCGACGCGAATCTCCAATCGCATCCGGCGCCTAAGCGATGAGGCGGAGGCTGCGATCGACGCTCGCGGCCGGGTAACGCGCCTTACCACAGCGTCGGATGCAGCCGATGAAATCGGCGATCTGTCGCGTAGCTTCACCACCGTGCTGGGCCGTCTTGCCCGCTACAACGCCTACCTGGAAGCGCTCGCGGCCCGGCTTTCTCACGAATTGAGGACGCCCGTCGCCGTGGTGCGGTCCTCTCTGGAGAACCTGCACGGCGTCCGCACTCTTGAAGAGACGCAGACCTACGTCGCACGCGCGGAGGAGGGACTTGCTCGCCTAAGTACCATCCTCTCGCGCATGACGGAGGCGAGCCGTCTGGAGCATAGCCTTTCCACGGCGCCGCGGGAGCGCTTCGACGCTGTGGTCGTGGTTCGTGGTTGTCTCGAAGGCTACCGCCTAGCCTACCGGCCGCGGAATTTCGAGCTCGCGGTGCCGCCGGAGGCTGTGCCGATGGTGGGTGCTGCGGACCTGCTCGCGCAGATGCTGGATAAGTTGGTGGAAAACGCAGTCGACTTTGCCGCAACGGACACCCCGATTCGCGTTTTTCTGAATTCATCGGAGCACACCGCGGTTCTCCGCGTGGAGAATCAGGGCTCATCCTTGCCCGACGCGATTCGCGAGTCGCTGTTTGACTCGATGGTATCGCTGCGCGGCGAACACTCCGGCCCCGTTCCGCACCTGGGGCTCGGGCTCTACATTGCGCGTCTGATTGCCGAGTTCCACGGCGGAATCCTGTTGGCGGAGAATCTTGCCGGCGGCCGAGGGGTTGCTTTCGAAGCGACGCTCGCGCGCACCGTATAATTTTGCGCTTGCAAACGTAGGGACCCTATGGAAAACACGGTCGACCTGCTGGTCGTGGGTGGCGGCATCAATGGCGCCGGCATCGCGCGCGATGCCGCGGGCCGCGGTCTGTCAGTGCTGCTGGTGGAAAAAGGTGACCTGGCCTGCGCAACCTCGTCTTCGTCCTCGAAGCTCATTCACGGTGGTCTCCGGTATCTGGAACACTACGAATTCAGACTGGTGGCCGAAGCGCTCGCCGAGCGCGAGGTGCTGCTGAAAGTCGCGGCGCATCTGGTCTGGCCGGCGCGCTTCGTCATGCCGCATGTACCGGAGCTGAGGCCGCGCTGGATGATCCGCGCCGGCCTGTTTCTCTACGATCATCTCTCTCGCCGCACCAGTTTGCCGGGCTCCAGGGCGATCCGGCTCGACGCGCCACCGTACAACTCGGGTATCAAGCCCCAGCTCAAGCACGGATTCATCTATTCGGATTGCCGGGTTGACGACGCGCGCCTCGTGATTGCGAATGCCATGGACGCCCGGCTGCGCGGCGTGCGGGTGCTGACGCGCACCGAATGTGTTGCAGCACGGAGAGAGAGCGGAATCTGGCAGGCAAAGCTGTCGAGCGGTGAAGAAATTAAGTCCAGGGCCATCGTGAATGCCGCCGGTCCGTGGGTCAAGACGGTCCTGAACGGGCACTTGTCGCAGCCCTCGCGCGACGCTGTCCGACTGGTAAAGGGCAGCCACATCGCCTTGCCGCGACTCTACGAAGGAGAGCACGCCTTCATCCTGCAAAACGACGATCGCCGTGTGATCTTCATGATTCCGTATGGCGATCTCCACACGCTGGTAGGTACTACCGACATCGCGGTATCTGACGAGTCGGTGCAGCCCGAGGCGAGCACCGACGAGATCGAATACATGTGCAGGGCCATAAACCGCTATCTGGCACGTCCGGCGCGTACGCAGGACGTGGTGTGGAGCTATGCGGGCGTGCGGCCTCTATATGACGACGGGACAGCCGACCCCTCAGCGGTGACCCGGGACTACACGCTGCGCGTGGACGACGAAGCGGGTGAAGCGCCTGTGCTCTCGGTGTTCGGGGGGAAGATCACCACCTACCGCCGGCTGGCGGAGCAAGCGGTAGACCGGCTCGTGCGCTATTTTCCCGGGATCAAGCCGGCGTGGACCGACCGAGTGCCGCTTTCCGGCAGCGACTTCAGTGGCATCGCGCGCGTCGAAGCCCGGGATGCATTCTTCGCGGGTCACTCGCACATCGCGGAGTCCACGCTGCGAGGGATATTCCGACGCCACGGCACGCACGCGCAAACGGTAGTCGGCGACGGCGACCTGGGGGAGGACCTGGGCGCAGGTCTTACCGAGCGGGAAGTACAGTACTTCGTCGCTCAGGAATGGGCGCAGACCGCCGAGGACGTGTTGTGGCGGCGTAGCAAGGCCGGTTTGCTGATGAGCCGCGCACAGCAAGAGCGGGTGGCGCAGATACTGGCGCGCGGATGAGGCTGCTGGCGGAGCTACGCGTCGCGCACCGTTTCCGCGGGCTGCTGTTCGACATCGACGATACGCTGACCACCGACGGGCGGCTCACCGCCGAGGCCTACGGGGCGATGGAGCGGCTCAAGCGGGCCGGCAAGTTGCTGGTGCCGATTACCGGACGTCCCGCCGGATGGTGCGATCACATCGCCCGCATGTGGCCTGTGGACGCCGTGGTCGGCGAGAACGGCGCTTTCTATTTTTGCCGCGCGCGCGGCCGGCAGATCCGGCATTTTCACGACGACGAACAAACCCGCGCCGGCAACCGAGCGCGACTTCAGGCGATCGGCAGGCAGATCCTGAGACAGGTACCCGGCTGCGCGCTTGCCTCCGACCAGCCCTACCGCGAATCGGATCTTGCAATCGATTTCTGCGAAGACGTGCCGCCGCTGCCGCTGGAAACGGCCGCACGCATCG
>JBDTRO010000077.1:0-3024 GCA_039931635.1 Betaproteobacteria bacterium | reverse complement strand
CACGTCCTCCAGGGCCGTGCGGCCGATGATCCAGCCGGGTGGGTACAGCCGCATCGCCTCGGTGATAACCATGCGCGTATAGGGCAGGTTGTTCAGGTCGGAAGGCTCGAAGCGCTGCCGGCCCGCGATCGCCGCCGCGACCTCGGCATGCAGCCGCTCGTCCACTTCGGGATTCCGCGCCAGCAGATAGAGCGTCCAGCTGAGCGCATTGGCTGTCGTTTCGTGGCCCGCCATCAACAGCGAGAAAATCTCGTCGCGCAGCTGCTTCTCGGTCATCTGGGCGTGCGTCTCGTCGTCCTTGGCCTGCACCAGCACGGACAGCAGGTCCTCGCCGCCCGCGGGATCGCGCCGGCGCTGCTCGATCATCCGGTAGATCACGACGTCCAGTTCGCGAATCGCGCGGCGAAACCTGAGCGACGAAGGCAGCGGAAGCATGAGCGTGAACCGCAGAGGCGACATGAGGCGCGTGAAATTGGCGAGCAGGATGCCCAGGTTGCGCGACACCGCCTCGGCGTCTTCCTCGATGTCGTGCCCGAACAGCGACTGCGCGACGATCGACATCGTGAGCTTCATCATCTCCTCGGTAGCGTCGATCTCCTCACCCGCCAGCCAGCTGTCGCGCGCGCGAAGCGTGTAGTCCACCATGAACTGCGCGTAGGAATCGATCCGGGATTTCCGGAACACCGGCTGCATCAGCCTGCGCTGGCGGGAATGCAGGTCGCTGCGCGAGGTAAGCAGTCCCTTGCCCAGGCCCACTTCCAGCCTCGATCGCATCGTCGAAATCTCGAACTTCGTGCGCTGCGTGACGAGGACGTCCCAGATGTAATCCGGGCGATTGACGAAAAAAACCCGTATCCCGCCGAGCCTGAAATAGGCGACGTCGCCATACCTGAAGGCGAGGCCGCTAAGAAACGCCAGTGGGTCGCGCAGGAATCCGGGCGCCTGACCGATCAGCGGCAGGCCGCGCGGTCCGGGCGGAAGTGACGAGCGGAACGTGCCGGGGGACATGCGGGAAATGCTACCGCAGCCCGGGGTTAACCCGCCGACTTCTTCCGTTCCTGGAGGTAGCGCTCGAGCGACTCGCGCGTTGCGGCGAGTTCTTCGCGCAGGGTTTTCAGCAGCGCCGGGATCTGGAGTTTTACCTCTGCGTCCGACAGGCGCCCCACATCCTTGCAATAGCCCGTGAGCTGCTCCGCCCCCATGCTCGCCGCCGAACCCTTCATGGCATGCAGGTGGCTGCGGAATTCGCCGACGTTGCGCGCCGCGAGCGACCCTTCCATTTTCGCCATCAGCGTGATGTTGTCCGCGACGAACACGCCGATCAGCTTGTCCATGAAGGCAGGCGAAGAGCCCAGTTCTTCGAGGTCGGCGAGCGTGTCGGCATTGACCACGGGGTCGGGCCCCTGCTTGCCGGCACGCGACGGCTGCAGGCCCGCCAGCGCGACCGGCTTGGCCGGCTCCTGCACCTTGGCGCCACAGAGGGTTTGCAGCTCTTCCAGCAACCGGGCCGCTTCGATCGGCTTGGGTAGGAAGGCGTCGGCGCCCGCTTCCAGGCACTCGCGTTTGACATCGGGAGTGACGTCTGCCGAGAGCATGACCACCGGCAGGCGTTCGCGCGCACCGGTGGTCAGGCGGATCGCCTGCACCGTTTCGATGCCGGAGAGCCGGGGCATGTTGCGGTCGATGAGCGCGATATCGAAATGCGAGGTCTCCAGCGCGTCCAGCGCGCGCTCGCCGTCGGAAACCAGCATGGCGGTATGGCCGCCGCGCTCCAGGATGCGGCTCAGCACCTCCCGGTTGGTCGGATTGTCGTCCGCCACCAGCACGTGCAGCCCCTTGGCGCCGCCACTGCGACGCGCGTAGTCCTGCAGGCGGACCACGCCTTCACCCGCATCCTCGCCGGCGGTGACCGAGTGCAGCACGTTGAACAGCTGCCGCTTTTCGAACGGCATTTCGAGCACCGCGCCGAAACCCGCCGAAAGCGCGGCAAAGCGCGGCACCTCCGGCGAGCGCTGCATCGCGAGCACCACCGGCGGCGCCGGATCGGGCACCGCGCGGCGGAATCGTTGCGCGAGCTGCAGGTCCTTGCCTTCCGAATACAGGAGCGCACTGTGGTACGGCCGTGCGAGACTGATTTCCGCCACCAGGCGCGTTACGCCCTCGTCAACGCTGCCGACTGCCACCGGGGTGGCGCCCCAGCCCGCCAGGGACTGCTCGAGCGTCTCGCGCTGCGCGGGCGGAAACCCGACCAGCAGCACGCGCGCCCCCGCCAATTCGCCGGCCACGGCGCCCGAGCGCTCGGGTTGCGTCTCGAACGCCGCCTCGAACCAGAACGTACTGCCCAGGCCGACCGCGCTCTCCAGTCCGATCCTGCCGCCCATCAGCTCCACCAGCTGCTTCGCGATCGTCGTCCCCAGGCCCGTGCCGCCGAAGCGGCGCGTGGTGGTCTGGTCCGCCTGCGTGAAGCTCTCGAATATCCGCTGCTGCGCTTCCGGCGGGATGCCGATGCCCGTATCGCGCACCGAGAACTTGAGGCGCACGCCGGTCTCGCTCTCGCCCTGGCTGCTGACATGCACCGTGACGCTGCCGTGCTCCGTGAACTTCACCGCGTTGCCCGCGAGGTTGATCAGCACCTGGCGCAGGTGATGCGCGTCGCCACGCACCGCCGGCGGCACCTCGGGCATGATCGAGACCACGAACTCGACGCCTTTCGCCGCCGCCTGCGACGAGAGAATCCGGCAGGTGCTGTTCACCAGCGCGTGCAGGTCGAAGTCGGTGCGCTCGAGGACCAGCTTGCCGGCCTCGATCTTGGAGAAATCGAGCACCTCCTCCACGAGGCCGAGCATCACGCGCGTCGAGCTGCGCAGCGTCTGCAGCATATCGGCCTGCTCGCGCGAGAGCTGCGTGTCGCGCAGCAGGTCGGACATGCCGACAATCGCGTTCAGCGGCGTGCGCAGTTCGTGGCTCACCACCGAAATGAATCGCCGCTTGGCCTGGTTCGCCGCCTCGGCGCGCGCCACGGCG
>JBDTRO010000076.1:0-25518 GCA_039931635.1 Betaproteobacteria bacterium | reverse complement strand
CGAACTGGCGCGCGAACAGGCCCGTAAGCGCCTGCATCTGGTCGCGGCCGGTGAAGAACGCGAATTTCTTCGGGTCTTCGGCCCTTATTTTTTTCAATCTGACTTCCAGGATGGAAAAAGCCTCGTCCCAGGAAATCGGCTCGAAGTCGCCAGCGCCGCGTTCGGCGCCGGCCTTGCGCCGCAACGGCCTGGTCAGCCGCGCCGGGGATTTCTGCTTCATGATCCCGCTCGCGCCCTTGGCGCAGATCACGCCCTTGTTGAGCGGATGATCGGGGTTGCCGTCGATATAGCGGATTTCGCCGTCCTTCAGATGCACGCGTATGCCGCAGCGGCAGGCGCACATGTAGCAGGTGGTGGTTTTTACCTCGGCTTGTTGGACGGACATCTCGGCGGTCATCTTACTTGCAGCGCGCGGGCTGGGCTATCATAAATCCGATGAGCAAAACATCGCCCGCAGAGTCCGGACGCTGGCTGGCGCTGATCGCAAGCCTGCCGACGGAAGATCCGGGCGCGCGCATGCGCATGCTGCGCACGCTCGAGTCGCTGGGCGCCGCGGTGATGCGCGATGGGGCCTATCTGCTGCCCGATACGGCCGCTTCCCGGCAGGGTCTGGAGCACTTGGCGGAATACATCCAGAAAGGCGCCGGCACTGCGCTGGTGCTGCAGGTGCAGCCTCTCTCGGAAGCCCAGCAGCAGGCGTTCCGCAGCCTGTTCGACCGCTCCACGCGCTATGGCGAGCTGATCAAGGTAATTGACAGCCTCAAGGTGGGATTCGGCATCGCCGATCCGAGCGCGATTTCGCGCGTGCTGAACAAGCAGCGCCGCGAGTTCGAGGCGATCAGCGCCCTGGATTTCTTCCCCGACGACATACAGCAGCGGGCGGCGGCGGCGCTCGCCACCGCCGAGGCGTCGGTGCACAAGCTGCTGTTCCCGACGCAAACGCAGGCCGGCGCAAGGCCCGTGGAACCGCTGCAGCGCAAGGCCTGGGTGACGCGCCGGCCGCCATGGGCCGACCGCCTCGCCTGCGCCTGGCTGATCAGGCGCTTCGTGGATCCGGAGGGCAGCGTGGCCTGGCTGGACAAGGCACAGGAATGCCCGGCCGGCATGGTCGGATTCGCCTTCGACGGCGCCCGCTTCGGCAACAGCGCGTCGCAGGTCACCTTCGAGGTGATGCTGCAGCAGTTCGGGCTGGCGAAGAACACCGCACTCGCCAAGATCGGCGCGATCGTCCATTTCCTCGAGGTGCGCGACACGCCGGTACCCGAGGCGGCCGGCGTGCAGACCCTGCTGCAGGGCGCCGCGCGCCGTTCCACCAGCGACGACGAGTTGCTCGCGGAAGCCGAGAAGACCTTCGATCTTCTCTACGAAGCCTACTTCGAAGCGCCGCGCAGGTAGCCCGCAGGTTCCCTCTCTACCGCTTGCGGTCCTGCAGTTCGCGCGCGTGCTCGGCGCGCAATTCCTTCAGGCGCGCGTCGACCACCGAATGTTCGTAGAAATCACCGTCGCTGGACGTCTGCGCGAACTGCAGCTGCTCGATCGCGGCCGGCAGGCTACCCTGCAGGATGTAGAACTCCGCCTGCGCCTGGTGCTGTAGCATGCGCTTGCCCTGCCCCGCATAGGCCTTGGCCCGTGCTTCGTGCAATTTCGGATCGCGCGGGTAAAGCCGCAGCGGTTCCGCGAGCGCCGCCAGGACGTCGTCGAAACGGCTCTGGTCCTGCAGCAGACCGAGGATCGCGTAGAGGATCGGCCGGCGGTGCGGATAGCGCGCCAGAGCTGCCTTCAGGATCGCGAGCGCGCCCGCCTGGTCGCCCAGCGCCAGGCGCACGCGCGCCGCCAGCGTATCGACCATCGGGCTGGCGATCCCGTCGGCCCGCAGCCGGGCGATTTCCGCATCCGCGCGTCCGGGCTCCTTGGCGCGCAGCAGCGCCAGCGCGAGGCCGTAACGCGCACCCGGCTCGCTGGCGAAGCGGCGCGCGTTCACCGCCTCGCCGAAGATTTTGACCGCGTCCTGCACGTCGCCCGCCTCGGCGCGAATCTTGGCGCGCACGAGGTGGAATTCCAGGGGATCGGCGCGCTGCCGGTAGGGCTGGTTTTCGGCGCGGCTCTGCGCGTCGGTGATCCGTTCCGAGGTCACCGGGTGGCTGCGCAGGTAACCGGGAACGCCGCCGCCCTCCATGATCCGCGAGTAGCGCTGCAGTTTCTCGAAAAACGTCCCCATCGCGCGCACGTCGAAGCCCGCCGCCGACAGGGTCTGGAAGCCGATGCGGTCGGCCTCGCGCTCGAAGTCACGGCTGAATCCAAGCTGCGCCTGGATCGCGCCACCCTGTGCAGCCACCGCCGCACCACTGGCCAGGTCGGGGCGCGAGCGCGCAAGCAGGATCGTGGCCGCCAGCGCAATCATCATCGGCAGCTGCATCTGCTTCTGGATCCCGATCTGGCGCGCGATATGGCGCTGGGTCACGTGCGCCATTTCATGCGCGATCACCGAGGCCAGCTCGGATTCGTTTTCGGCAGCACTGATCAAACCGGTATGCACACCGATGTAGCCGCCGGGCATCGCAAACGCGTTGATCGACGTGTCGCGGATGGCGAAGAATTCAAAATCCTGGCGCGTGCCGGTGCCGGCGCCGGTCATCCGCCCGCCCAGGCCGTTCAGGTATTCGACGACTTCGGGATCATCCAGGTAGGACGGCTCGCGGAATTTGATGTCGCGCATGATCGATTCGCCGATCTTGCGCTCGGTCTGCAGCGACAGCTCCGAGCCGCCGCCATCGCCCAGGTCGGGCAACTGCGCGGGCAACTGCGCCGTCACGCTCTGGGCGTACGCGCGCGGCAGAAACGCGAGCGAAATTGCCAGCAGCCAGGCGAGGCAACGCATCCGTTTATGATACCGTTCCGCAGGCCGAGTTCCCCGCATCGAGACGCAATTTCCGGAGGACGCAATGGGACGCAAGCTGGCCCCGCAACTCACGCATTTCGACCGCAAGGGCAGCGCGCACATGGTCAACGTCGGCGCCAAGGGCGAGACGCACCGCGTGGCGATCGCCTCGGGGCGCATCGCCATGCGCCCGGCGACCTTCCGCATCGTGATCGAGGGCGGCGCAGCCAAGGGCGACGTACTCGGCGTGGCGCGCATCGCGGCCATCCAGGCGGCGAAGCGAACCTCCGAATTGGTGCCGCTGGCGCATCTGATTGCGATCACGCGCGTCGCGGCCGAGTTCAGTTTCGACGCGGTGCGCCATGAAATCATCCTGCAGGCAACCGTCGAATGCCGCGGCCGCACCGGCGTCGAAATGGAGGCGCTGACCGCCGCGGCGGTGGGCCTGCTCACCATCTACGACATGGTGAAGGCCGTGGACCGTGGCATGGTAATTCGCGATCTGCGGCTCGAAGAAAAACGCGGCGGCAATTCAGGCCACTACCGCCGCGGCGCGAAGTAGCTGGAAACATTTTGTTACGCGCCCGATGCCGGGCGAATGCGCCCGGCTGCTATGATCGTTTGACGCTCCCATGAAACTTTATCCGGGCAGGATCGTCGTCATGCTGGTGCTGGCCGCCGCTGCCGCGGGCGGCTGGACCTGGTACAGCTCGCGCAATGCGGCGGGCGACACCAAATACCGCACCGGCAAGCTGGAACGCGGCGCGCTGCACGCCGTGGTGGTCGCAAGCGGCACCCTGAACGCGGTGACCACGGTCCAGGTCGGCTCGCAGGTGTCGGGACAGGTGCTGGAAATCTTCGCCGATTTCAATACCCAGGTGAAGAAGGACCAGGTCATCGCGCGCATCGATCCGCAGAGTTTCGAGCTGCGGGTCAACCAGACGCGCGCCGATGTCGACGCCTCGAAGAGCGCGGTCGCCGTGGCGATGTCGAACCTGGCGGCGCAGAATGCCGAGGTCGGCCGCGTCAAGGTGGCGCTGGCCGACGCGGAGCGGGACCTGAACCGCAAGAAGATGCTGGTGGAGAAAAGCTTCATCTCGCCCGCGGAGCTGGACAAGGCGAAAGCGCTCTACGACGGCACGCGCGAGCAGCTCAAGTCCGTGGAGGCGCAGATTGGCGTAAACGAGTCGCAGATCGCCAGCGCGCAGGCCACCGTGAAGCAGCGCGAGGCGCTGCTCAAGCAGTCGCAGGTGGACCTGGAGCGCACCATCATCCGCGCGCCGGTCAACGGCACCGTGATCCTGAAGAATATCGACGCCGGCCAGACGGTGGCCGCGAGCCTGCAGGCGCCGGTGCTGTTTACTATCGCGCAGGACCTGCGCGACATGCAGGTCGAGGCTGCGATCGACGAAGCCGACGTGGGCCGGCTGCGCGTCGGCCAGGTGGCGAACTTCACGGTGGACGCCTTTCCGCGCCGAAATTTTTCCGGCGAAATCAAGCAGATTCGCAAGTCTCCGGTAAACGTACAGAACGTAATCAGCTATACGGTGGTGATCTCCGCGGCGAACCCCGACCAGTCGCTCCTGCCGGGCATGACCGCGAACGTGAGGGTCGTGGTCGATGCGCGGGAAAATGCGCTCAAGGTGGCGAATGCCGCGCTGCGCTTCCGGCCCGCTGGCGCGGGCGACAGCAAGATCGCCGCCGACAGCCAGCCGGCGCAGCAGGCCGGCGGCAACGCCGCGCAGCAGTTTCGCCAGCGCGTGTTCGACGATCTCAAGCCCGACGAATCGCAGAAGGCGAAGCTGGAGCAGATATTCGACGACGTGCGCCAGAAAATGGCCCAGCTGCGCGACATGCCGAAGGACGGCGACCGCCGCAAAGCCGGTGAGCGCCTGCGCAGCGAATCCCGGGATCGCGTGATGGATATCCTCACTGCTGCGCAAAAGCCGGTGTACGAACGGCTGCTGGCCGAACTGGGCGGCGGCCGTGGCAGCGCCGCCGCCTCCGTCGCGGGCCGCCTCTGGATCCGCGACGCAGACGGGCAACCGAAGGCGGTGGACGTTAAAACTGGCCTGACCGACGGCACAAGCACCGAGATCGCGGAAGGCCCGCTCAAGGAGGGCGACGCAGTCATCCTCGGCGTAGGCGAAACCGCCGCGGCGAAGAAGGCCGGGGGGCCGTCCGGTCCGCGGATGTTCTGATGGCCTCCTCCCGTCTGATCCACACCCGAGATCTGACGAAGACCTACCGCGTCGGCGACAACGAAATCAGGGCCCTGGCGGGCGTCAGCATCGA
The DNA here is from genome assembly GCA_039931635.1 of Betaproteobacteria bacterium. Classification (GTDB taxonomy): domain Bacteria; phylum Pseudomonadota; class Gammaproteobacteria; order Burkholderiales; family SG8-39; genus RBG-16-66-20. The sequence goes on along the minus strand of JBDTRO010000076.1, from coordinate 20,345 downwards.
CATCGAGCAGGGCGAATTCACCGCGGTCATGGGGCCGTCGGGCTCGGGCAAATCCACGTTCATGAACATCGTCGGCTGCCTGGACCAGCCGAGTTCCGGCGAGTACGACCTGGGCACGCGGCGCGTCTCGGATCTCGCAGGCGACGAACTTGCGGCCGTGCGCAACAGCGACATCGGTTTCGTGTTCCAGACCTTCAACCTGCTGGCGCGCACCCCCGCGGTCGAGAATGTCGAACTGCCGCTGGTATACGCGGCCGTCCCCTCCGCCGAACGCCGCGTGCGCGCGCTCGAAATGCTCGCCAAGGTCGGTCTTGCCGAGCGCGCCGACCACCATCCGGGACAACTCTCGGGCGGGCAGCAGCAGCGCGTGGCGATCGCGCGCGCCCTGGTCACGCGGCCGCTGCTGATCCTGGCCGACGAACCGACCGGCGCGCTGGATTCGCGCACCAGCCTGGAGATCATGGGACTGCTGCAGGAACTCAACCGCCAGGGCATGACGGTGGTGCTGGTCACCCATGAGGCCGACGTCGCGCACTTCGCCCGCCGCGTGCTGCGGTTTCGCGACGGGCACCTGGTCGAGGACCGCGTGAATCCGGATCCCGGCGACGCGCTGGCGATGCTGCGCGAAGACGCGGTCCCGGCATGAGGAAAGCATGAGCATTCTGGGCCTGTTGCGGGTCGCGATGCGCGCGCTGGCGGTGAACAAGCTGCGCAGCCTGCTCACGATGCTCGGCATCATCATCGGCGTCGCCGCGGTTATCGTCATGATCGCGGTCGGTTCTGGCGCGCAGGCGCGGGTCGAGGAGCAGATCCGGTCGCTGGGTTCCAACCTGCTGCTGATCCTCTCCGGCACCACGACTGCGGGCGGCGTGCGGATGGGATTCGGCTCCAACCAGACGATTTCCGAGGACGATGCGGCCGCTATTCCGCGTGAAATTCCCGAGACCATGGCGGCGCCCGCCCTGCGCGGCACGGCGCAGCTCATCTGGGGCAACCAGAACTGGTCCACCGTCATCTTCGGCGTCACGCCGGAATACATCGACGTGCGTCAGTGGGAAATCGCCGCCGGTCGCATCTTCGATGCCACCGACATGGCGGGCGCCACCAAGGTCTGCCTGGTCGGCGAGACAGTGGCGCGCCAGCTGTTCGGCGGCGCCAACCCGCTGGGCCAGGTGATCCGCGTGCGGCGCGTGCCCTTCACCGTCATCGGCGTGCTCGAATCGAAGGGCCAGAGCATGATGGGCACCGACCAGGACGACCTGGTCCTGATGCCGATCAGCACCGCGCGCAAGCGCGTGCTGGGCTCGGGAAACCTGGCGAAGCAGCGCAGCGTCGGCACCATCTGGGTGAAGGTGGCCGAAGGCTACGACATGAAGGCCGCCGAAGAGCAGGTGCGCTCGCTGCTGCGCCAGCGGCACCGGCTGCAGCCGGGCCAGGACGACGATTTCTCGCTGCGCAACCTGGAGGAAGTCGCGGCCACGCAGGAAGCTTCCAGCCGCGTGCTCGCCTTGCTGCTGGCGGCAGTGGCCTCGGTGTCGCTGGTGGTGGGCGGCATCGGGATCATGAACATCATGCTGGTCTCCGTTACGGAGCGCACACGCGAGATCGGCCTGCGCATGGCGGTCGGCGCGCGCACGCGCGACATCCTCGGCCAGTTCCTGGTCGAAGCCGTGACGCTGTCGCTGATCGGCGGCCTGGCCGGCATCGCCATCGGCGTCGCCACGGCCGTGGGCATCGCGGAATTCGCGGGTTGGCGGATCGTGCTGTCGCCCGAGTCGGTGGTGCTTGCGGTGGCCTTCGCTTTCGCCATCGGCGTGTTCTTCGGCTTCTATCCGGCGCGCAAGGCCGCGCGCCTGAACCCGGTCGAGGCGCTGCGCTTCGAGTGAAAGCCCGCCACAACGGCCAGGGACCCGCGGCGGCGCTAGCACCGATTTTCTTCCTCTCGGGCGCGGCTGCGCTCCTCTACCAGATCTGCTGGCAGCGCATGCTGTTCGTGTCGTTCGGCATCGACATTGAATCGGTGACGATCATCGTATCCACCTTCATGCTCGGCCTGGGCGCCGGCGCGCTCGCCGGCGGCTGGATCGCCGACCGGCTGCCCGCGCGGCTGCTGCTCCTGTTCGCCGCCTGCGAACTGGGAATCGGCCTGTTCGGCCTCGCCAGCGCACCGTTGATCCGCGCGGCGGGCGAAACGTTCGTCCAGTCTCCACGCACGGTCGTGGCGCTGGTGAATTTTGCCCTGTTGCTGATGCCGACTTCGCTGATGGGCGCGACCTTGCCGCTTCTGGTGACGGATGCGGTGCGCCGCCATGGCGGCATCGGCGTATCGGTGGGCCGCCTCTACTTTGTCAACACGCTGGGCGCGACGGCCGGCGCGCTGGCCGTCGCCATGGGGGTATTTCGCTACGTCGATCTTGGCACCGCCATCAACAGCGCCGCCGCCGTGAATTTCAGTGTCGCCGCCCTGGGTGGAATACTGGCCTGGAAATCGCGATGAGCATCGTCGGGCTGGCTCGGGTACTCGCGTTCGGCGTCGGATTTCTGAGCTTGTCGCAGGAAATCCTGTTCGTGCGGCTCGTCGGCTTTGCCTTCGAATCCACGCCGGAATCCTTCGCCTTCGTCCTCGTATGCTTCCTGCTCGGCATCGCGCTCGGCGCGCATGCCGGCAAGCGAATCTGCGCGCGAAGCAAGGCGCTCGTGCCGGCGGCCGGAGCCGTGCTCCTGGTCGCGGCCGCGATCGATGCCTTCCTTCCGCAACTGGCGCTATTCGCGCTCGGGCCGCGCGCTATTGCACTCTCGCTGGCCGCACCGGCCGTCGGCGCGCTCATCCTCGGGTCAGCCGCGCTGAAGAGCATGCTGTTCCCGATTGCGCACGAACTGGGAGCCGATGCCACCGGCCTGCGCGTGGGCCGATCGATCTCCCGCGTCTATGCCTGCAATATCGCCGGATCGGCGCTCGGCCCGCTCATCACCGGCTTTTTCCTGCTAGACGTCCTGGGCGTCGAAAGCGCGTTCCTGCTGATTGCCGCCGGAACAGTCGCGTTGAGCATCGCGTGTTTCGCCGCCGTAACGCGCGCACGCGCCTTCGCCGCCGGATTGGCCGGCATCGGCCTCCTGTTCATCTCGGCGCGGCTCGTTCCTGCCGACCTGCTGCGCGGCATCCTCGCCGGGCAGACCCCACCAGAAACCCCTGTCGGAACAATCATCGAAACGCGCAGCGGGATCATCCACACGCTACGCGACAGCGACGGAGGAGACCACGTGTACGGCGGCAATGTCTACGACGGACGCATCAACACCAGCCTGCGCACCAACAGCAACGGGATCAATCGCGCCTACATCCTGGCTGCACTGCACCCGAACCCCCGGCGGATCCTTGTGATCGGGATGAGCTCCGGGGCCTGGACACGGGTATTGGCGGGATTTCCCGGTGCGCTCGAGATTGACGTAGTGGAGATCAATCCCGGCTATCTGGAACTGGTGCGCGCCTATCCGGAGATCGCGCCCATCCTCGCGGATCCACGGGTGCGCGTTCACATGGATGACGGCCGCCGCTGGCTCGCGCGCAATCCGGACCGGCGCTACGACCTCATCGTGATGAATGTGACCTTGCATTGGCGCGCCTATGCGACCGTTTTGCTCTCGGTGGAATCCCTGTCGTCGATCCAGCGCCACCTCGATTCCGGCGGTGTATTGGCGTTCAACACGACGAGCTCCCCTGACGCGCTGTGGACCGCGAACCAGGTTTTCCCGTTCGTTCGCTTGCACAGCAATTTTGCCTACGCCTCCGATCACGACTTCACCGGAATAAACAGGACAGGCGCGGAACGCGTCTACGGCGTGGCCGACCGCGGGCAGGCGTTTTTGAATCCGGCCGATGCCGGAGACGCGGCCGCGGTGCGCTCGATGCTACGCGTCCCGTTCATCGCGCCGGCCCGTGTCGCCGAAATGGCCGGCCGGCCGCTCGAGGTCATTACGGATGACAACATGCTGACTGAATACCGCTACGGCCGCCCCAACCGCCTGCTACCCGGGTTCAACTGACTCTCGACTTCGACGACCCCGATTTGGCTTTGGATCCAGGTACGGCTTTTGAAAGGCCATGGACCACTTTGTTGGTTACGGTATCGACCAGTCCTTCGTCGAATCCCCTGTCTTTCAGGCCCCACTTCACTTCGTTCGCGCACTTCGCCTTCTTGAATACGCCGGGTTCGGGATTGACCGCCATGAAACGGCCGATATTGCCATCGACGCTCAGCAGCGCGACGGCGAGCTGCTTCCTCGCATGCGGCTTCTTCTCGCCCTGCATCGAAGGCGGAAATCGGGACGCAAAATCCTCACAGATTCTGTTCGCCAATTCGTTGAGTTCTTTCAACCCGGACCAAGACATCGCAACTCCCACCAACCCTATTGTGGTTCGTTATACTGCTCGAGTTTCCGGGAAATTCAATTGAACCGTCAAAAAAGAATTGTACCTCCAGCCCGGCAACCATGAACGCGCAGGCGCTCAATCAGACGCTGGGCGAAGCGGTTTCTCTGCACCGACAAGGCAGGCTGCTGGAGGCGGAGCAACTGTACAAAGCGGTCTTGCGGATCGACAACGGTAAATTTGAAGCGCTGCTTCTGCTGGGAATACTCCGGACCCAGCAAGGCAGCTGGGAAGAGGCGGCAGCGCTGTTGAGCGACGCGGTCAGGCAGAACCCGTCCTCCGCGGAGGCGCACAGCAACCTGGGCAATGCGCTCAATGAAACCCGGCGGCACCATGAAGCCATCGCGAGCTACGGCAGGGCGATTGCGCTCAAGCCCGATTTCGCCGAAGCCCGCAACAACCTGGGCATTGCCCTGAATACCGTAGAGCGCCACGAGGAGGCCATTGCGAGCTGCCAAAGCGCGCTCGCGATCAATGCAGGCCTTGCCGAGGCGCACTACAACATCGGCAATGCGCTCTACGCGCTCGACCGTCATGAAGAGGCCATCGCAAGTTTTCGGCGCGCATTGGAAATAAAACCCGACGATATCGAGGTACATAACAACCTTGGCCTCGCCCTCAACGACCTTAACCGCCAGGCGGAGGCGATCGCGCTGTTTGACCGGGCGCTGGCGCTCAAGCCCGATTTTGCCGACGCGCACTGGAACCGGGGGCTGGCGCTGCTCACTCTGGGCGACTTCAAGAACGGCCTGGAGGAGTACGAATGGCGCTGGCGAACCAACGTAACGGCGCCCATGCAGGACTTTCCGCGGCCGCTGTGGCTGGGTGCGTCGGACCCGAGCGGCAATACCGTCCTGCTCCACGCCGACCAGGGCCTCGGGGATACCATTCAATTGGCCCGCTACGTGCCGATGGTCGCCGCGAAAGGAGCACGAGTCGTGCTGCAAGTGCTCGCGCCGCTGAAAGAGCTGATGCGCGGCCTCGAGGGAGCCGAGCGCGTCGTCGCCCGTGGCGATCCGCTGCCGGACTTTGACTGCCACTGCCCGCTATCGAGCCTGCCCCGGGCACTCGGCACCCGCCTGGAGAGCATACCTGCCAGGATTCCGTACCTGCGGGCATCCTCGGACAGAGTTTCGAAGTGGCAATCGCTTCTCGCTGGTGCCGGACCCCGCGTCGGCCTCACCTGGTCCGGCAACAAAAGCACCCGAAGGCATCGTCTTCGTTCCATTTCGCTTGCGCGCCTGCGGCCCCTGCTGTCCACCCCCGGCATTCGCTTCGTGAGCCTGCAGAAAGACATGTCGGATGAGGACGCGACGACGCTCGACGGCCTGCCTCAAGTCACGCACATCGGCGACAGACTGGCGGACTTCGCCGATACCGCGGCGGCAGTGTCATTGCTGGATCTGGTGATCTCGATTGACACATCCATCGTGCACCTGGCCGGCGCCATGGGAAAACCCGTGTGGGTGATGATGCTGGTGACGCAGGACTGGCGCTGGCTGCTGAATCGCGATGACAGCCCCTGGTACCCGAGCGTGCGCCTGTTCAGGCAGACGAGCGTGGGCGACTGGGACAGCGTGATCGAACGCGTACGGACGGAGCTGCCGCGCTTTTGCCCGCCCGCGTGATACGCGCAGCATCGCTCGCATACCCCGCGCTGGTGCTGATGGCGCCGCCTATGGCGGTCTGGGCCTTTGCGCCTCGCTGGGGTGGTCACCACGGCCTGGCCCTGGTGCTGCTGAGCGCCCTCGGCCTGGCTCTGACGGCACTCCTATTCAGCGACCTGAAGCGGTTTTATCTCGCCCTGTCCCCGCTTGCGTTGCCCGCGCTGCTCTACGCCGGTTTCGTCGTCTCGTTTGGCACGGTCCCCGGCGAGGGGCTGTGGCTTTCGATCGCCAACATGAATGCCAAGGAGTTTGATTCGCTGCTCCACCTGTTTTCCGAACCTCTGATCGCGGTCCTCGTAGCCACCTTCCTGTACCTGCTTTGCGCGACGGGAAAGCCTGCGCGCCTGCTCTTCACGCGGCGGTGGTTCATGGCGGTAGCCGCGATCGGCGTCGTCGGCCTGGCATCGTTGCCCGCACCACTGGCGGCAGCGGCCCCCGGTGCCGTTGCGCCGCCGTTGTGGATGAAGTCATTTCCCTTCGGCGTTGCGTACGATTTCGCCGCGACGGTATGGGGAGACCATGCTGCGGCGTTACGTCCGATTGATCAGCCTGCGGTGCAGCGCGCCGCAATCCAGGGCAGGGAAATCTATGTGCTGGTCATCGGCGAAGCGATCCGCCGCGATACCTGGCAGGCCGAACTTCCCACCGCGCCGGCATTGGCGACGGACCGCGTGGTGTCCTTTTCCGATGCGCTCGCACAGGCCGTTCTGACCAGGCTGTCGGTTCCCATGCTCATCACCGGGGCGACCGGGAGCAAGGCGCGACGCCTGCCGCACTTCCTGCACTATGCGAAAGCAGCGGGCTGCACGCCCGTCTGGCTGACGATGAACGACGTCGGCACTCCGTATGCGGGCGTCGCCGCCGAGATTTTCGACAACTGGCGCGTACCGGCGGCGCAGAAGAAGCGCTACGACACCGACCTGCTGCCGCTCCTGGAACAGGTGCTTTTGCGCCACGACAAGGCGTGCGTGGTGCTGCATACGGAGGGGGCGCACAACGACTACGTGGATCGCTATCCGGAGAGTTTTCGCACCCGTCCCGTCGCGCGAGGTGGCTTGGGAGAATTCACGGCACGCGAGGATCGGACTGCTCAGCGCAAAGCCTACGCCAATGCGGTCGCGTATGCGCAGCACTTCCTGGTGCAACTCATCGCCATGCTGGAGCAGCGCAATGCCAGGGCTTTTCTCGTCTATGCGCCCGATCACGCCGAGAACCTGTGGGACGACGAGCGCGGGAGGATCCTGCACGGCTTCGCCACCAGGATCGAATTCGAGATTCCACTGCTGATGTGGGCCTCGAAGGCGTTCGTCGCGCAGGAACCCGGCAAATGGGCGCAATTGCGGCGCAACAAGGACCAGCCGGTCAGCAATGAAAATGTGCTGCCGACGCTGCTCGACGCCATGGGGATCACGCCGGTGGCGGGCAACAGCCTGCTGCGCAACCACGTTCCGACCGACCGGGTGGTAAGCATCGACTCGCTCGAGATTCCCTTCCGGCTCGTGAAATAGCTGCGCGCGGGAACCGCCGGCGGACCAAAAAAAAATCCCACACCGCTCGCGCGGCGTGGGATTTTGGCTTGCTGGTACTAGCTTACGTGCAGGACTTCGGCTTGATCTCGGCGGCCAGCGTCGAGGTGCAAACCCACGTGCCAGCGGCCGAGTCGTACACCATGACCACGGTCTTGCTCGCCACTTTCGCGGACGTGCCGGCGGCCTGATACGTGGCCGTGATCGTGCAAGTCGTCGCGGCGCCAACAAATCCCATGCCGGCGAGATACTTGCCGCCAGTCACGGAGCCCAGCGGCGAAACGCACGCCGTGGTCGGATCCTGCGAGAACGCTTCCGCGATCGGGGTCTTCAGACCGTCGAGCAGCGAGAACGCCTCAGTCGCCTGCGCCTTGGCGATGTAGTCCTGATACGCAGGAATCGCCACTGCCGCCAAAATGCCGATAATCGCGACCACGATCATCAGTTCGATCAACGTAAAGCCCTTCTGTAGCTGTTTCATGTAGTTAGCTCCTGTTAAAGCCTGTTGGTTAAGGTGGCACAAGCATTGTTCCAAGCCCGGCCCACTACTCTACACGCAAGCGCCGGGCCAGCCCGGAGAATTGATAAATTACATTTATTTATCAACTAGTTATATATATATCGGCGTGAGACTGTGATTTTGTCCCTGCCATGATCCCCCTGCAGAGTGTCGAAAAATGTCAGTCGGGTACCCGGATGGGCACCGTTACCGGCGATCAGGGCGAATAGCCCGGGATCTTCGACTCGTCCACCTCGTCGATCTGCTCCTTGTCCAGGAACAGCTCGGCGTAGCGCCGATAGACCTTGGTGCGCACGAAGACGTCGAACAGATCCGGGTCGATATGCCCGTTCATGCTGAAGCGGCCGAGGATGTCGAGCGATTCCGACAGGGTCTTGCCCTTCTTGTAGGGCCGGTCCTTGGCGGTGAGCGCTTCGAATATGTCGGCGATGCCCATGATGCGCGCCTGGACCGACATCTGCTCGCGCTTCAGGCCCTTCGGATAGCCCTTGCCGTCCATGCGTTCATGGTGGCCGCCCGCATACTCCGGCACGTTTTTCAGGTGGCGCGGCCAGGGCAGCGCCTCGAGCATCTTGATGGTCGCCACGATGTGGTGGTTGATGATCTGCCGCTCTTCGCCGGTCAGGGTGCCGGCGCGGATGGTCAGGTTCTGCAACTCGTCCTCGCTCAGGAAGTTCGCCTCGTGGCCGGAGATGTCGGTCCAGCGGTACTTGGCGATCGCCCTGACGCGCTCCTGGTCGGATTCGCGCATCGCCTCCCCGCCAACGTTGCAGGCCCGCAGGAAAGCGCGGTCATCGTCCAGGCGCCGGATGCGTTCGCGATGGCGCGCGTCGGCCGCATCGTGCTCCGCGCGCAATGCGCCATGCGCGACCAGCAGCGCCTTCTCCTTCAGCAGCTCGACTTCGGCGTCGCGCTTCAGGACTTCGAAGCGCGTGTCGACGACGTGAACGCGGTCGTAGATGGTCTCAAGCTTGGTCGCTTTGTCCACCACGTGCACTGGCGTGGTCACCTTGCCGCAGTCGTGCAGCAGGCCGGCGATCTTCAGCTCGTAGCGGTCCTTGTCGTTCATGGTGAAGGCCGCGAGCGGACCGTCGCCCATCGCATTCACGGCCTCGGCGAGCATCATCGTCAGCTGCGGCACGCGCTGGCAATGGCCGCCGGTGTACGGCGATTTCTCGTCGATCGCCGTGTTCATCAGGTTGATGAACGACTCGAACAGTTCCTCAAGCTGGATGATCAGCATTCGGTTGGTCAGCGCGATCGCCGCCTGAGAGGCGAGCGATTCGGCCAAGCGCTGGTCCGATGCCGAAAATGCAACGATATCGCCGGTTTTCGGGTCCTGCGCGTTGATCAGCTGCAGCACGCCGATGGTTTCATGTTCGTGATTCTTCATCGGCACCGTGAGGAACGACTTGGAGCGGTAGCCGGTCTTCTTGTCGAAATTGCGGGTGCCGGAGAAGTCGAAACCTTCGGCGGTATAGGCGTCCGGAATGTTGACGGTCTTGCCGGTCAGCGCGGCATGGGCCGCGACCATGGCGTGATTCGGCTTGCCGTCCTTGCCCAGCAGGTGGATCGGGTAGAAGGGCACCGGATTGCCGGTGGTGCCGCCGAGGTAATACTCGAGCGAGGTCGTGCGCACGATCTCGAAGCGCAGCGTCTGGTCGTCCGCGATCCGGTACAGCGTGCCACCGTCGGCGCGCGTGATGGCCTTGGCGGCGGTGAGAATGCTCTCCAGCAGCCGATTTATGTCGCGTTCGGCGGAAAGCGACGCACCGATCGCGTTCAGCTGCTCTAGGCGCAGGCCGAGGTCTTCGCCCGCCTCGGCCGCGGCGAGGAGCCGCAATCCCTGGGTGCCTTCGACAGACGAACCGCTCATGGGCGCCCGGGCGCCGGGGTCACTTGATGCAGACCGAACGCACTTCCTTGATGCTGGTCATGCCCAACAGGCACTTTTCCATGCCGTCCTGCTTGAGCGTGCGCATGCCCTCCTCCAGCGCCGTCGCGATCAGCTCCGACACGCGCGCCTTTTCGGCGATCAGCTTCTTCAGCGGATCGGTGGCGATCAGCAGCTCGTGCAGGCCGCAACGGCCCTTATAGCCGCCGCCGCCGCATTTTTCGCAGCCGACCGGCTTGTAGAACGTCAGCTGACCTTTTTCGTTGCCGTAGGTTTTCACCCATTCGCGATAGACGTTCTCCATCGCCGCCTTCGGGTCCTTCTTGAAGGTCGAGGTATTTTGCAATTCATCGCAGTATTCCTGCAGGAATGACTTGATCTCCGCGCCTTCCGGGTTGTAGGGCTGCTTGCAGCTGCACATGCGCTTTGCAAGTCGCTGCGCCAGGATGCCGAGCAGCGCGTCGGAGAAGTTGAACGGGTCCATGCCCATGTCGAGCAGCCGGATGATCGATTCCGGCGCCGAGTTGGTGTGCAGCGTGGCGAACACCAGATGCCCGGTGAGCGAGGCCTCGATACCGGTACCGGTCGTTTCCTTGTCGCGCATCTCGCCGACCATGATGATGTCCGGATCCGCGCGCAGGAACGCCTTCATCACCACCGCAAAATCCAGGCCCGCCTTCTTGTTCACCTGCACCTGGCGCAGGCCCTTCTGCGTGATTTCAACCGGGTCCTCCGCGGTCCAGATCTTGGTGTCTGGCGTATTCAGGTACTTGAGCACCGAATGCAGGGTTGTGGTCTTGCCCGAGCCCGTCGGCCCGCAGACGAAGAACAGGCCATAGGGCTTGCCGACCGCCTTCTGCAGCTCGGCGAGGTTGTGCGCCGTGAAACCCATTTTCTCCAGCGGGATCGGTTCGCCGGCAGCGAGGATCCGCATCACCACGTCTTCGACGTTGCCAGCCGTAGGAATGGTCGCGACCCGCAGTTCGATGTCGAGCGGCCCGAACTTCTTGAACTTGATCTTGCCGTCCTGGGGCTTGCGTTTCTCGGAAATGTCCAGGTCGCACATGATTTTGAGGCGCGCGACGAGCGCGGAGCGGTAGCTCGCCGGCACCTCGATGTAAGCCTGCAGGTCGCCGTCCTTGCGGAAGCGGATCTCGGTCTTCGCCTTGCCCGGATACGGCTCGATATGGATGTCCGAGACGCCAAGGTTGTAGGCGTCGATGATGATCTTGTTGACCAGTTTCACCAGCTCGTTGTCCGCCGCCGCCGAGACGTCGTCCACCGCGCCTTCCATCGGCGCATCTGACTCTTCGCTGTCCAGGGTGGCGAGCATGTCGCCGATATCGCCGGAATCGGCGGCCTCGGAGCCGTAGAACTGGTTGACCGTGTCCTTGAAATCCTTCTGCGTCGCGACCTTGTAGACCAGCTTCGACTTCGGGAACACGTTCGAGGCGATGCGCGAACTGCGGATCCGCTCCGGGTCCAGGCACAGCACGATCAGCCCTTCCTTGGACTCGTCGATCGGCAGCCACTGGTTCGCCTCGACGTATTCGCGCTTGAGGTTCTTCAGCAGGTCCATCGGCTTCACGCGCTCGGCCTTGAATGCCTCGTAAGGCACGCCGAAGAACTTGGACAGCGCGCCGCCGATGGCGGGAATCTTGACCTGGAACTCATCGGTCAGGACCGCCTCGATGTCGATCGCCTTCTTGCGCGCCTGGCGCGAAGCGAGTTCGAATTCGCCCGCGGACAGCACCGCGTCCGAGATCAGGTAGTCGTACTTGGTCTTGACCAGCTGGGGCTTCAGGCGCTGCTTGAACGCGATCGCGAGCGTCTGCGCGAGCTCGCTCACCCCTTCCTCCGTGAGCGAACCGAAAGGCGCGCCGGCCTTGTTGTTGATGATCTGGATCACGCCGATCAGCTCGGCGCCGCCCTGCTCGACGATCGGCGCCACCAGCTGCTGCTTGGTGCGGTAGCCGGTGCGCTTGTCGACCTCCTGCAGGAAGCGCAGATTCGGGTTGATCGCCTTCAGCTCGGCTTCGTCGTACACGTCCTTGATGTTGGCTAGCTTGCGCGACAACGCGACGTAGCCCGCGATCGAGTGCTCGGCAATCGGCAGCTTAAGGTCCTTGAACGAATTCAGGCCGGTCTTGACCTTGGATACGATGGACTGCTTGTCCTCGCCCATCGAGTAGATCGTCAGGCGGTCGGCGTTGAACAGCTGGCAGACATCCGAACTGACCTCCAGCATGATCTCGTCGATATTGCTGGTGGCGTGGATCTTGTTCGTGACCAGCTGCAGCTGCTTCTGGAACGCCAGCCGGACGTTGACGTCGGCCGTTGTTGACGCAGGATCTTTGAGTACCGCACTCATTTGAATCTCCCGTACAGGGGTAGGCTATCGTAGCCCCGGGTCGAATCCCATTCTACACCCACCCCCATGATTTATAACCTGCTTTTCCGGAACTAGGTCACGGACTGGCGGCGCCCGGCGGCCCACAGCCCGCCCTCCAGCAGGCAGACCTTGAAGCCACTCTGCGCAAACAGGAACGCTGCCGCCGAACTGCGCCGGCCGCTCTGGCAATAGACGATGTACTCGCGCGCGGAGTCGAGCGCCGAGAAGCTGTTGCGCACCTCGTTCAGGGGCACGTTCAGCGCGCCCGGCAGGCGGTCGTGGCGATACTCCGAGGGATAGCGCACGTCCAGCCACGCGGCGCCGCGCCGCACGCGTTCGATGCCCTCGGCATAGCCCACCCGCTGCAGCAGCGGCTCGCCCAGGATCTGGTGGAAATCCAGCTTGCCAAGGCGCAGCAGCCTGCCATCGGTCGCCATGGTTACCGTCGCGTTGCGCTGCGTCGCCGAGGCGAGCGCTTCCTCGCCGAAGGCCTCTCCGCTCTTCAACTCGGCAAGCGCGACCTTGACGCCGCCCACCATGCGCTCCACCTGGCAGCGGCCCGATTCGATCACGTAGTAGTAGTCGCCTTCTTCCCCCTCGCGGATGACGATGTCGCCCCGCCTGGCGTCGATGCGCTCGAAGCGCGCGAGCAGGCCTTCGATGCGCGCCGCGGGCAGCAGCGCGAACACGCCGTGCCGCAGGTTGGAGAGCGAAAAAATCCCGGACGCGAGGCGCGCGTCGCCGCGCACCGCCTGCGCCATCGCGCTGCCGGAAGCGGCGCCGCCCGAGGCGACCTGGTCGAACGTGAGGAGGATATCGAGCGCCTCGTCTTCCACCGCCAGCAGCTCGAGGTCGCTGATCGCCCTGGAGCGCGCGATCTTCGCCGCCCGGCGATTGAGCGGATGGCGGCCATCGCCCATGCCGCCAACCACCACCAGCGTGCCGCCGCCCTCGAACATGAGGAGTATTTCGCCGCGCAGCAGGAATACCGAGTGCCCGGCGCCCTGGTGGGCGGCCAGCGGATCGCTGCCGCGCGCGGCGCGTTCGAACACCGCGAGTTCGGCGAGTTCACGCAGGCGCTCGGCGGACATGGCACCCAGCGGCGCAAGGCCAAGGAGCTGCTCCGGCGTGGCGCGCTGCGCGGATCGGAGGGCCTGCGCACTCATGCGCCTAGAACTCGAAAACTTGCCCGTTTTGCAGCATGCGCGGCCGATGGCGGCGCGCGCGATCCTCGATCTGCTGCATCGTGAGCTCGATCTCGCCGGGCTTGAGGTGAGTGATCCAGACTTCCGGATCGAGATCGAGTTTCGCCAGTTCTTCCGCCAGCATCGAAGGACAGAGGTGCTTGGACACCTCTGCCAGCTGGCGCTCCTTGTCTGAAAACGCCGTTTCGACGATCAGCACTTTCAGATCCTGAATGCGGTTCACGACGTTCCAGAGTTCGTCGTTGGGCCCGGTATCGCCGGAAAACACCAGGCTGCCGGCGCCGCTTTCGAGGTGATAGCCGACCGCGGGTACGGTGTGAACCGCCGGCAGCGGCGTGAATTTCCGGCCGCCGATGGTCACGTTACGCGCAAGTTCGACCTCCTCGTAGCGCATGAACGGCGCCTCGGCGGTCGGAATTTCGGTGAAGTCCGGCCAGATCGCCCAGTTGAACAGGTGATTCTTCAGGATCTCGATCGTCGGCGCGATCGCGTGCACGGTAAGGGGCCGGTCGCGCATGCCGCCCACCGTGTCCACCAGGAACGGGATCGAGGTGACGTGATCCAGATGCGAGTGCGTGACGAAGACGTGGTCGATCTGCGTGAGCTCGGCGAGCGACAGATCGCCGACGCCGGACCCGGCATCGATCAATATGTCGTGGTCGACGAGAAACGAGGTGGTCCGCAGGTGACGCCCGCCGATGCCTCCGGAACAGCCGAGTACGCGCAGCCGCATCGCCCGCCGGCCTATTTCTCGTCGAACACGGTGATGCCGTCCCAATCGGACGCCGGCGGGCTGCGCCGCTTTTCCGCCACTTTGCCGGAAAAGACCTGGTACAGCGCGCAATCCGGCGCCCTCCGCTGCAGCTCGGACAGGTCGGCGTCGGCCTGGTCCCACTGGCGGGCGCGGTAGGCGCGCAGCGCCCGGCTCCAAAGCTCCAGTTCCGCGCGCTGATGCGGGTCGACGTCGGCATCCAGTCCAATCGGCTCGTAGACCGTGACCGCGGCATCCTTGCCCTTGACCCGGATCCGGTCGACTTCGCGGAATACCACGTCGTTTACCGCATTGCGCGTCGCTTCACCCACCAGAATGCCGACGCCATAGTGCTTGGTGCGACCCTCCAGCCGTGAAGCCACGTTCACCGCGTCGCCCATGACCGTGTAGGCGCGGCGCACCTGGGAACCCATGTCACCAACGCGAACATTGCCCGAGTTTAGCCCTACTCCGATCCTGAGGGTCGACCAGCCGCGCGCGGCGAACTTCGCATTCAGCACTTCACACTCCTTCTGCATCTGCATGCCGGCGAGGACGCCATTTCGCGCATGCTGCGGATCCTCGACCGGCGCGCCCCAGAACGCCATGATCGCGTCGCCGATGTACTTGTCAAGCGTGCCGTGGAATTCCGACCGGATGATGCCGCTCATGACAGTCAGGTATTCATTGATGTATTCGCGCAGCTCCTCGGGCTTGAGGGCCTCGGAAATTCCGGTGAATCCGCGCACGTCGGAGAACAGGATTGTCAGCTCGGCCGCCTTCGGCACCATGCTGTATTTCCGGTATTTCTCCGGGTCCGCCGCCATCCTGGCGACCAGCTCGGGTGGCGCGTACTGGCCGAACAGTTCCGTGAACTGGCGCTTGGAGCGCGTTTCCACGAAGTAGCCGTAGGCCATGTTCATGATGTAGATCGAGGCCGTCATCAGGAGCGAGGCGGCCAGCGGCAGCACGGCGTCGGCGGCGTTCCACACCAGCAGGTTGAATCCGCTGATCAGCGCCAGCCCGGCCGCGGCCGCCATCGTCGCCCAGACCGCCGAGAGCATCGGAACGAGCAGCGAAAATGCGATTCCTGCGGCCAGCAGGAATGCCACTTCGGCGCCGAGGATGTAGCCCGGTTTGCTCTTCATGGCGCGGTTGATCATGCCGGCGATCAGGTTGGCGTGCACTTCGACCCCCGGGTAGACCGTGTCGACCGGCGTCGAGCGCAGATCCTGCAGCGACGGGACGGTGGTACCGACGATCGCGAGCTTGCCCTTCAGCTGCTCCGGCTTGATCCGGCCGGCGAGCACATCCGCGAGCGACAGGTAGAGATAGCTGAATCGTTTGCCCCGGTACGGGACCAGCGCCGCCGCATTTTCGTCCACGGGAATCGTCAGCGGGCCGACCTTGAGCCACTCCAGGCTGCCGTAACCATCCTGCGGGAAACCCGGCTCGACGGCGGGATATTTTCCGTCCCCACCCTCGACCGCCAGCAGCGTGCGCACCACCGCGAGCGAGAAGGCTTCGTAGTACGCGCCGTCGAGTTCCGCGAGCATCGGCACGCGGCGCACGATGCCGTCGTCATCGATGATCGGATTGATATGTCCCGCGCCGGCGGCGCTGGCCAGGTAGGCCGGAAGGTTGCCGGTATACCCCTGCCATTGCGTGAACGGAATCGGGCGTCCCGCGAACGCGCCTTTCGGCAGGACAGGCGCGGGGATCGCGTTCGCGCGAGCGGCATTTTCTTCGCTGCTCAGGTAATAGCCGAGCACCACCGGCCTGCCTTTCATGCTCGCGGCGAACAACGCGTCGTAGTCGAGCCCCGGGCGCATCTGCCGGTAGGCGGACTGGAATGCCGCGTCGTTCCGTAAATCGTTTTTCGCGAGCGCATCCAGCGCCTGCAGGCCCGAGCTCGGGTCGCGCTCGGCCCATACCACGTCGAAGGCGACGACCGAGACCGCGTACTGGTCGAACAGCCTGTCCATCAAGCGCGCCATCACATTGCGGCTCCAGGGCCAGCGGCCGATCTCGGCGAGGCTCTTCTCGTCGATATCGAGTATCACGATGCGCGCGTCGCCCGTGCCGGGCATCGTCAGCCGCAGGCGCGCGTCGTAGATGATGTTGTCCAGCTGGTGGATGAAACCGACTTCGTAGAGCCGGGCCGCATGCCCGGTGAAGAACAGGGTGATCGCCAGACCGAGGATGATCCGGGCGAGGTGTAGCTTCACGCAAATTCCGGGCGCTGGGGCCGGGCCGTGGACCCCGCCACCGCCATCAACTCTTGAGGAAGAACTCCATCTTGATGCCGGCGATCTCGACCAGGTCGTGGTCCTTGAGCGCATGCGGCGACGAACCGATCGCCTGTCCGTTTACCGTCGGGCGCTGGGCACCTTCGACGTGGGTGATGAAATAGCCCTGAGGACGGCGCGTCAGAACGGCGACCTGCACACCGGGCTTGCCGAGCGTGGTGAGAGGTTTCGCGAGCTCGAGTTCCTTGCCGGCATTGCCGCCCGAGAGCAGCTGGATCGCGCCCAGCGGCTGCGACGGTTTGGCGGGCACAGCCGGCGCGTGGGCTGCCGGCGCCGCGGCGGGTGGGGGAGCGGCATGCACCGCCGGTTTCTCGGACGTTCCGGAGACCTGGGCCGCGGTACCGACCGCCTGCAGCGCAGCCTGGCGCACGGCCTGAGCCGCCGCTGCACCGGTTCCGCCGGCAGCCTTGGCCTGCTCCGCCGCCGCTTTCATGGCCGACGGGCGCAGCACCATCGTCTTCTCGAAATCCGCCGCGGCGGCTGCCGGCTGGGCGCCCGCCTCCTGGATGAATTTCAGCTTGTACTTGCCAAGCTCGATGACGTCGTTGTTCTGCAGGAAATGCTTCTTGACCGGGTTGCCGTTGACCAGCGTGCCGTTGGTGCTGCCCAGGTCTTCCATGAACGAGTCGTTCAGGATCGTGACGATCACGGCGTGCTCGCCGCTGACCGCCAGATTGTCGATCTGGATGTCGTTGTGCGCCTTGCGGCCGATGGTGGTGCGTTCCTTGGAGAGCGGGATCTCCTTGAGGACCAGGCCATCCATGCTGAGTATCAGTTTCGCCATCGCCGATCCCTGACGTTATTTTTTAAACAAGCCCAAAAAGCCGCGAGGGGCGGGGTATTCCCGCAGGACGCGGACGAGTATAACCGATACGTTATCCTTGCCCCCGTTGTCATTGGCCATCTGCACCAGCTGCTGGGCGGCGAGCTTCAGGTTGCCTCCCAGCGCCTGCAGCGCCATCCCCATGTCGTCGTCGTCCACCATGTCGCACAGGCCGTCGGAGCAAAGCAGGTAGACGTCCCCCACCTTGGTCGCGTAGTCCCGTACTTCGGGCTCCACCGACGGGTCGATGCCGAGCGCCTTGGTGACCAGGTTCTTGTGTTGCGCGTGCTTCGCCTGCTCGGCGGTGATGATGCCGCTGTCGATCTGCTCCTGCAGCAGCGAATGGTCGCGCGTGACCTGCGAGAATTTCGATTCTCTCAGCAGGTACAGGCGCGAGTCGCCCAGGTGACCAACAGTCATCTTGTTGTCGTAGAACAGGCACACGACCAGCGTGGTCCCCATTCCTGCGTACTGCGGCTGGCTCTGCGCGGCCTGGTAAATCGAGGTGTTCGCCTTGAGCACCTGCTCCCGGATCATGCGCCCCGCCATCGGCGCCTTGGTTTCCGCGTCGACCTGGAATGGCTGCACCTTGGTCAGCAGCTGCTGGATCTCGGTGGTGATCACGGTCGTCGCCATGCCGCTCGCGACTTCCCCGGCGTTGTAACCGCCCATGCCGTCGGCGAGCACGACCAGGCCGTTCGCCGGATCGGAGGCGATCGAGTCCTCGTTGTGCGAACGGACCATGCCCGGGTCGGTGCAGCTGGCGATTTCGAGAATCTGGCTGTAATTCATGCAGCGGTCCGAGCTCTCCCAATTCTTATGCTTTTGACGCGGAGGTGCAGTGCAGAAAATTCTACGCCACCCGGTACCCGGCCAGCGCAACCCCAAGACGAGCGCTTCCCCCTAGGAAACAGCTCCCTATCCCGCATTTTTGCAGTTAAATGTCAGCTACGTCAAATATTTGGGCGCACCCGGGCCCCCGGCCCGGTGGCTGGACAAACAGAGGTTTTTCGGGTTCAGGAGCCGAGCAGTTGCCCGGACTTGATGGTTCCGGCAACCAGGAGGTCGGCCGAAGGCAGCTTTTTACCGTCACCCAGTTTGGCGCGCAGCACCTCGATGCGGCCGCCCTGGGCCGTGACCTGGAAGCTGGCGGGACCGCATTCGACGACCTCGCCGATCTTGCCCTTGACCGCGCCAAAGGTTCGCACCGGCAGCTTCTTGCAGTCAAAAACCTGCAGTTTGACGCCGTTCAGGGTGGTCCAGGCGCCCGGGGCCGGATTGCAGCCGCGGATCAGGTTGTAGACCACGTCCACGTGATTCGCCCAGTTGATGCGCGCCTCGCCATCCCGGAACCAGCCCTCGTAGGTCGCCTGGGATTCGTCCTGCGCCAGTTCCCGGTGCTTGCCGGCGACCACCAGGTCCGCGGCCTCCAGCATCGCCTGCACGCCCATCGGGAACAGGCGGTCGAAGTAGACGGTACCCAGCGTGTCGTCGGGCGTGATCGCGATCTCCTTCTGCAGGATCACGGGGCCTTCGTCCAGGCCGTCGGTGGGACGGAATATGGTCAACCCGGTTTTCGGCTCGCCGCGCGAAATCGGCCAATTGATCGAGCTGGGCCCGCGGTACTTGGGTAACAGCGAGGGGTGGTACTGGATTGTGCCGTACGTGGGAATGGTCACGAAATCCTGCGGCGCAAACTGCAGCACGAAGGCCATGATGCCGATCTCGACATCCAGCTTCTTCAGCGCCTCTTTTGCTTCCGGCGTCTTGAGGCCCGGGAACTGGAACACCTGCACGCCTTTCTCCTGCGCCGCGACCTTCAACACGTCGGGCCGGGAGCCCGGCTTCTCGGGCGCGCAGAATACACCCGCGACCGCATCGCCGCGCGCGAGGAAGGCATCGAGCACGGCCTTGCCGAAATCCTGCTGGCCTACGATGGCGATTTTCATCAGGTGGCTCTCTTGGGCGGCAGGCTGAATGCGCCGGCGCTCTTCAGCGTGGAAATTCTCTCTTGCTGGTAACCCAGAACTTCCTGGAGGATCTCGTCGGTGTGCTCGCCCAGCGTGGGCGAGCGCCTGATCACCGCGGGCGAGGCCGAGAGTTTGATCGGCATGCCGACGTTCCACCACTTGCCGCGCTGTGGGTGGTCGAGCTCGACCCACATGTCGCGGCCGCGCACGTGCTCGTCGGTGGCGAGATCGGTGGTGCTCATGATCGGGCCGCAGGGAACATCGAGCGGGTTCAGGATCGCCATCAGCTCTCGCTTGGTGAATTTCTCCGCGAATTTGTTGATCAGCGTCCACATCAGCTGCTGGTTCTTGCGCCGCTCGGCGATGGTGGCGAGCTGCGGATTGGAAGCCATGTCGGGCATACCTACGTCCGGGCCGACGCGCCTGGCCAGGTCTTCCCACACCGCCTCCTGCACCACCACGTAGAGCCAGTCGTTGGGGCCGTGCGGCTTGCAGTGAATCGCGTTGCCGAGCTGGCCGCCGCCTGAATCGTTGCCCGCGCGCGGCACGTCGCCCATGTTCTGGTAGGTCGGCACCGAGTACTCGGGCAGGCCGCCGTGGTTGAGGCGCTGGTGGTCACGGAATTTCACGCGGCACAGATTCATCACGCCGTCCATCATCGCCACCTCGACGTACTGCCCCTTGCCGGTCATCTCGGCCTGGCGCAGCGCCGCGAGCAGGCCGATGGCCAGATGCAGGCCGGTGCCCGAATCGCCGATCTGCGCGCCCGTGACGAAGGGCGGGCCGTCCGGCACGCCGGTGGTACTCATCGCGCCGCCCATCGCCTGCGCCACGTTCTCGTAGGCCTTGAATTCCGCGT
>JBDTRO010000075.1:0-3901 GCA_039931635.1 Betaproteobacteria bacterium | reverse complement strand
AATCCGCACGGCGGCGAGCACCTCAAGGACCTGCTGGTCGGCCAGATCCTCTGGGCCAATCCGGCGCAGTTGCCGCTCGTGGCGATCGCCTACGCCGCGAGCCTCGCACTGTGGTTCGGCGCCGGCGAGCGGCTCGGCAGGATCGGGTTCTACGCAATCTTCGCCTGCGTGGTCACGATCTCCGTTCAACTGGTGGGACTGTTCCTTGTGTTCATCACCCTCGTTGTTCCGGCGCTCGCGACCTGGTATTCGCGCCGTCACCGGCTCGCAAGGGGCTACGCGATCGGTGCGCTCGGCTATGCCCTGGGATTGCTCGCGTCACTCGCGTTCGATCTGCCTTCGGGACCGATGATCGTTTGCACGGTCGCCCTGCTGGGTTTGCTCGTGTTCGCGCTGGCGCGCCGCCCGCAGCGCATCGAGGAGGCATGATTTGCACAGGCATCCGCGGCGCCACAAGCCGCGCACTGCGACTCAGTCGGTTCCATCCTGGGCCAGCTCCTTCACGGCTAGACGCAGAAACCGGAATTGCGTGTTCACGTTGCGGCAGCCATCGCAGATCGCCAGATGCACGCGCAGCGCGACCCGCTCGCCGAACCCGAGCTTGCGGTCTTCGCCCTGGGACAGCAGGCGCGCGGTCTCTTTGCACGAAAGCAGCATTATTTCTTGAACCAGTTAATTTCCAGACACAGGCGCAACGCCATGCGGGCACGGTGCAGCATTACCCAGCAGTGGGTCGCGGTGATCCCGAGTTCCTTACAGATTTCTGACGTCTCGATGCCGAGGTGCTCGCGCATCATGAAGACCCGGGCAGTGCGCTCCGGCAGCGCGCGCAGGCAGGCCTCCAGCGCGGAAAAGAATTGCTTCTGCTGCAGAGATCCTTCCGGCTGCTCCCATGCGGCGGGCGCTTCTTCCCAATGGCCGCGCCGGTCGAACAGGGCCTCGAAATCGGCCGCATCACCGTCGGGCTCCAGGTCAGACGCCGGCCGTTCCCTGCTCTGGCGGCGAATCGTGTCCACGATCTTGTGCTTGAGGATGCCGGTGAGCCAGGTGCGCAGGTTGGAGCGGTTGGCGAAGTTCGCTTCCCCCGCGAGCGCCGCCAGCAGCGCCTCCTGGACGGCATCCTCCGCGGCCGCCGCGTCCCGCAGCTGCAGGCGGGCGTAGCGCAGCAGGTAGGGACGCAAGCCCTCGATTTGCTTGCGGAAATTGACGGGGGACGGCGGGGGGCTTGAATCCATGAGGAGGAACCCCATCTTAGCTGCATCGACTTTGACAGGAGGCTTTCATGGCCAATATTGCGAGATTTGATCCGTTCAACGACCTCGTGGACGATTTGTTCAAGGGGTATTTCGTGCGACCGGTGTCCTACGACGGCAGGCACGCGCCCGAGGCGCCCCGGTTGAAAGTGGATGTGAGCGAGAGGAATGGCGCGTATCTGGTGACCGCCGATCTGCCCGGGGTGAGGAAGGAAGACATCCAGGTGGCGATCGACGGCGCGCAGGTGACGCTGTCCGCGGAAGTGAAGCGCGAAAAGGAAGTGGTCGAGGGCGACCGTCTGCTGCACACCGAGCGCAGCTTCGGCAAGGTGTCGCGCAGCTTCTCGCTGCCGCAGGAGCTGGACGAGGCGAAAGCGGAAGCGAAGTTCCGCGACGGCGTGCTCGAGCTGACGCTGCCGAAGAAGGCGGCGGCGGCCCGCAAGTCGATCGCCATCCAGTAATCGGCGCTGTTTGCGGTTGCGAAGGGCCGGCGAGGCTTGGCCGGCCCTTTTCTTTGTACAATCGGTGAGTCCATGAACGCACCGGCCGGCCACGACACCCAAGCAGCGGACAAGGCGCGCATCCTCGCCGAGGCGCTGCCCTACATCCAGCGCTTCCACGGCAAGACCATCGTGGTGAAATTCGGCGGCAACGCCATGACCGACGAGGTCCTGAAGGCAGATTTTGCGCGCGACGTGGTGCTGCTGAAACTCGTCGGCATGAACCCGGTGGTGGTGCACGGCGGCGGCCCGCAGATCGAGACCGCGCTCGCGCGCCTCGGCATGAAGGGTACGTTCGTGCAGGGCATGCGCGTGACGGATGCGGCAACCATGGACGTGGTCGAGATGGTGCTCGGCGGCCAGGTGAACAAGGAAGTCGTCGAGCTGATCAACCAGGCGGGCGGCAAGGCCGTCGGCCTCACCGGCCAGGACGGTGCCTTCATCCGCGCGCGCAAGCTGCTGCTGCCCTCGGACAAGGACGACAGCAAGATCGATATCGGGCAGGTCGGCGTGATCGACGCCATCGACCCGATGGTGATCGCCGCGCTGGAGCAGGCGGGATTCATCCCGGTGGTGGCGCCGATTGCCACTGGCGCGGACGGCACCACCTACAACATCAACGCCGACCTGGTGGCCGGCAAGCTGGCCGAAATCCTGCGCGCCGAAAAGCTGATCGTGCTCACCAACACGCCGGGCGTGCTCGACAAGGAAGGCAAGCTGCTCTCGGGCCTGACGCCGAAGAAAATCGACGACCTGGTGGCCAAGGGCGTGATTTCCGGCGGCATGCTGCCGAAGATCGCCTCGGTGCTCGATGCCGCGCGCGCCGGCGTGAAGTCCTGCCACATCATCGACGGCCGCGTGCCGCATGCGCTGTTGCTGGAAGTGCTGACCGACACCGGCGTCGGCACCCTGATCCGCAGCAAGTAGCGAATTCAAATGCGTATCATGAAGTACCCGCCGTCCCGGCGGGTGTGGATCTTCGATCTCGACAACACGCTGCACGACGCGCGACCGCAGATCTTTCCGTCGATGCACGAGCAGATGAACGCCTGGCTGCGGCGCCGCTTCGACCTGGACGAGGAAGGCGCGAACGCGATGCGGCGTTTCTTCTGGGAGCGCTACGGCACGACCATGCGCGGGCTGGTGCGGCACTACGGCGAGGATCCGAAAAAATTCATCCGCGAAACGCACCAGTTCCCGGAACTGGGCGCGATGGTGATCGGCGAGAACGCGCTCGGCCACGCGCTCGCGCGTCTCGAGGGCAAGCGGCTCGTGTTCTCCAACGCGCCGCGCCACTATGTCGAGGAAGTGCTGCGCGCGTTGGGCGTGGCGCGCTGGTTCGACGCGGTCTACACCATCGAGAACACGCGCTACCGGCCCAAGCCCGCGTTCCAGGGGTTCCGGGTACTGCTGCGGGCGCACAACCTGGATGCACACCGCTGCGCGCTGATTGACGACATGCCGGAGAACCTGCGTGCCGCGAAAAGACTCGGCATGTCAACAGTCTGGGTGAGCGGCGAAGCGCGTCGCATGCCGTTCGCCGACCTGCGCGTCAAATCAGTCACGGAACTGCCAAGGCTCGTGTTCCGCTACTCACACTAAGGCGTAGAATTTCCCCATGCCGCGCGTCAAAGGGGAACGGCGGCTCGAGATTCTGAAGGCCCTGGCCCAGATGCTCGAGCAGCCGAAGTGGGGGAAAATCACGACCGCAGCGCTCGCCGAGAAACTCGACGTTTCGGAGGCCGCGCTGTATCGCCATTTCGCGTCCAAGGCGCAGATGTACGAAGGCCTGATCGAGTTCATCGAGAGCTCGGTATTCACGGTGGCCAACAAGATCGCGCAGGACGAAACCGACGGCGGCCAGCAGGCAGCCAAGCTGGTCGAGATGCTGCTTTCGTTCGCCGAGAAGAATCCCGGGATGGTGCGCGTGATGACTGGCGACGCTCTGGTCGGCGAGCACGAGCGGCTGCAGGCGCGCATGAACCAGTTCTACGAGCGCTTCGAATCCACACTCAAGCAGGCGCTGCGTTCACCGGGTGCTGATGGCGGCGCCAAGCCCTCCGATGCCGATGTGTCTACGCACGCCGCTTTTCTTACGCGCTACATGATCGGCTGCCTGCACCAGTACGCGAAATCCGGCTTCACCAA
>JBDTRO010000074.1:0-7466 GCA_039931635.1 Betaproteobacteria bacterium | reverse complement strand
TCGAACTGGTGGTGGTCATCGTGATCCTCGGCATCCTCGCGGCGGTCGCGTTTCCCAAGTTCCAGGACCTCACGGGCGACGCCAAGCAGGCGGTGGTGAACGGCGGGAAAGCGGCGATGCTGTCCGCCGCGGTCATCACCTTTGCCAAGTTTCAGGGAAACAAGCAGTCGATAGGAACGATCCAGGGCAATATCGTGCCGGATGCGAATCTTACTTATGCGGGCACCTGCGCGTCGGCGACCGTCACCTATGTCGGCACCCCGGCGGCCAGCGCGACAGTCGACCTTTCAGAATATTGCAGCTGAGCTGGGGAGAGTATTTGCGGGATGGGAAGGGGAGGGCCGCTCGGCTCTCCCTTTTTTTTATTTTTTGCGCTGCCCTGTGCCTGCTCGCGGCGGCGCTGCTGCAGGGAAATGCCTACCGCTGGGGCGCGCTGGCATTGCTGGTCTTTGCGTTCTGGGCAGCGCCGGCCAAGGCGCTGCCGGCGAATTGGCTCGTTGCTGCCGTCGCGCTCTACTGTGCTTGGCTATTTTTCAGCGCCGCGTTTATCGCGCCTGGCTACAGCGTGGACGCCCTCTACCGGCCGCTGGCGTTGCTTGGCGGCTTTGTCGTAGCCGCGACGCTTGAGCGCGAGGCGCTCATTCGTCTATTCCGCTACGGAGTGGAGCTGCTCGCAGTTCTGGTGCTGCTCGGGCTGCTGCAGTTCTTCATCGGCTTTTTGCATCTGTCCATCAATCCGCAGCGCGCTGCGGCGACCTTCATTACGCCGAACACCTTTGCCTCCGCGATCAATCTTTTCCTGCTGCCGCTGATCGCGCTGACGGTCACCGGGCGCGGCGGATGGCAGGTTTTCGCGGCAGCGCTCTGGCTGTATGCGGGCCTGCTCGCGACGGAGAGCCGCGGCGGCTGGGTCGCCGGTCTGGCCGGACTCGCCTTCATTGTCTGGTACCTAGGCGTTCCGCGCACGCGCGAAGGGAGAGAGCCCTGGCTGCGGTTGATCGCGGGCCTGCTGTGGGTGTTCATCGCGTTTTCGGCGGCGTTGCGCCTTATACCGCTGCTAGGCGATGCGTCGCGGGCTGGTCTTGCCGACACATTCGGCGAAACTGTCGTGTCGCGCGGCACCTCTTACAGGATCGACATTTACGAAGTGGCATTGGACCTCGTCACGGACCACCCGTTGACGGGCTATGGCGCCGACATGTTCAGGTTCCTCTATGAGATGCACAAGCCGGTCAAATTGGACATGGGGCACTCGTTCATCTTCGTGCACAGCGATTATCTGCAGACTTGGGTCGAATTCGGCCTGGTGGGGCTCGCGCTGCTGGGGGCTGTCGTCGGCGTCGCCGCGGCAATGGTCGCCCGCGCGCGCCGCGCAGGGAGCGCTGACTCCCTGCCGTTTGTCTGCGGCGCTGCGCTGACCGGCATCCTCACGCATGCGCTGGTGGATTTCCCGCTGTGGATCCCGTTCCTGCTGCTGATTCTGGGAATGTGGTTGGGTGCGCTTGCCGCTGATGCGGGCAGCAGCGAGCGCCTGGCATCCATGCTGGCGCGCGCCGGTGGTCACTTTGGGCCGCTCCGCACGCCTCTGATTGTGCGCACTGTCACGGTTGCCGGACTCGCCTGGCTCTCGCAGCCCATGCTCGCGGAGGCCGCCGGGAACAGGGCAGTCGCGGAACTGCTGTCGGGACGGGCCGACAGCGCGCTCTACTGGCAGTCGGTTGCGCGCCGGCTCGAGCCGCGCAATGCGGCGCACTACTGGGTGGAGGGAACAATCTGGCGCGACCAGGCGGTGGAAGCGCGCGACCGGATGCTCGCGGCGAAAGCGGATATGCTGTTTGCCGATGGCATGCGTACCGACCCCTACCAGATCGTGAATTTCCTCGAGCGCGCGCGGCTGCGCCGGACGCATGCAGAACTGTTCGAAGGTCGCTCGGAGCGCGAGATCCTGGAATGGACCGGAGAGGCGGTGAGGCTGCGACCCTATTCGCTCCCCGCGCAGGCGGAACGCGCTCTCTCTCTCGAGTACCTGGGACGCCAGGACGAAGCGCAGCAGATCGCGCGCCGCATGCTCGAGCGGCACCCCGGCACCGAGATGGCGCGCGGCCTCGCCGCGGAGTTGAAGTTGCCGGGCGCGCCGGGCAAGCCGCAATGAAAGCGTCACGCAGGACTGCAGGTGGCTTCACGCTCACCGAGCTGGTGGTGGTCATCGTCATCGTCACCATCCTCTCGGCGTTCGCCATCTCGCGCATCAACACGCAGAGTTTCGATACCGAGGGTTTCGCGAACCGCGCCGCGGCGATGGTGCGCTACGCGCAGAAAGTTGCGGTCAGCCAGCGTCGCACGGTGTTCGTGGTCACAACCGTCGGCCCACCCAGCAACATCAAGCTCTGCTACACCGATTCGACGTGCGCATCGGCGGTGCACGAACCGCCCGGCACCAACGCGTTTTCCTACAATGCGCCCACGGGTGTCTCGCTATCCGCCGTCATCATTTCGTTCAACGCACTCGGCAAACCGAGCGCCGGCACGATTATCACCATTACCGGCGATGTGGCGCGCGAGATCACCGTCGAGGCCGAGACCGGCTATGTCCACTAGGTCCCGCGGCGTCACGCTGGTCGAGCTGATCGTCTTCATCGTCATCGTCGGCGTGGCGCTGGCGGGCCTGTTCGCGGCGTTCAACACCATCACCGCCGCGAGCGCCGACCCGCAGGTGCGCAAGCAGGTGCTCGCGATCGCCGAGTCGCTGATGGATGAAATCATGCTCAAGCCGTTCACCTACTGCGATCCGGACGACGCCAACGCGGCCACCGCGGCGGACAGCACCGGTTGTGCCGTCGCCGCCAACCGCGAGGACGTGACGATCGGGCCGGAGGCGGGCGAGACCCGCACCAGCACCACCACGCCGTTCGACAACGTAAGCGACTATCACGGTTTCGCGATGGGGCCGGGAATCGACGACAGCACCGGCACGACGATCGCGGGGCTCGGCGCATATTCGGCGTCCGTCGCCGTAACCCGGGCGGGCACGTCGCTCGGCCTGCCGTTGGACGACGATGCGCTGCGCATCAGCATCACCGTCACCGGACCCGGGAGCGTGTCGACGACGCTCGATGGGTATCGCGCCCGCTACGCGCCGAACACGCTGCCATGAGGCAGGCCCCCTCCGCCCGCAGGTGGCACAGCGCCGGCTTCACGCTGATCGAGCTCGCCATCACGATCGCGCTGGTCGGCATCCTCGCGGCGCTGATGGTCAATTTTGTCCAGCCAGTTCGTTCATACATCGATTCCAGTCGCCGCGCCGCGCTCGCCGACACCGCCGACACCGCGCTGCGGCGCATGGGCCGCGATGTCCGCCTCGCGCTACCGAACAGCGCGCGCGTCACCACCTCGGGCGGCGCCACCTACCTGGAGTTCATGCTGGTGCGCACCGGCGGCCGCTACCGCGCCGAGAGCGACGCCGCGGCCACCAACACCTGTCCCAGTGGCGCCGGCAGCACGCCCGACGAGGACGTGCTCAGTTTTTCCGCGACCGACACCTGCTTCAAGACCATCGGCAACATTCCGAACATCGCGCAGGTGACGGCGAGCGACTACGTGGTGGTGTACAACCTCCCGCCGGGGACTGCGAGCGCGAACGCCTATGAATTCGCCGGTACCGGGGGCAACAAGAGCCAGGTGGCGACGGCGGTCGCCGGCGCGGGCGAGGACCGGATCAATTTCGCCAGCAACACTTTCGCCTACGATTCACCGGGCCGGCGCTTTTTCATCATCGAGGGGCCGGTAAGCTACGTCTGCGATCCCGTCGCGGGCACGCTGACGCGCCGCTGGGGTTACACCATCTCGGCCGCGCAGCCGACCTCCTTTTCCACTGGCAGCAGTGCGCTGCTGGCGAGCGGCGTCACGGCGTGCACCATCAGCTACGACGCCAGCATCGGCGCCCAGGGCGCGGGCCTGGTGACCATGGCGCTGCAGCTCAGCGTGAAGGATTCGCGCGGCGATGCCGAGACGGTCAACCTCTATCACGCAGTTCACGTGAACAACCTGCCGTGAAGCGATCCTTTTCACTGGCTCGTCGGCATCGCCAGCGCGGGTTCCTGGTCATCGCGGCCGTGTTCCTGCTGGTGGTGCTGGCCGGTCTGGTCGCCTACCTGACAACGGTGTCCACCACGTCGCAGGCCGCTTCGGCGGCAGACTTCAATTCGGCGCGTGCCTACCAGGCCGCGCGCGCGGGCATCGAATGGGGCGCATTCCATGTCATTCGCGCGGGCAGCTTCAAGGCCACCTGCGATACCGGGCCCGGTTTCACGGCGACCAATACCCTGACGTTCGGTTCGAACCTGTCCGGGTTCGCGGCCACGGTGACTTGCACCAGCGCGGGGCTGAGCGAAGGCGGCTCATCGATCCGGGCCTACAGCATCGTTTCCAATGCCTGCAACGAGGCGGCCTGTCCGACCGTGACGACCGCGGGGACCTATGTCGAACGCCAGCTGAGCCTGACGCTTACCGAATGAAAGGGTTCAGTAGTTTTCGCGGAAGAATATGAATTGCCTCGGCTGCGCGCTGAAGCTGCCGAAGGAGACGCGCGCGCCCGGGTCCGCGGTGAATGTGGCGACACCCCAGTTGCCTTTCAGATAGGACTTGGATTCCGCCGCCAGGTTGAGCGTCAGCGTGGCCGCGCCCGAGGTCGTGGGTACCGGCGTCGTCGGCTTGATCAGCTTCAGGCTGCCGATGCCCGAGGCGAAGGCGCCGCCCAGGCTGATGTTGGCCGCGCCCATGTTGGACCCGGTGATGCCGCCGGTGTAGGCGCTGAAGGCGAGGTTGGAGGCGGACAGCGTGGTGCAGCCGTCGGCGGTATTGGTCGCGAAGCCGGTGCCGCTCCAGTACTGCGCCACCAGCGGCACGGCCAGATCGAGCTTTTCCGTCCCCGAAGCGTTGCCCAGACGCAGCCGCCCGTAGCGCATCTGCTTGCCGGAAGTGAACGCGATGCCGTTGCCCGCTGTCGCCGCACCGAAGCGCGCCGGGTTGGCGTTGGTGCCGACAGGCGACTCGTACACCACGCCGTCGTCGTCAATCACGTTGATCGCCAGGCTGATGTCGGCGTTGAAAGGCGCAACCGGCGTCGTGGTCGAGCGCGTGAAGGCGATGCCGGTGCCGGGACCGGAGCTGGAGGCGAAGGTCAGGGTGCCGACGCCCGATCCTGACTGCGCGATGACGGGATCCGGCGAGGGTAGCGTGCCCAGGTCGAGGGTGCCGGTGGCCGTCGTGTAGCTCTTGCCGGTCAGGCTTGCATTCGAGATGCGCCACCAGGTACCCGCGTACAGCGTCGTTGGATTGCCGGCAAAATTCCGCGCCGTTACGGTCGCCACCGGCGCCGTGCCGTAGTTGAAGACCTGCCCGAGGTAAGTGAATGAACCTCCCGCGCAGGCGGTGGTGAACGTGGGGGCGTTAAGCGATACCGTCAGATGGTTCGGCACGAAGCGGCCCACGTCGAGGACGTCGGAAGCGATCTCGCGCAGGTCCGGCTCGCTGCCGCCGGAATCGATGAAGGCAAAGGAAAGGTCGCTCAGCTTCATGCCGAAGGCGCCGACGTCGCTGTAGGTCGCGGTGTTGTCGGTCAGCGTGCCGGCCGAGAACGCAGCGGAAACCGTCGCCGTGCCGGTGGTCGCGGTGCACAGCGCTCCCGCGCAAACGGAGGGCACGACGTTCGGCGTGCCCGCGTACAGCGTGGTCGTCGCGCCGTCGCTATTGATGGCGGTCGCGCGCACCGTGAACGGGCGGCCCGCCTTGTGCGTGACGGCGCCGAATGCCGTGGTCTCGTTGAGCGTCCGGCCGGTCCCGGCGGAGAGCGCGTCGGTGTCGGTGACGCTGAACGCCGAAAACTTCCAGGGCCGGATGGCGAAGCCGTCCACCGAGCAGCCGTAGCGCGCCGCCGCGCCGCGCCGAATGCGCAGCCGGGCGTGCGGGTACACTTCTGCCTCGGTGAAGGTATAGGCCGCCACGCCGTTGACAAAGGTCGCGTCGGCGAGGTCTTTGATCTTCACCCAGTTGGATTTGCAGCCATTCGTTTCGGTCCCGGTATTGTTGGTTGCGTCCCACAATTCCACGTTCGCGGTGTTGCTGAACCCGGTCTGGACGGCGTTCTTGGCGCCGTTGATGGCGATCATCGTGACCGTGATGCCGCCGGGCGCGGCGACGCCGGCGATCTTGGTAAAGATGCGTCCGAGCTGGCCGAGCGGATCGCCCGAGAGGTCGGTGGTCGTCTCGAAGGCGTTGAACCGGCCGATGGTGGTGACCAGTGCGCTGTCGATGCCGATGGCGAAATCGCCGAACTCGCCGATCGCCAGCCCGGTCACTTGCGTGCTGGTGGCCGTTTTCGTGCCGGTGGTGGTCGGGAACCACGCGCCTGCCGCAGGAGCAGCCGGGCTGAAGCGCTGCACGATGAAGGTGCTGGTGTCTGCGCCGACGTCCACGTCCGAGGGGTCAAAGTTGAAGGTCGCGTCGTAGGTCCCCGCGGTCATGGTCTGGTGGGTCAGGGTCCAGTAGCGGCTGACATCCACCGTGTCGGGGATGGTCGAGTCGTCGATCGAAGGGTGTTCTCCAGCCGTGGTCGAGGCGATGGTTGAGCCCGCCGGGCTCACCGTCGCGTAGACCACGCTGATCGGCGCATAGATCGCGCCCGTGCCGACCTCGAAACTGCAGGAGGGCGAGCCGACGGGAACCGTCTTCTGCAGGTTGCCCTGCACATGGCCGCTCGTGCGCGCGACGCTCGCGGCGATGCAGGAGGGCAGGCTGATCACGATGTTCGCGCCGGTCACGATGTTGCCGAGCGTGAAGGTCAGAACGTTGTTGACCCGGACGCTGTTGCCGAGCGTCACGCCGTTCGAATTGTCGATGGTCAGGTTGAACAGCCCGCCTGGCGATGTCGTCAGCGCAGTCCCGGTCAGCGTCTGCAGCACGCCGCCATTCATCGTCACCGTGCCGCCGCCGCGGTTGAAGGTGCCGTCGATGGTCGACGCAGCGCCGCGCAGATTGAGCAATCCGGCGGTCACGCCGGTGACTGTGAAGGTGCCGGTGCTGGTGAAATTTCCGTTGGCGTTGACCGTGCCGGCATTGGTGAGCGTCAGCGTGCCGGCATTCGTGAGGATGCCGGTCTTGGTGGTCGTATTGCCGACAGTGATGGTCCCCGTGGTGCTGATCGACATGGTGTTGGTGGCGGCATTGCTTAGCGTGGGCGTATCCCCCGAGAGGTTGAGCGCGCCGGTCGTGATCGTCGTGGTGGCGATCACGACCCCGCTGTTGTTGTTGTAGTTCGACGAGGCTCCCGTGACGTTGAAGGTGCCGGTCTGGATCGTCACGGTGCCGCCGTTGTTGACAGTGCCCGCGATATTGAGCACGCCGCCGCCCGTCAGGTTGACCAGACCCGTTGCCACGCCGCCGGCGGCAGTGGTTACTACGGTCAAGTT